>NZ_JBICYJ010000069.1:0-36516 GCF_043200835.1 Kitasatospora sp. NPDC048365
TCGGCCACGCGACCATTCTGACCGCCCCGAGCCGCTGTCCGCAGCATCCGGGCGACTCGTCACAAGAGGGCGAACGTTGGCTGATGCGGCACTAGGTTCCGTCCGCCGAACCGCCGGAACCCCGCACACGCCGACGCCCCACCGGCCGGTGGCAGATGACGGGGCGTCCGATGAGGCAGGGTCGGGCGGTCAGCGTGGTTCGCGGCGAAGCTCTGTGAACACCTCGGTCTGCCCCTTGTGCTGGCTGAGTACGACGTCGAACGCGCTGCCGCAGTGCTCGCAGTCGACCCACAGTGCGATGCTGTGGCGACGGCCGCTGCACGCACGCGCGTCGGGGTCTCCGAGCGTCACGGTTCCGTCCGTGGTGTTCGTGCGGAAGAACTGGTCCTCCGAGTCTTCTTGACGGGACTGCACGGTCACGTGGCGCACGTGCGTGTAGTCGCTCCCGCATGCAGGGCATTCCAGGTGTCCGTCGCTATTCACGGACATCGGCTTGTGGTTCATGGTCGTGTTCCTCTCGATAGGGCCCGCTCGGTCCAGCGTGCACCGGCCCGTGGCTGGCCGCCGGTGGACGCATCGCCGAACACGCTGGCGCCCCGCCGGCCTCCGCAGTACGGAGAGAGCGGCGGGGCGCCACAAGCTGAGCGTCAGACCCGGATGGCGACGCTGGGGTTCAGGTCGTCCAGCTCGGCCGGGACGCCGAGCAGCAGGCAGGCGGCGACGAACGCACCGTTCGTCACGTAGCCGTGCCCGGCCGCCTCCATGGCGTGCTTGGCGCCGTAGGAGCTCGGCGAACGCGGGTCGACTTCCGCCGTCCACGGCTGGTCCTCGATCCAGCGGGCGGCCCTACGCACACCCTCGATGTCGGTGGACAGGCTCTTGCGTGCCGCGCCGGGGTCGGGGGCCAGACCGCTGCCATAGCCCTCAGCGGTCAGGACGGGGTGGGAGTCGAGGACAGCGTCAAGCTGCTCTTGCGTGATGTGGTCACCCACGGGTGGTTCCTCTCGTCAGCCGGCCAGCGCCAGCGATTGCGATTGGACAGTAGCGGCTCGCTCACTGTGCGTGCATCCGCCCTGCTGTCGCTCGTCGGCCCCGCTCGGCTCGGCGGCGCGCTTCGAGGCAGGTACCCGAAGCGGTATCGACTGTCAGGCGCCTGGCCGTGTTCGGGGGTTCACGGCCGGCTCCTGCTGCCAGCGTTCGGGGTAGGGCGACGTGCGGGGCGGTGCCGGTGGTCGGCGCCGCCCCGCACGTTTGCGGTGTTGTGTGTGGAGTGCTCTCCGGGGCTGTTGCTACACGCGGCCGTTGGTGCCGGTCGCCCAGACCGGGCTGCCTCCGCTGGTGTAGAGGACGAAGTTCCCGTCGGTCTGGAGCGGGGCGAAGCTACCGGCGCCGGCCGCCGGCGTGCTGAACCAGACCTGATCGATCGCGCTCAGGCAGACGACCCTGCCGCTCGAGTCCGTCGCCTGGGGGTTGTAGACCGCCCGGAGTTCGAGGCTGCCCTGGGAGTTGACCACCATGCGGACGTTGGACGCGCCGCCGCAGATCCGGCCCGGGTTGAACGCGTGGTTGCCGCTCTGCCACAGGATGTGGAAGCCGGGGCCATAGAGGATCAGGTTGGTGTCGGCCTGCAGGAACAGGCGGTACCGGTCGTTGGCGAGGTACTGGTTGGCGTTGAGCTGCTGCCCGCTCCTCAGCTGGTACGAGCCGAACGGGTAGGCGCTGGCCAGGTGGGCCCAGGTCCCGGTCTGCCAGGCGACGAGCCCGTCGGAGCGCTGCAGGACGATGCGCCCGTCGTCCTGCAGCCGCAGGAAGACGGCTCCGCTGTTGTAGGTGCGCGAGGACCATGCGGCGGAGTTGTTCGGCTTGTAGATCACGAGGTTTCCGTCGCCCTGCATGACGACGCGGTTGCCGCTCTGGCCCCAGGTGCCCGAGGACCAGACCGCGCGCGGCCCGCCCCAGCCGTTGGACTCGGGTCCATACTCGACCAAATTTCCGTCGCCCTGCATGAGGAGCGCGAACTGGCCGCTGTTGGACTGGATGTACTGCCCGCCGTACAGCGTCTGGTTCATCTGGAGGGTGTCGCCACCGACCTTGGTCGCGCCGACGAAGACGTCCGGCACCGTCGTGGCGGCCGCCGGCAAGGCGGTCACCGCCGTGCCGAGAACGGCCAGGCCGAGCATGGCCAACGTGAGCGCGATGGCCTTCACCACGCGCTGGATGATGCGGTTCACATGCTTCTCCGTTGTTGGAAGCGGAAGTGAGAAGGCCCGGCCGGGACCGCACCGCCGGAAGCGGCGCTGGACCCAGATTGACCGGCCCGCGCCACGCTGGGAACGCCTGACCGCAAACCCCACCAATCATCATCGAGAGCCGGGAAAAACAGCAGCTCACGCAGGCAGCGTGAAGATTCACAGATCGATCGGCGGCCGCTGAGGCGGCCTCGCCGGTAGGGTGCCCGGCCCGTCGACCGGCGGGAGCCTGGAAGCGGACAGGTGTTCCGCCCGGTCCTTGTGTCGCGTCCGCCAGGGAACTGATAGGTACTCATAAACAGTTCTCACTCGGGCGCTGCCCGAGAAAGTAGGAGCAGCATGGGCGAGGGTGCGGCGACACCGCGCCGGGGTGGCCGGGTCTACGAGCCGCCGGAGACCGACAACCCCCATCTGGACCGATTGGCGATCCTCCTCCGCGAGTGGGCGGGCGCGGATTCGATGGTCGTCCTCGCAAGGAAGCTGCACACCTCACCGGCGACCGTGGGGCGCCGCTTCAAGGGGGACATGCTCCTGGAACCGAGTGAGACGCAGTTCATCAAGGACGTCATCGCCCTGGGCACCAAAGACGAACAGCTGCACGACGAACGCTGGCAGCAGGCGGAGGCACTGCGGGCGCAGGCGGGGGCGCGGGCGAAAGAACTGCGGGCGCAGGCCCGCACGCACAAGCCCGACCAAACCCTTCCTGGCCATCCCCCTGCTGCGCCTGCGGGGCTGGAAGCGGACGCCCCGGCGCCTGTGGAACCGGAAGCGGACGCCCCGGCGCCGGGCGGCCCCGCGGACCTGAATAGGTGGCTGCCGTCGCGGCGTCAGGCCGCCGTGGCGGCCGTGGCACTGCTGGCCGTGGTTGGTCTCGTGGGAGTGCTGGTCGCTGTTGTCCCCGGTACGGATCAGGGCCCGGGCTCCACGCCGCCGACGATTGCTGGAGGGCCACCCACCAGGAGCGCCGGCGCTGCCTCGCCGTCTGAGAGCGGCTCCTCCTCGCCGAGCGCGTCGCCTTCGGCGTCCATCTCGGATCCGGCGCGTACGGCGGTGGACGGGCCGCCGCCGGGTCCGGGCAGCACCGGCTCGCCCGGTGCAACTGGCACCCCCGGGCCGGGCAACGCCGCCAGCGGCACCGGCAGGTCGACCACCGCCTCGCCCTCCCCGTCGGCGACAGCGACTTTCGAACCGCCGCAGGGGCCGGTCCCGTCGGCCCCGGGTCCTGCCGGCATGACCATCACGAAGGTGGACCCGAACCCCGGCAGCGGCCCGACCGCACCGTTCACGATCGAGGGAACCTGCCTCGAGGGGCACCCCCAGGTCGACGTCACCTTCGACCGCTACACCCTTGAGACCGCGGGCCCGTGCCTGGCCGGGCGCTACAGCATCACGGTCACACCCGACGACCAGGGCCGGCTGACCACCGTCACGAGTTTCGGTCCGACCCCCACCAAGGGCTTCGTGCAGGTGACACCCGGTTCGTCGCACCGCATCACGGTGCGGACGGTCACCGGGGGCTTCGAAAGCAGCCCGGCGTACTACACGGTCTGACCGTTGCGGGGTGCCATGGCGGAAGGTGATGCCCGCCGGGTGATGGCCGGGATGTGCGTCTCGGTCCCGGCGGGCATCATGATCAGGCTACCTGCGGGGCCGACTCCCGCCGCTACTGCTGGCGCGGGCCGGTGCGTGCCGCGGGCAATGGGTGTGCGGCGTGCACCGGCGCACCGATTCTTCCGCACCGTCGCCCGGGCCCTCGGATGTGTCTGCGTGTTCCGGTCGGTACCGCTACGGGGTCCAGTGGGCGTGGGTGAGGCCGGAGCCGGTGGACACGCAGGCGTCGGAGATGCAGCCGGCGAAGGTGGCGCCGGGCAGGGCCTGAAGCCGGCTGGTCAGGGCGTCGTGCCGGTCGGTCGTGAGGGGCAGGTCGGACTTCACCGAGACCTCCCGGCGGCATCCCTCGAAGGTCGGGTCGAGTGAGCCGTCAGCGGTCCGGCCGTGCTCGGGGGTTCACGGCCGGACCGCCCTGCCGCCAGCGTGCGACCGCACTCGCCACGGCGGAAGAACGGCTGCGCCGCTCGGAGCATCGCCCGTCCCCCGCCGGCATGAGGCTCCGCCCCTGCTCGCCCGTCGGTTACACCTGGGCTGCCGTCGGGGGCGCTGCGGCGGGGACGAGGCCGGGCTGATCGAGCGAGCCGGCCGACGTCGTCGATTCGTGGACCGGCGCCGGCAGGTGGGAGCGGGCCGTGGTGGAGGAGCTGCTCGCCGCCGCGGCCCCGGCCGGGCGGGACGAGGACGGCGCGCTCGCCGTACTCGTGCAGCGCCGGGGCTGGGTTGTGCAGCGGGTGCAGCACGGGGTGCAGCAGCCGGTGCCCGCAGCCCGTCCGGCCGAGGGCCGCCATGTACGTGCTCAGCCATGACACGGGTGCGGCGCGTGCACCAGGCCCCGCACCCGCTGGAGCCGCTCCAGCCCGTGGCCGCCCGGTCGATCTCTGCCGGGGTCATCCCGTCGGCGCGCGATGGAAGTAGGCCGTGCCAGTACGACGACGCCGAGGACGCGGTCCGTCCTAGACAGCCGAGCCGTGGCCGTGGGTGTGAGGGGGCGCCGGTGGGTGCCGGTTGGTAACGCCCTCTCCGGCCCGCGACAAGGTTGTGGACGGGCCCGGGTCTGCGGTTGGGGTGTCAGGCGCCGACCGCGGGCCGGCGGTTGGCGCGGACCATGCGTCCGAGGAAGGCGGCGTTGACGAGGGCGGCGGCCAGGGCGGTGGCGGGCATGAGTGCCGGGCCTGCCACGGGGCTGTCCCACAGGAGGACGTGCACGGGGATGGTGAGGACGCCGAAGGGCGCGGTGACCAGGAGCAGGAGCATGCCGGAGAAGGAGAGGTCGTGGGTGGTGATGGCGGAGTCGACGAAGACCGCGGCCGCACCCGCGACGACCAGGAGATAGCCGAGGGAGAGGGAGTTGTCGAACGCGGGGGCCAGCAGGGTGGGGATCCGGCAAGTGCGGGCGGAGGGAGTCATGGTGGGGTCTTCCTCGGGTGGGGAGGCGCAGCGGGCGGTCGGGTCAAGACTGGATCACCCGCCACCGCAGGAGCCTGAGCACTCCCACTCAACCCGCTCTGCGCACAGGCCGACCGCGCCTGTCCTGGTCCTGGGCCGGTTCCACACAGGCACCAGCGGCGGTGCCGCCGCAAGTACGGGCGCAAGCCCGGCTGGGAAGGTGTCGCAGGTCCCGCCTACGATGCGGATCATGGTCAGTGATACCTCCGCGCGGAGGAGTGAGGACGGCTCGGGACGGACCTGCCGGGGCTGCGGCAAGGAGCTTGCGCCGCACGCTGGCCGGGGCCGGCCGAAGAAGTCGTGCAACCGGGCGTGCGAGTCGAAGGCGTACCGGCGGACCGTCGCCGAGCGCCAGGAGGACGCCCTCGCCGCCGCCCTTGTTCCTCCGCGCGGAGGAAATGACAGCGGGCCGCAGGGCGACCTGGAACGGGGCAGCGCACAGCGCCAGGAGCTGCTGGAGCTCGCCTCACGCATGCAGCGCATCGCCGCCGGCTACCTGGAGCGCATCGACGCCGTCGCCGCCCAGGCCAGCGACGACACCGGCGGGGGCGAGGCGCTGCGCCTGCTGGAGACCAGCCTCGATGCCCTCACCGGCCGCATGCTGCGCCTGGGCCGCACCATCCGCTGGGAGGCGCTGCACGGGTGGGGCGACTGGTCGCCGACTGCGGGGATGCCCGCCCAGCAGCAGGCGCCCGCCGCCCCGGCCGTACCAACCCTTGTTCCTCCGCGCGGAGGTAATGGCGGTGACGGCGAGGGCGGCGCCGGCGACCCGATAGCCCCGCGAGGGGGTGATGGCGCCGACCTCTCGCGGCCTCCCGCCGACCGGCCGCAGCCCGCTCCCGGCCCGCCGACCGCCCCATCCGGCAAATTCGACCTCACTCCTCCTCGCGGAGGTATTCAAGGCGGCGGATCCGACCTCACTCCTCCGCGCGGAGGAACAAGTGCCGTTGCGCCGACCGCGCCCGCTGCGCAGCCGGATCCGCTCCACCTGCTGCCGATCGACTGGCGCGGCCTCGGCCCCACCACCTATGCCGGCCCGCTGCCGGAGATCGGCCCCGGCTGGGAGATCCGCGGCTGGGCCGGACAGGACAGCCTGTGCCTGGCCGCCCGTGACGACCAGCTCGTCGGCTGGACCGAGAACCGCAGCGGCGGAGGCTGGATCGCCTTCGTCGGCCTCGGCGAACCGCTCACCTACCTGGTCGACGCCCAGGACCGCCCTCTCAGGCACTCAAGCGTCGGCCGTGCCGCTCAGAGCATCTCCCTGGCCCTGCGCCAAGACCCGACCCGCACCTGACCTGCACCGGTGAGTTCCGTACCGCCGGAACTCACCGGCTCGGGACGGCCGTTGCCTCGGCGGCCGCGCGCAGCCGGGCCGCCGTTGCAGCCGCCGCCTCGCGGGTCACCGCGTCCTGGCTGTCGGCCAGCAGCCCGAGCGGCTCCACCGCCGCGGTGAGCACCAGCACCGGCACCGCCGCCTCGCGCAGCAGCAGGAGCTGCTCGGCGGCGCGGTGACCGGCGGATGCGGCGGCGGGCAGCAGTGCGGTCAGCCCGGTGCCCAGGCCGGGCCGCCGAGAACCGGGGGGGGCAGGTGCGTCATGACCGGTCAACCGCCCTGGCCTCGCCCAGGTCACGCCCACCCGCTCCCGGCAGCCGGGTCTGTCCAGGGGAAACGCGCCGCTGTCCAGGGGAAACGCGGCATCCGACGGGCCTGTCCACCGCCGTCCGTGCGCCGACCCGCCCGCCGGCCGCACCGCAGCGCGGCCAGCCACCTGTCTCCGATCTGCCTCCACCTGTGTCATCTGTGTCATGAGACAGGTGTTTTCCCAGGTGGGAGCGTTGCGCGACACGATCTGTCTCTTCTGTCTCCACCCGTGTCCAGCCACCAACTGACCTGTCTCATCGAAGTTTGACCATCGAGGGTTTGTCTCAGCGAAGTTCGACCATCGGTTCAGCGGTGACGTTTGGAGTAGCTGCGAGTTGCGGGTCGGGCTGCAGAGTGTCGGGTCAGCCCTGGGAGAGCGGCGAGGTGGACGGTGACACCGCGGCCGTCCGCGGGTAGGAGCAGCCCGGCGGAAGCGCTTCCTCTTCCCGTGCCACCCAGTAGGTGTGCGGTGTGGTCGGGCAGGGCAGCGGAGTCGGCCGGGTCATCGCACAGCCCGCGGCGGTCTCTCGGTCGAGGCTGCGATACTCCCACCAGTCGGTCGGGCACCGGGTGGTCGGGGCTGGCTCGGGACGGATGGGCGTGCACGGGAGGGTCGGGTAGTTGGAGCCGTTGCACTTGTACTCGATGGGCGGCATGAGGAGGGCGAGTGCGACAAGACCGCCGAACAGCAGCACGAGCATGGTCAGTCCAGCCCAGGCGTCCTGCGGGCCGAATCGTCGACCGGAACCTCCCACGTCCATCCCTCCCCTGCCCGACGGCCGACGGACTCACGCTCCCAGTACGCGATACCCGTCTCGCCCCCGCCGCATCCCGCTCCGTGCACCTCACTGTCGACGGGGCAGCTAGGGCGGTCTTCCAGTTGCGACCCGGTGCTTCGTCGCCGTCGCCTGGGAATAGCGACCGACCTGGCTGGCGGCCTCCGCCCTCCAGCGGCCGGGAGACAAGCCCTCGCCGGTCAAACTTCGTTGAGACACGTCGAAGCTCGACGAGACGGGTCACCAACCCGGCACGCCCGGCGGCCCTGAGACAGAGCTGGGGCAGCCTGCGGGGCCCTGTCCCAGCCCCGTCTCAGGCTGCCCCACTATGTCCGTTTTGCTGGGACGGACCTGAGACTGTCCTAGGACAGTCGACCCCAAAACCTCAGGTGGAAGCATTTCGCGCCCGGCCTAGGGCAGACCCAGGACAGCACCCCGGCCCGCAGTGTCCTCTGACACGCGATCTTGACCGATTGCCAAGTGATCTTGACTAGTGGCCACCAGTGGTAGGCCTGGCATCCTGTGGCGGTGTCGAAGAAGCAGAAGCGCGCGGTGACCTTTGCCGACATGGTCGCGGCCTTGCCGTCGCCAGGGGAGGAGGAGCCTGGCGGCTCGTACGTCGACCGGCCCGTGGCAGCCCGCGGTTTCACCGATGCCGGCGGCACCTACTGGCGGCTCGCCCGCGGGCCGCTGGACCCTCGCCGGGCCAAGCGGCTCGCAGTCGAGGCCGACGTTATGTCGATGGGAACGTCCTACGACGACGAGGTCGGATGGTGGCTTCCCCGCTTCCTGGCGGAGGCCGAGCGGCCGGCTGCCTGGCTCGAAGCGCGAGCCCGGCTCGGTGCGGCCGACCTGCCGGTCCATGAGGCATACGAGTTCACGGCGGACGACGGCCGCGTTCTCCTCTTCATCGAGACGTACTGCTGAGCTCGATCCCGTACCAGCACCTGCGTGCCGGGCACTCTCGGTCCGGCGGTCAAGATGCACTGCCAAGGGCCCGCCCGTCAGGCCAGCGGCCCCACCAGCAATTGGATGCCAGGCCGCGCGGTTCGGCCACCGACTCGCAACGGCCGTGTCGCACCGGCCAGCGGGCGGGGTGTGGGTCCCGGCCAAGGCCTGGCCCACTCCGCATTGGGTGGCTCGTGTCGGCTACTGTCTGCCATCATGCAGAAAATCGCACAGCTCGCGGCATCCATATCCATCATCGGCCTTTCTGGCCTGGTAGCAGGGTGTTCATCCGCGCAGCCTGAGGCCACCGGGCCTGCTCCGTCGATGGCGGCACCGGTTTCTTCGTCACCCTCCGTGTCAGTCGCGCCGGTGGTGGCGGACCGGGTCCAGTCCGCCAAGGCCGGCGCCGCCGCTTTCGTGAACATCACCCACCGCGGCGGTCAGCCGTCGGCGGAGACCTGCGCCGCCCAGTGGAACGAACTGTCGCCGTCGAAGCAGGCGAGCCTGGACCGGGCCGGCTTCGATGCGGGCTGCTACGGCGATTCCCAGCCGGAGACCATCACCTTCGGTGCCGACAGCACTCCCAGCCCCAGCACCGCTCCCTGACCCCAGGCCTGACGCATCGGCCGCAACAGCACGCGGGCACAGGCCGGCCAGCACTGCCTCCCCACCCACCGGTTAAGATCAAGTGACAGAAACCCCGCATCAGTCAAGATCACGTGTCAATCGGTCAGGGGCACTGACCTGTCGCAACGAAGTTGGTCGACCGGCCCGCGTTGACCTGCGCGGACTGGATTGATTGAGACGCCTGTAGGCCGGCAATTTGTCTGTGCGCGACATCGCTGTCCTTTGACGCCGAGGTTTGACGGCTCAGGCACTCGCCCGCATGACCAGCCGCCGCGCCGGTAGGATGCGGGCGATCGCGTCTGCGGCAACGGCTCGTGTGCACTCCAGGTCGGTCGCGTAGTTTCGAACGAGGGGAGCGCTGTGGCTCTGGCGGAGCGGCCCTCGCCGGCGTGGGATGTTGCCGACCTGGTGGATCAGCAGTTGCTCGTCGTGCCGAATCCCCTGGCCGCGTGGAACAGTGACACCTTCTGGGTCTCCGTGTGGGACTCGGACCCCGGACAGGTCCTTGTTTCCCTGATGGTTCCGCGTGAGAGCGCCGATCCGTTCATCCAGCTGAGGATCGGGTTCGCGGTGACCGAGGAAAGCCCCGAGCTCCAGGCCGAGCGCATCGTCGCCGCCGTCCGGCGCCCGCATCCCCTGAACGGTGCGGTGGTCTGTGCGGGCTATCGAGAGTGCGCCGAGTCCTACGGGTATGTCTGGCCGTCGTCGGTGGAAGAGTGAATCACCACCAGTCCTGGGTGACCGTCACCTACACGCCTAGGTTCGTTGAGACGGAAGGCGAAACGACTGGGTTCGCTGAGTAAACGACTCGATTGAGTGAGAGCGGTCAGGGGCACCTGTCAGAGGACACGCAGGCCGCCGTGTCCCGCCTCATCGAAGTTTGACGAGTCTCACGGGAGTTTGACCGGTTGGTACGGCTGGTGGTCGTGGCTGAGGCTGAGGGATTGGCCGACGAGCTGCCAGGAGATGCTGTGTCTGCTGAGCGCCCATGCTTGCGATCCGTGGCGGGCCTCGTCGATCCACTGCCGGAGTTCGGGAAGTGCCTGCTCACGCAGGATCTGACGGGAGATGGCCCGCTCGCCGCCCGAGACGGGGGCGACGGTGATCCAGACGCTCGACCACCAGTCAGGGGGCAAGCCGGTGCCGTAGTTCGAGCCGATCGGTGGCACCCACCTGGCCTCGAGGAGAGTCCCGTCCGCTCGGTGGTGGTCGAAGAAGCTGAGCTGGAGGACGTTGGACGGTGTCTCACCGAGGGCGGAGCTAATGTCCGTAGAGGCGAGCGGCCACGACAGGTGTCGCGGAAGGCGGCGGTTACGGGCTGGCACCCGGCTGAGGATGGCAGATGACCTGATGGGAGGGCATGGGCTTTTCGGGCTGGCCTGCTGGCTGCGCCTCCACCCGCCCCGTGCCGCCCCGGTCGGGCCGTACAGCGGCCCTCCAGTCCCCTCCCCGGCCCGGCCGGTCTGCTCCCGACGGCGGCGGCCAGGCCGTCGAGCACGCGGCCCGGCGGCGCGGTCGGCCCCGGGCGGCCCGTGTCTTGTCGGGTGTCTTGTGGGATGCCTCGTGGAGCGCCTTCCCGGGTGCCTCGTGGGGTGTCTCTTGAGCACATCGCTCCACGGCCTGGCTCGCCGTCATCGCAGGTCAGAGCACCTGATCGGTCCCGGGGAAAATCCGACAACCCTTCTCCTCTGTCCTTTGGTCTCGGTTGGTCGGTTCGGGTTTGCGCCTGTGGCGTGCTGTTGGTTCTTCGGATGCGTCCGGCGAAGCCGTCCGCACCGAGCCGGGGCCGGCCGACCAACGGCTCTCTTGCCGCTGCGCCGGTCCCACGTGGGCACCACCGCAGGTGACAGCGACGGTGCCACCGCAGGTACGGGCGCAGGTACCACCGCAGACACCCCGCCCCGTCCGGCCGCCGCCGCGCGTTTCCGCAGCTCAGACCAGGCTTCCGGGGCGCCGGAAAATCCGACAACCCCCTGTGTCTGTCCCTCTTCCCTGGCTGCTGGTGGTAGGTGGTGCGGTTCTGGGTCACGGTCCGGACGGCGCGGGTTCCACCCTGCGGGGCTGTTGCTCCTGGTGGCGTCCGGCGAAGACCGGCCGCCCGGAGCCGCACCGCGCGGCCGCGGCCCTGTCCGGCCGCCGGTTGCTTCTGGCGGTTGCTACTGCGGGTGGCTACTGGAGGTCGCTACTCGCGGTTGCTACTCGGGGTTGCCCCAGCCCTGCCGCCCGGCCCCGCATCCGCCCAGCCCGGCGCACGGTTGTCCACTGTCCATCGGCGCCGACTACTTCTCCCTGGCCCCCTCCCGGGGCCGGGCGAAGCCTCCGAGCAGCGGGGCAGGAGCGGCGCGGCACCAGGTGGAGCGGGAGGACGACCACCTGCTGCGCGCGCCGGCCGAAGACCGGGTTCTCCGCCGCCCTGGCCGGGACGGACCGCCAGACGGCCGCCAGGAGGCGGCCAGGAGGCCGCCCCGGCCGGGGCGGACCACCGGACGGCCAGGAGGCGGCCTCGGCCGGTCCTGGGCCCCGTGGCGCGGTCGGCCTCGACCGAGGCCGCCGGACGGTGCCAGAACGCAGCGGAAGCGGTCCTGGCGTAGGGTCCTGGCCTGAGTCCTGCCCCAGGTCCTGACGCAGGTCCTGGCGTAGGTCCTGACGCCGGTCCCCGGGTCCAGCGGAAGGCGGACAAAGGTGCAGCTCAGAGCCCCATCCAAGGTGTCCGGAAATTCTGACATCCCTGTCCTGGCCCCTCTTCCCGCTGTGGTGGTGGTGGGCGGTGGTGTTGGACGGGATCGGTGGCGCTGCGCGGGCTTCTGTGCGGCCCGGCCGGGCCGGGCAACGACGACGGCCGCCCGCCGAGCGCTGCCGCGCGGGGAACCCTCCTTTGCGGATGCGGGACAGCCCGACACCCGCATACGCAAAGAGCCGGACACCCGCATACGCAAAGGACTCCAGGGCTTCCGCAAAGGGCCGCGCACCCGCATACGCAAGGGCGTACGGCTTTGCGGGAGTGACTCCGGATCCTTGCTGCATGACGTCCGGGTGCTCGCCTGACTACAGTTCCACCCCGTGACCGATCCCTCCCAGCGCACCTCTACAGACGACGACGCGCTTCTGGAACGGTTGCGTGCTCTCGCATGGAACGCAGAAGGCGCGGGCGCCACCCGCGGCTATTTCCCGGATCAGCCGTTCCCTCCGATCACGAAGACCGAGGTTCAACAGGTTGAGCGGCAGCTCGGGTACGAGCTGCCGCTCCTGCTCCGACGCATCTACACCGAGATTGGCGACGGTGGCTTCGGCCCGGAAAACGGCCTCGCCTCGCTGACACCACGCCGCATCCCGGAGTGGCACCAGCCGGACTGGCCATGCGCGACCTCCCCTCGCACCCGAGACCCGGAGTGGGGGCCGCCGACATCATGGCTCTTCCTGACCGGTGGCGGCTGCAGCATGCAGTGGCACGTCTCGCTGATAGCGATCGACAATCCCGTCTTGCTCTGGGACGCCGACGGCTGGGAACCCGACTGGGGAGAGAACCCCCACGACGGCCTGTGCTACGCGGCACCGTCGCTGCGTCAATGGCTGTGGACCTGGGCAGACGGCGGCAACGTGTGGGACGAAGCGCTCAAGATCCAGTAGGCGCTTCGACTCGAATTTGCCAGGACCGCCCCGCCGTCAGGGAGCTCCGTCATGGGGCGCGGCGTCTGAAGTCCAGCCGGGCGGACCCTGGAGTTCCGGTGTCCTGCTTCTCGAAGGCCGCGCCGCAGCCTTCGACAGGGCTTCCTGCAACGCACTGACCTGTGTAGCGGTTCATGTTCGGTGTCACGAACCGCGTTTGGTTCAACTTTGCTGGCAACTGGTCAAGGTTCGCCGGCGCCGGTCAGGGAGTGACCTGTCTCAGCGACGGCGGCGTGGTTCTCACCAAAGGTGAGCGGATGCAGATTCGTCTCAGCGAAGGCTCGCGGCTGTTGGTGCCCCGCCTCGGCGCTCCCGGGTGTCTGCCGGGGCGCCGAGTGGCCTTGGTGGCGGGGTGGGCCTGGGGCTACTGGCAGTGTTCCTCGAAGGCCTCGGTGAGCTCGGCGGCCACCTGCTGGGCGTCGCGGCCCTCGATGCGGTGGCGCGGGATGAAGTAGACGAGTTCGCCGTCCTTGAAGAGGGCGAACGACGGGTGGGACGGCGGGATGTCGGGGAAGTAGCCGCGCATCCGCGCGGTGGCTTCCAGGTCGTGCTCGTCGAAGACCGTGAACAGCCGGTCGGGGTGCTTGCCGTCGCTCTCCAGGGCGATGCGGACCCCGGGGCGGGCCGTGCCCGCCGCGGCGCCCGTGATGCTGTTGATGGCGATCAGGGTCGCGCCGGTGTTCGCCTCGGCCATCGCGGCGTCGACCTCGTCCGCGGTCAGCAGTTCCTTGAACCCGATCGAGGTCAGCTCTTCCTTGAACGGCTTGACCAGCAGCGGCGAGTACGGCATCAGGAGATCCTCACTTTATGGAATGTTTCGATCACAAAGCGTATCTGTCGCGTGGTGTGCCCGCCGCTGCACCCGCGGCGGCTGTTCCCGGCGATTCCGGGGCACACCGCCTCCCGACCGTTCGCCGCTCCGCCGTCCTCCCGCCGCAGCCGCAGCCGCGGCCGTGATCGGTCTCGGCACGCTGCTTCAGCCCGCCTGCCGCTGCGCTCTGGCGTGGTTCGTGCGGGGTACCTGGTGCGCTCACTTGGCGGTGTGCGTGGTGGTGCCTGGTGGACACGGTCGGTGTGGGTGGCGACCCCTAGATCGGTAGCAACGGTTGCGGTGGAAGGGCGGGGCCTGCGAGGCCAACCAGACTGCCGCCTCACGGGGGACCCGCATCCAGGCGAGCAAAACCGGCTCTGGCCTGTGGTGATCAACCTTCGCCGAGACGAATCCGCATCCGCTCACCTTCGGTGAGAACCACGCCGCCTTCGCTGAGACAGGTCACCCCCGACCGACCGACGAAGGAGGAGAGGGAGGGTGGTGGGCGGTGGCGCCCGGGGTTCGGGGGCGCTGCGCTGTGCTGTTCTCCCTCTCCGGCCGGGGCGGCCAGGGCGGCCGGGGCCGGCGACCGGGCAGGGCCCGTCTCGTTGGTCCGGGCATGAGCAGCATCGCCCCGCCCGGCACCGTCTCCCTGGAGGCGTACCGCGCCCGCAAGCGGCTCGGGGCCCTCTCCGCCGCCTGACCGGAGCTGCCACCACTCCCTGTCGCAGAAGGCCGCGACAGGGAGTGCTGTCGCGCCCTGTGACCTGCACGAAAACCCCTCCACCCCCACCCCTCTGACTGTTCTTGAGTTGGCTCGGGAATGGTTGACGAGATCCCGTCCGGTCCATGTGATCGGGTGGGATTTCTGCTTTCCGCGGGCCTGTTCGAGGCGGTGCGTGAACTCGGCGGGCCGGACCAGGCGCGGACGATCTGGCGGCGACTGGCGGCGTGATCGCGACGCACAGCCCTGCGATCGCTACCCCGGGTGATGGATTGTCACGCACGCGTGCAAAGATCCGTTGTATGGACCGACTGGGGGGACGGACATGGCAGAGGGATTCGGGGTGAACCCGGGCGAGCTCGAGGGCTCGGGCCGGAGCGCGCAGGAGATCGCCGGGCGGGTTCCGGGTGAGACCGTCAAGGTGGTCGGCTCGAGTGACATGGCGTCGGGCGGCCTCAAGGGGTGGCAGGTGTCCGGGGCTCTGCGCGACTGCACAGGCGGCTGGAAGGCGCTGTTGGACCGGCTGGGCGCGGACATGGACGCCTACGGCGGCAAGTTGATCAGCATGGCCCAGACCTACCGTGCCGGCGACCGGGATGCTGCGGCGTCGGTGAGCCGCGCGGGACAGGCGGGCTCGGTCGGTCCGGTCGCTCCTGCGAAGCAGGGCGATCCGTTCGGTACGAAGCTTCTGGCCTGATCGGGGGACACGATGGATGTTCAGACGCTCTACGACGCAGATCTCAACGACCTCCTCGGTGCCCGCTACGCGTACGAGGCGCTGACCTCGGCGTTCGCCGCGCACGTCGAGGAGTGGCAGGCCACGGTGGTGAGCCGCCTGCAGAACTCGCAGTGGACCGGGGAGACCGCCGACCGGGTCCACCGCGACCTCCAGGCATTCGGCGTCAAACTCCAGGCTGCGGACGACGAACTGCGTTTGGTGGCCGGTGTGCTGGCGGACGCCCACGAGTCCATCGCGCTCGCCCAGGCCAAGCTGGTCCAGGTCCAGGACGACGCCAGGGCAGCCGGCATCACCGTCAAGGCCGACGGCGGCATGACCTGGGAGAACGACCCGAACGGCGATACCCGCGCCGACACCGCCAAGCAGAACAGGGCTCAGGAGCTGAGCGCCCGGCTCCACGCCGCCCTCGCCGAGGCCGACCACGCCGACCAGGAGATCTCCAGGCGGCTGCGCCGCTTCGCGGACAACGCAACCAGCGGCATGGGCCTGGACGCGGCCACCGCCAAGGCCGACCACGACGCCGCAGTGAACCGCACCAACGTCCCGGATCCGAAGTCCACGTCCCCGGAGCAGGTCAAGGCGTGGTGGAACGGTCTGACCCCGGAGGAGCAGCACGAGCTGATCCACAACAAGCCCGAGCAGATCGGCAACCTGGACGGCATTCCCGCTACCGCCCGGGACGAGGCCAACCGCCTGACGCTCACTCAGCGCCGCGGAGAGCTGCAGGGCGAGCTGGACCGGCTCGGGCCGGAGCCCGTCGACAAGCCGGTACCCGGCGCGATGGTGTACACCGAGAGCCTCGAACACAAGCAGTGGCGGGAGAAGCGGGACGAGCTCAACGACAAGCTCAAGGGCATGGACGCCATCCAGACCCGCCTCGATACCGGCGGGAGGGACGGCCGCCCGCCCGCGTACCTGCTCGGTTTCGACACCAATGGCAAGGGCCACGCGATCGTCGCGGTCAACAATCCGGACACGGCTGACAACGTGGTGACGTACGTGCCCGGAACCGGGGCCAGGCTCGGCAGCATCGGCGGCGACATCGACCGGTCGGACCGCATGGTCACCTCGACCGACCGCGCCGACCCGACCTCGAACAAGACCACCGCGTCGATCACCTGGGTCGGTTACGACGCGCCGCAGAGCATCATCCCGGAGGCAGCCGACGACGGCTACGCCAAGGGTGCGGAGGACAAGCTGCACAACTTCGAGGTGGGGCTGCGGACGACGCACGAGGGCGAGCCGGCCCGCCAGACGATCATCGGCCACAGCTACGGCAGTACCACGGTCGGGTACGCGATGCGGGACAAGGGCCTGCCGGTCGACGCCGTGATGTTCGTCGGCAGCCCCGGCACGGGTGTCGACAACGCAAAGGACCTGGGAATCGACCCGAGCCACGTCTACGCCGGGCGCGGCGACGCCGACGCGATCGACAACGCCGTCTCCACCAATCCGCTCAACTGGGTCCGAGACGGTGCGAGCGAACTCGGCTCGACGATCTCCAACGGCTTCAGCGGTCCTCTCGGATACACCAGCGAGGAGGACAACCACCTGGCCTTCGGCCGGGACCCGTCCAACGGGAACTTCGGCGGCCACAAGATCCCCACCGACCCGGGCGTCGGACACTCCGACTACTGGAACAACGGTGGCAAGTCCCTGGACGCCATGGGTCTCGTCATTTCCGGCAAGTGGAGCTGAGCGTGCGGACCATACGAATCACGGCCGGCATCGTCATCCTGACGGCACTGACCTCCTGCGGGCTCACCAGCGAGCAGTTGAAGCCGACCATCACCAAGGCCCAAGCGACCCAGCAGGTCACGTCATACGACACGGAGATCGTGACGAGCCTGGTGGGTACGGCCAAGGAAGCCGTGCCGGTCTTCCAGTCCATGGAATGCGAGACTGCGGACATCCCGGGCCCGAAGGGCAGAGTCAGTGTCTCCAGCGACGACCGCGCGTTCCGCACGATACCGAAGGAACGGAATGCGGAGATCGTCCAGGCATTCGAGACGAAGCTGACGAGCCTGGGCTTCGAGCTGTACCGCAAGAGCGGCAACGACCGTGTCTACAAGAACAAGTCGAACGGCTTCACCGTTGTACTGCGGGAGGGCCTGGACGATCGCAGAACGCTCACGCTCACCGTCGACTCGGGCTGTGTCTGGCCCGACGGCACACCACCTGCCAGGTAGGGCCGCCCCGGGGACCCTTGAGGCGTTCGGCAAGCGCGTGGACGCCCGACGGGGATCCGGCGCCGGGTCCCCGTCGGGACCCGCACCCTCCAGCTGGGCCCCACGGCGGAGGCCGGGGGCCGCGGTGTCAGATCGACAGGGGGCCGGGGAACACCCAGTGGCCTACGTTCGGGGCGGTGAAGGCGAACCAGCTGTGGCCGGTGGTCGGGGTGTCGCCGTCGATCTCGGCAGAAGAACTTCGAGCGCGCGAGTGGGCTGTGGGAACCCTTGGCCGTGAGTCGGAGCCCGCCTGCTTCGGTTGGCTGTCGACGGACCTGCCGCTGTACTCGCCGTCGACGATCAACTGGTTCACACACGCTCCGTGTGCGTGCGGCCCTTCATCGAACGAGTTTCTCGATCTCATGCGATGGTCAGTCACCAGGTTCGTGGGCACAGGGGACCCTGGCGACCTGTAGGTCGACACCCATTCGGGAAACGATCACGCGCTCCCCGGGAAGGGATCTTCAACCGGTGCTCAGCAGCCCTGGTCGGCCGTACTCGTGAACACCCCACCCCTCGGCCGGGCGCGACAGCACCCCGGGACAGCCCGCTTCCCGGACCCGGCCGCCGCTGCGATGTTGGGCGGCCCGTGGGCCCTTGGTGGTGTGCCTGACGCGTCTAAAGCAGCAGATCCCCTGCTGAGAGACCCGCGATCCACACCGATTGCTACTGACCGGCCCGCATCAGGAGCGCCCTTGTCTATTGAGCTCGACGCCGCCAACCGGCGAGCTGGTGGCGGGTGGTGAGGGTGTTGGGGTGGTCCGGGCCCAGGACGCGCAGCTGGTCGGCGAGCACGGCCTCGAGCAGTTCGGCGGCGCCAGCGGGGTCGCCGGCCTCGCCGCGCCAACCGGCGAGGTTGTGGCGGGTGGTGAGGGTGTTGGGGTGGTCCGGGCCCAGGACGCGCAGCTGGTCGGCGAGCAGCGCCTCGAGCAGTTTGGCGGCGCCAGCAGGGTCGCCAGCCTCGCCGCGCCACTGGGCGAGCTCGTGGCGGGTGGCAAGGGTGTCGGGGTGGTCCGGGCCCAGGACACGCAGCCGGTCGGCGAGCAGCGCCTCGTAGGCGGTGGCGGCGCCAGCGGGGTCGCCGGCCTCGCCGCGCCACTGGGCGAGGTTGTGGCGGCTGTTGAGGGTGTTGGGGTGGTCCGGGCCGAGGACGCGCAGCTGGTCGGCGAGCAGCGCCTCGAGCAGTTCGACGGCACCAGCGGGGTCGCCGGCCTCGCCGCGCCGGTAGGCGAGGTTGTGGCGGCTGTTGAGGGTGTTGGGGTGGTCCGGGCCCAGGACACGCAGCCGGTCGGCGAGCAGCGCCTCGTAGGCGGTGGCGGCGCCAGCGGGGTCGCCGGCCTCGCCGCGCCGGTGTGCGAGGTTGTGGCGGGTGGTGAGGGTGTCGGGGTGGTCCGGGCCCAGGACGCGTAGCCGGTCGGCGAGCAGCGCCTCGAGCAGTTCCGTGGCACCGAATGGGTCGCCGGCCTCGCCGCGCAACCGGGCGAGCTTGTGGCGGGTGGTGAGGGTGTCGGGGTGGTCCGGGCCCAGGACGCGCAGCTGGTCGGCGAGCAGCGCCTCGAGCAGTTCCGTGGCACCGGATAGGTCGCCGGCCTCGCCGCGCCACTGGGCGAGCTCGTTGCGGGTGGCCAGGGTGTCGGGGTGGTCCGGACCCAGGACGCGCAGCCGGTCGGCGAGCAGCGCCTCGTAGGCGGTGGCGGCGCCAGCGGGGTCGCCGGCCTCGCCGCGCCGGTGTGCGAGGTTGTAGCGGGTGGTGAGAGTGCCGGGGTGATCCGGGCCCAGGACACGCAGGTGGTCGGCGAGCACGGCCTCGAGTAGCTCGGCGGCACCGACCTGGTCGCTGGCTTGGCTGCGCCAGTAGGTGAGGTTGTGGCGGGTGGCCAGGGTGTCGGGGTGGTCCGGACCCAGGACGCGCAGCCGGTCGGCGAGCAGCGCCTCGTAGGCGGTGGCGGCGCCAGCGGGGTCACCGGCCTCACCCCGCCATCTGGCGAGAGCGTGGCGGGTGGCGAGGGTGCTGGGGTGGTCCGGACCCAGGACGCGCAGCCGGTCGGCGAACAGTGCCTCGCTCATGTCGGCGGCCGCAGCGGGGTCGCCGGCCTCACCCCGGCAGCTGGCGAGGTCGTGGCGGGTGATGAGGGTGTCGGGGTGGTCGGGGCCGAGGCGGTTGTGGGCTTCGATGTGCAGGCGCTGGAAGTGGGCGGCGGCAGCAGCCAGTTGGCCGCTTTCCCTCAGGCTCCGCCCGACGCGGAACAGCACGCTGTGGGCACCGTTCTTCTTGCCGAGCCACAGGGCTTCTCCCGCGCTGGCGGTGAGATGGTCGGTGTTGGAACGCAATGCCTGGGCGAGCGCGGTGTCGTGCTCGATCTCCGGCCAGCTGTCGAGGAGGGCGTCGGCGACTGTCAAGGCGGGACGGGTCTGGCCGGCCCCGATGGTGTCACGGGCGGCGCGCTGGGTCAGCGCGTGGACCCGCACCACCCCGAACGAGTGTTCCGCGTCCGGTGGCAGCAGATCGGCAAGGCTGAGCCGGTGCAGGACGGCCAGGACCGATTCGGCATCCCTGGTGTTGTCCCAGCGGGACAGGCGGTTCACGAGCGCCGTCTTGGCGAGCAATCGGAAGCTCCCTCTTCTCAGCCCGCGGTCGGCCATGCGCGCGACCAGGCTCCTTCGGCCTACGAAGCCGCTCCGGGCGAGGACAAGGTGGACGCGGACCGGGCCGCCGGCGAGGACAAGGACGGGGATGCCGTTGGGGTCCAGGAAGCCCGCGAGCTGCAGCAGGGGCGTGGCCAGGCCCTCGGTGTGCCGGTCCGCCCGCTCCAGGGACAAGGCAAGCACAGCCGCGAGGGTGGCCTCTTGGTCGTCGGGCAGGGCATCGGGGCCGGGGGCGAGTTCGGCCAGCGGACGCCGCTCACGCAGCAGCGCACGGTAGTCATGAACGCCCATACCCGCGCCTGCGGTGTCGATGATGTAGGAGGCGGCCTGCGCGAGAGCCAGCGGAAGGTGTCCAAGGTCGGCGGCCAGGTCCGCGATCTCCTGCGCACTCTCGCACTCGCCCAGGCCGTGGACCGCCAGACGCTCGGAAAGGTAGGCGAGAGACTGCTCAGGGCTGAACAGGCCGACCTCGACCAGCCGACGGCTACCCGTACGCAAGGCCGGGTCCCGGCGGCGGGTGGTCACGATGACCTGACACGAGGACCGCTCCGGCGGCCACAGCTCCCGCAAGTCGGACAACTCCTGCAGGTCGTCCAACACCACCAGCCAGGACCGGCCGCTGCTGCTCAGCCAGGTCAAAAACACCTGCGCCGCCGCCTGTACGTCCGCCGGGTCCGCGCCCGCGACGGCGATGCCGGCCTGCGCGTAGGTCTGCAGGATGGCTTGGCGGCTGGTCGCGGTCACCCATACGACCAGGTCCACGCTCTTGTCCCGCAGGACCTGGTGGGCGCGGTGGGCGGCGAGCTGGGTCTTGCCGATCCCGCCCATTCCCGCCAGCACCTGGCACACCACCACGGTGCCGCTCCCCGCCCGGTCCCCAGAGGCCGCGATCTCCGAGGCCAGGCCCCGGTCCTGGAACGCGTCCGCCACCTGGGGCACCACTCCGATCTGACGCGGCCGCACCACCCCGGCCCCGGAGCCGACCTGAATCCGTACGTCCCGTCCTTGAACCACCACCCCTTGGGTACCGCCGCTGATCGCGTTGGCCACCCCCGGACTCGGAACTCCCTCACCCGAATCGGGTTCGGGTTGGGCCTTTCGGAGTAGTTCGATGACCCGGAGAGTACTGGCGTGCTTTTCCTGCCACAGCGAACGCGAGAACCGCTCCGCCGCGATCTTCATCCCGGCGTCCTTGGCGTGATTCTGACAGGCCTCGACGAACGCCTCCACGAATTCCCATTGCGGAAACGGAGTCTTCCCAGTCAGGACGTCACCGACGGTACTCGGGGCAAGCGTTCCCGCGCTGCGGCCGGCGAGTTTGCGGTAAGTCGGCCTGCCGACATCCAGCAGCAGTTCATCCAGTTGCCTGCGGAAATCCCGCTGGGCTCTCTCGATCGGGCTGACCCTGGCCAACGCCTCCACGACTCCCTTCCCCTAGCGCCGCTGCCCGCGCCCCCTACCACCGCAGCGATCCCCGGCCCGCCCGCCACGCCTGACGCCCGCCCGCGAGGAGAGCGAAGCCCGCCACAGCGCGGCGGCGGCTGTCCGGGACCGTCCGCCGGACAGATGGTCAGCGTAGGCCCGGACCTGCCCTGTTGGCAGGTGAATCCGGATCAGACCGCATCCGCCCACCTTGGCCTCCTCCGCCGGGATCGTGGTGGTCAAGCCGGCCGGCTGACCCGTACTCACCACGACCCCGCCGGGGGAGGACCTCATGTCCCGCAAGAAGCAGCACACCCGAAACGAGAAGACCCCGCGCACCGCGATGGTCCCCGAGCAGCCAGCCGCACCCCACGAGACGCCGGCCCCAGACACCGGCGACCACCTCACCGGACAGATCGCCCGAGGCGCAGCCTCCGGAGCCGCTCGCTCGATCACCGACTGGATCATCGAGCAGATCACCGAGCACCTAGGCTGACCACATCCCCTGGGTCCGGCTCCGCCGGCCCCAGGGGAGCGTCGACGCGCATTCTTCGGTTGATGTGCCAGGCCCAGAAAGGCTTTCGGGTCCCTTTGGTAGATGCCATGACTATTTTCAGGGAGCAGCTCGGAGTGGCAAATCAAATGAGTTTGGACGAGTAGAGTCGCAGGTATCCGTTACGCGGTGGCGGGTCGGTGGGGCACGCCGGTCGGCCCTCCAAGCGCACCGAAGGTGAACGCCTACTACTTCCCGCTGCGGAAGTAGTAGGCGGTTTGGGTACGGGTGAGGCCGACCCCGTGAGGCTGGGGTGACCGAACCGAGTGCGGCTGACAGGTCGTCAGGCCGCTGGATTACCTGCGCAGCGTCCGTGCAGAAGCGGTTCGCGGTTCGGTGCATCCTCCCGCCGCCGGAGCCGGCTACCTGGCGGAGCTGTGGCGCGTGGTTCGGGAGAGGTTGCCCCTGATGCCGTATACGGGGTGTCGCCGGCGGGCTTCCCAAGTCCTTGGGAGTCGTTGACGCGGTTGCGGAAGTCGATGGCGGATTCGGACCGGCTGTCGTGCTTCTTGCGCGGGTGGAGGGTCGGCGGAGGTGTGGAGGAACCTGGCAGCTGCACGTACGTGGGCGTCTGATTCCCGCTCGTGAGCTGAACCGGGAGTCCGGCTTTCGGCGGCTCCGCTGCTATCCGGACGGTTCACCTGCGTCGATGGCGAACATCCTGGTGTACAGGCGTCGATCCTGGGAGGGCGCGGCAGCCAGCGGACTGGTTGCTGTTGCCCGCTGCGCACCTAGGTGGCGGGTCTGTGGTGCCGGTCGTTGGCGGCCCGGTCGCCGTCCGGGGAGATGCCGACCTCGATGCCACGTCAGGCGAACGGTTCGTGGCCCTGCTCGCTGGGCCGTAAGTCGTTGGTGTGGATCACCAGGCGCGGTGTTCGACTCTCAAACAGCGGGCGCGCAGCGGGTCGCGCCCCGGTGCGGCACGCCCGGTGCGGACAGCAGGGGCTCGCCGGCGTGCACACTGGCATGCAAAGTCGGCATGGGACGCTCGCCAGACGGCGACGGCCGTGCGCCTTCAGCGGGGCGGGCTGGCGACCGGGTCCGGATGGTGGCCAGCCCGCTGCTCAGCGGCTGATCAGCCAGTGCCCGAGCAGGGTCAGCGGGAGCCCGCCGGCGGTGTAGGCGGCGCCCAGGAGGGCGCGTCGGCCCAGGACCCGCATACGGTGCCGCCACGGACCTCGCGGGGCTCCTCCGGGCTGTTCGTCGGTAGGCTTCATAGCCGGTACTCCTCTTGGTAGACGGGTGTATCGAACGGGGAGTCCCCGGTCAGAGCCGGCATGCTCTGACCGACCAGGGACTCCCCGGGCCGATGGGTGGCGAGCCGTGACACTAGCGCTGGACCGCCTTACCGGCGGGTGATAAGTCCGTTTCTGGATGATTTGATGTCACCCGTTCGTGGCGCAAAATCGTTCCGGCATCAAGATTGCCCCGTTGCCGAACATGTCCCCGTCATTGGCCCGACCTCGGTCGATCCCAAAGAAGAGCTGTGATCTCTAAGTAGTGATGCAGTCTTCTGAGTGCAATCGCAGGGCCAGGGGTTCGGGGGGCGTTGAGCTGCGGGGATCTGGGCAGTGGGTGCTCTTGAGCTGATGGTGGTGGCAGTTTGGCCTTCTGGGTCAATTTGCATGACTGCAGGTCAGGGGCGTGTGTGTCCTGCAGGATGACTTAAATCGCCTACGACGTGGCCCCCGACAGAGCCGGGCGACGCGGGTTCTCTTTGCGGTTGAACCGCGGACGCCGCCCGTCGTGGAGGCCGACATCGAGCCCGTACCGGGGCCGGGGGAGGGGCTCGGCCAGCTGATCACACCCGCGAGGCCGCGGTCTTCTATCCACTCGTGCTGTGTCCGCCTGGTGAAGTGCCGTGATCACCAAACTGTGGCATGCAGGTTCTCTGACACGAGAGCGGTGGGCAGGGAGAGTCCTGGAATTCCCTTCAGCTTCACCGCTGGTGCCGAGCAGACCCGAGACACCGCCGCGGTCTGGAGCCGAATCGGGACGACAGCCGCCCGGCAAGTGCACAGAGGGTTCGGCTTCCGCGGCTGTCTCGCGAACGGGCTGGTGGTGTCCGCCACCGCGCCCTACATTACCTGCTGACTACTAGTCAGGCCGTGTCGGTCTGAAGGGCTGGGGACTCGTGGTGCGGGCGTTGGTGGCAGGCGTCGGGGAGTCTTTCGCGCTGCACCTGAGCGAAGAGGATCAGGCCGACGGCATGAGGCCGTTCGAGGCCCTGCCAGCCGTCGAGGACGCGGTACGAATCATGGCGTTCGCGCTCGACCGGATCGGTGCCGTGACCGGCGGTGAACCGATGCTGCACTGCGGCAGAGCCGAGTTCTTGGGGCGGTGGAGCGAACTGCGCCAGCAGGCCAATGCCGGCGAGCCGCTCATCGTGCATTTCTCCGGCCACGGCACCCAGCCCACTGGGGGTGGTGCGCTTTACCTGGCTACAGCCGGCGGTAGCGCCCGAGACGACAAGCTGGACGACACCTGTGTCAGCTTCGAATCCCTGCTTCGCGAGGCGAAGAACAGCGGGCGGCAGGTGCTCTTCCTCCTGGATGTGTGCGAGGCCGGGCAGGCCATCATCCAGCAACAACTCGCCGACCTGGCGTCCCGCAGGCCGCAGGACGTCCCCCCAAACGTCTGGATCATTGGAGCCTGCACCAGTGAAGCCGCCACCTACGGTGCCCGCTTCACCACGGCCGCCGCCGAGGTGCTGCACCAGTTGGCCGACGGAGACCTCGACGTGAACCCCACGCTCTCGCACGTACCGGTCGAGACAGTGGCCGCAGCGATAGACCGATACCTCGCCGAGTGGAACCGGGCCGACAGAATCCTCGGCCAGTCCGTGGTTCGCAGTCCGCACGTCCACGCCGTCCCAGACGTACAACCGTTCTTCCCCAACCCCGCGCACACCTCCGACCCCGGAATCGACCTCCTAACCACCATGAACCCCCGGCTTCGGGAGTTCGCCCTTAGCTGCGCGCCGAATCTGGACCCGCTGCACTTCGCCACCCGAGCCGCTGGCAACCGCACCGCGACCGCCATCCACTTCTCTGGCCGCCACTCTCAGCTCCGCCGGATCCAGGAGTGGACCTATGACGCGGACGGCGATCATGGTGGACTGCTCGTGGTCACAGGCGGTCCCGGCAGCGGCAAATCGGCCCTCCTCGGTGTCACCGCCTGTCTGCTCCACCCCGAGCTAGCGCCTCTCGGAGATCTGGTGGGCTCGGCCGTGGAGCACTTCGAACCGCGTGTGCCCGCCACCGTCCTGGCCGTCCACGCCCGCCAGCTGAATCTCCATCAGGTCATCGACTCGTTGTGGCAACAACTCCACGATCAGCAGACCCGCGGTCGGATTCAGCTCCCGGAACCGCCAGATAGGACCGCACTCCTGGAGGCACTCCAGGATGCCGACGACGTCCTCGTGATCCTTGACGCCCTTGATGAAGCCACCGAACCGGCAGCGGTCCTCAACGAATTTCTCCTTCCACTCGTGAGTGGGAGCCGCCGGAGCGCCGGCCGGTGTCGAGTGCTGATCGGCACTCGACCCTGGTGGGACGTCCTTCCCGCGCTGCACCGCCACCTGGTCGAACATCCCGCCGAGCTGCTCGACCTCGACCCCGCCACCGAGGACGACCGCCGGGTCCTCGCCGACGACCTCGACATCTACTTGCGGAAGGTCATGCCGCGACGGCTCCTGCCGCGCCCGAAGGTGCGCCAGATTGCCGAGCAGCTCGCCACCTACAGCGACCACGGCGCCTTCCTCGTCGCTGCCCTTTACGCCGACCACCTGCGCTTGGATCGCCGACGCGCGGAAGGCGGACCACCGCGCACCATCACCGAGGTCTTCGACATCCACATCAACCTGCTCACGCGTGGCGATCGGTGGATGCGTCCAGTGCTGGAAGTCCTCGGGCAAGCCCGAGGTCAGGGCATGCCCCTCAACCTCATCCACGAGGCAGCCCTCGCCCACCAACCGCCGGCCCCAGGCCAGCCCACACCCCAGCTCGCCGACACCCGTCGTGTCATTGCCAAAGCCACATTCTATCTACGTGCAACCCCGGGCAGCGATCACCGCCTCCTCTACCGCTACTTCCACGAGGCCCTCGCTGAGCACACCCGCGCTCACACCGACCCCGCCACGATCTACAACGCCCTCACCGGCACCCTCCTCCATACCCCCACCAGCACCTCATCCTGGGCGCAGGCCGATCCCTACCTATTGCGTCACGCCGCCGAACACTCCTGCTCCGTAGGCATCGGAGCCGTCGACCAGCTCCTCGAGGATCCGCAGTTCCTCCTCCACGCGGAACCCGACACTCTCTCCCCCTATCTCCACAGGGCCATCAGCAGACTCGCCATCCACCACGCCCACATCTACCGAACCACCACCAGCCATCACTCCCGGCGTCACCAGCTCCAAGCCCGCCGGGACCTTCTCGCCCTCGACGCTGCTGTCTGGCACAACCCCCGCCTTGCCCACCTCCTCGCGACCACGCCCGTCGACCGCAATGCCGCCGTCGCCACGCCACGGTGGGCAACCAACAGTGAAGCGAACCCAGCCCGCGTCCACACCCTTACCGGCAACGAACAGGGATGGATATACGCGGCGGCGACCTTGATGCTTGACGACGGCCGGACAATTGCCGTGACCGGTGACTTTGTGGGGGCTCTGGTCGTGTGGGACCTGGCCACCGGAGAACGCCTCCGCACCATCGCCGAACCGATCGGCACGGTGCGAACTGTCGCTCTTGGATTCAGCAGCAGAGGGCCAGCTGTGCTCGCGGGGAACTCTGAGGGGGCGGTCATCGGCTTCGACCTGGATACCGGTGAAGTCCATCATTTCCGCGCCGGCCCGGCAGGTGATATTCGCGTGATCGTCCCTGGCGCGCTGCCCGGGCGAAGTGTCGCCATCACCTGTAACGACGACGGGCAAGCGATCGTGTGGGACCTGATCACCGGGGAAGAACTCCACGTTCTCACCGGTGCCAACAACGGAAAGGTGGGAGCGGTAGCCGTCGAAAAGCTAGCCGATGGTCAGAGGGTGGCTGTCACCTGCGACGACGAGGGATGCACGACAGTGTGGGACCTCGCCACAGGGGAACGCCTCCGCACGCTCACTAGCCCCACGGACCCGGCCCATTGTGTGGCGACGACGGTGCTTCCTGATGGGCGGAGTGTCGCTGTCACGGTCACCCGCAGTTTCGACGCAGAGACCCTGCTTCGTGCATGGGACCTGAAGACCGGGGATCTTCTTCATACCGCTACGGGTCCGGAAGGCTGGGTCTACGTGGTGGCAGTCGAAGGGCTGCGCGACGGACGGATCATCGCCGTCACCGGTGGAGATGGGCAGGTACTCGTGTGGGACCTGACCAGCGGCGAGCATCGCACCTTTGCGGCAGGTAACTACCCTAGCCGCGTCAACACGGTGGCGATAACGGTCCTGCCCGACGGGCGCGCCATAGCTGTCACCGGCGACACCGCTGGTCGAGTGCTGCTGTGGGACCTCGCTTTGGAGGAGGATCCTCACATCCTCAGTGGGCACTCCGCGAGAGTGCGGGCGGTGGCGGTCACAAGGTTGCCGAACGGACGCGCCATCGCTGTCGCGATCGACTCTTCCTACTCCGCCGAGATCCAGGTGAGGGACCTGAAAACTGGCGATCTCTTGTCTACTTTCTCCCACAACACCCTAAAGCTGAATTCCGTGGCGGTCACGGTGCTGCCCGATGGGCGCGCCATATCCGTTGCAGGCGACGATCAGGGGCAGATCCTGATGTTGGACCTCGCCACAGGTGATCATCTTCACACCCTCACCGACCACGGATGGTTCGTCACGGTGGCGGCCGTGGTGCTGCCTGGCGGGCGTGCCATCGCGATTTCCGGGGGCTCCGAGGGACGAGTCTTGACGTGGGATGTTGCCACCGGCGAGCACGTCCACACCCTTACTGGACACACTGGATGGGTTTGCGCGGTGGCGGCCGTGGTGCTGCCTGGCGGGCGTGCCATCGCGATTTCCGGAGACTTCGAAGGACGAGTCTTGACGTGGGATGCCGCCACCGGCGAGCACCTTCATTCGTTCTCTGGCCATAACGGATCGGTCAACGCGGTGGCGGCCACGGTGCTTCCAGACGGCCGCGCGATCACCGTCACAGGTGATGACAAGGGACAGATCCTGATGTGGGATCTCGCTACCGGGTGCCAGATTCGCCCGGAAACGACGATGCCGAACCCTGTGGGGGCGATCGCCGCCACTAGCGATGGGATGGTAGTCGGCTACGGGGACGAGGTGGCGCATTTCCTCTGGGCTACCGACTCTGACGTGCCGTGATTGGGGAACCTGAAGGACTGCAGTTCCTTGCTGCTCGCCCAGGCGGCCAGGTCCTGCGGGCCACACCCCACCGGGGCTCCGGCTTCGGCCAGGTCTCGGCACGCTCGGCTCGTTGCCCGGCGGCCGCGCCGGCGGCATCGGGTTGAACCGCCGTCGGCCTCGATGCCTACTACGTCATGTATGCCAAGGGCATGAGGCTCGAGAGGAAACTGCTCGCGGCCACGGTGAAGCGCCGGGCCTCGACTCTGCATCTCCCTCGCCGACGCCCTGTGACGTAAAGTCGGCCCGCTGCCGGTCTCGCCAGCGGCCTAGCTCGACCTGATCTACCGCCAGGAGTTGCGAGGCGGCGCACAGCTGTTCCCGCGGCCCCGCGCAGGCAAGTCTGCATTCCTCAGTGGCCTGGTCATCGACGTCTTCTGCGGCTGCATAGTGACCACCACCCCTGTGGCGACCTACGGGCCACAACGGAGCGGCGCTGGCTTTCAACGGCAATGTCACCGGGCGCCGCGAACACCCTGCGCTGGAACCGGGACAGGGCCGCACCGACATGGGGATGGTGTGGCGGTAGTGGTGGCGCGGGTAGGCCGAGGGGAGAGAGGCCCGGGCACGGGCCGTCACCTTGGGGGGGTAGCTGTGGCGCCGGTCGTCGTGGTGCACGGAATTTTTAACCATGTTCCCGGTGCGGCACCGGAGAAGGCAGCGGAACATCACCTGGAGAGGTTGCGGCCGCGGCTCGGCGAGAGCCTCGGACGGTTGTCGGTCGCGGCGCCCGCGGTGGCGATGGCCTACTTCGCCGACCTGCTCCGCCCGGACCTGCCCGAACAGGCCCAGTCGGGGGGTGACGACGCGGGCTTCGAGGGTCTCGGCCCTGCGGAGCGGGCTGCGGCGGCCGAGTGGCTTGTGGCGGCCGGGGCAGTTGTTCCGGACGATCCGCAGAACGTGGCGCTGGCACCGTTGCGGCAGATGCTCGGCTGGCTGGTCCGCGAACGCGGCTCCCATCTCACCCGGGCTTTGCAGGAGCAGACCGTCCGCCGTCTAGAGCGCACGATCGTGACGAATCTCCGCGAGGCGGAGGCATACACCACGTGGCCGCAGCGACGCGAGCTGGTCCGCGAGCGGGTGGCGGAGGTAATCAGGCGGGAAGCGCCGTCGGTCGTCATCGCACACTCGCTCGGCTCGTATGTCACCTACGAGACCCTGCACGCGAACCCCGACCTGGAGGTCGAGCTGCTGGTGACTGTCGGCTCCCCCCTGAGGGTGCCTGCGCTGGCCCGCCGCCTCGACCCGGCGCTGCGATCCGGCCGCGGCGCCCTGCCTGCCGGTGTGAGCCGGTGGGTGAACATCGCCGACGTCGGCGACCTGATCGCCGTACCGCCGAAGCTCGGTGAGGTGTTCCCCGTCCACGCCGACGAGACCTGCGACAACGGGATCGGGTTCCACGGACTGGGCGGCTATCTTGCCAACGGCCTGCTCGCGGCCGCCGTCACCCCGTACATTTCCTGACGCACCGTCGGGCCAACGGACAGGAGCCAGCCGTGACCCGACGGATGACGGGCACTCCCACCGGCCGCCAGCTCCGCGCGGGCGGCGTCGGCGCCTGCCGGTCGGCCGGGGCGTAGGTCCCGGGGGAACAGATTCGGACCGCACGACAATGCAGCAAGGGGGAGGGGCCGGGATGGCCAAGGCACTGGTGGCAGGGGTCGGGCACCTTGAGCGGTACATCGGCGAGGAGGACCAGGCCGACGGCGCCGCCGTCTTCGGAAAGCTGCCGGCCGTCACCGAGGCGGCCAAAGTGCTGGCCTCAGCACTGGAGCGGGCCGGTGTCTCCACCGGAGAGGCGCTGCTCGAATGCACAAGGGACACCTTCACCCGGTCATGGAACCAGCTGCAGGAGCACGCCGGAGCGGACGAGCCACTGATCCTGCACTTTACCGGCCACGGCGTCACAGCTCCGGGCAGCGGCACCCTCTACCTGGCCACCGCCGACGGCGACGCCCGCCCAGGAAAGCTGGACGACACCTGCGTCAGCACCCAGGATCTCCTGACACGGGCCGAGAACGCGGCATACGACAGCGGGCGACCGGTGCTGTTCCTGCTCGACGTGTGCGGGGCCGGCCAGGCCGTCGTCCAGCAGCAGCTCACCGACCTCGCCACCCGCCGCCGGCAGGACGGTCGGCGGAACGTATGGATCATCGGGGCCTGCGCGAACGACGCGGTCACCTACGGCGCCCGCTTCACCGCTGCCGTCGCCGAAACCTTGCGCCGACTCGCCGACTTCGAACTCGACATCAGCCCGGCCCAGGAGTACGTGCCCGTCTCCACCCTCGCCCAGGCGATCAACCGCCAGCTCGCCGCCACTGACCGGGCCTGCGGCCACCCCGGCCAGGACATCGTCCATACACCGCACGCGAGTGCCGCCCCTGAGACGCCCGCGTTCTTCCGCAACCCCGCCCACAGCAAGGATCCCCAGGCCGGTCTCCTGACCGGCATGAACCCGTGGCTGCGCGAGTTCGCCCTCGCCTGCTCCCCAGGCCTGGACCCATTGCACTTCGCCACCCGCGCCGCAGGCGAACCCCACGTCACCGACTTCCTGTTCTCCGGCCGGACCTCCCACCTGCGGCGGATCGAGGACTGGAACCGGGACACCGGCGCAGATCCGGCAAACCGGCTCCTGGTGGTCACCGGCAGCCCAGGCAGTGGAAAGTCCGCGCTCCTCGGCATCACCGCCTGCCTGCTCCACCCCGAACTCACCCCGCTCATCGTCCGGGTCGCCCGCGTCGTGCCCGAGGGATTCGCTCTCCACTCTCGAGGCCGGGTGCTGGCCGTCCACGCTCGCCAACTCACCCTCCAGGCCATCACCGACTCCCTCGTCCACCAACTCCGCCTCCAACACACCCCCACCCCCGGTGCGGATTGCCCCATCCCGCCGAGCCTCGGCCAGGCAGAGCGGATGAGCACCGCCGACCTCGTCCGTGAACTGAACACCACGGGCGGAGACACTCTCGTCATCCTGGACGCCCTGGACGAGGCCGACGACCCCGCAGCCGTCCTGAACCAACTTCTCTTGCCCCTCACCACCGGCAGCAATTCCGGCTGCCGCGCCATCATCGGCACCCGGCCCTGGTGGGACACCCTCCCCGCCCTACACCAGCACCTGACAGCGCACCCCGAAGCGAAACTCGACACCGACCCCTCTACCGCACGCGACCGCCTCGTCCTTGCTGACGACCTCGCCACCTACCTGGGCAAGCTCCTTCCCCTCCACGACCGTGACGTGCTGCGCGACGTCGGCGACCGCCTCGCCCACTACAGCGACCACGGCGCCTTCCTCGTGGCCGCCCTCTACGCCGACCACCTGAGCACCACCCCCGACAGTGTCCCGGCCGACGCACCGTGCTCGGTCACCGAAGTGTTCGACCTCCACACCGGCCAACTTGCCGCCGCCGACCCGTGGATCCGCCCCGTCCTCACGGCCCTCGGCCACGCCCGCGGCCAGGGCATGCCCCTCGACCTGCTCCACGCCGCCGCCCTCGCCCACCAACCCCCCGCCCCCGGCAGCCCCACCCCCCAACTCGCCGACACCCGCCGAGTCCTCACCAAGACCGCGTTCTACCTGCGCACCGCCCCCGACACCGACCACCGCCTCCTCTACCGCTACTTCCACCAGGCCCTCACCGACCACACCCGCCGCCACGCCGACCCGGCCACCCTCCACCAGGCCCTTCTCGACACGATCCCCTCGACACCCACCGGCGCCCCGAAGTGGCAAGACGCCCAGCCCTACCTCCTGAGCCACGCCGCCGCCCACGCCGCAGCCGCCGGCGACCATGCTGTCGACCGCCTGCTCGAAGATCCCATCTACCTGCTCCACGCCGACCCCGACACCCTCACCCCCCACCTCAACCACGCCCACAGCCAACAGGCACAGCTCCACGCCCACATCTACCGCACGACCACCGCCCACGACCCCCGGCGCCACATGATCGAGGCCCGCCGCGGCCTCCTCGCCATCGACGCCGTAGCCTGGCAACATCCGGACTTCGCACACACCGTCACCCGCGCACGGCCGTTCAGCGGCGCCGCCATGCCGACCGCCAGGTGGGCGACCCGCCGCACCCACCCCGCTCGGTTGCACACCCTCAACCACGCTGGCGAGGTGATCTCGGTGGCGGTGGCGGCCGGCCCACATGGCCCTCTCGCTATCACCACCAGCAACGACAAGACGGCGATCGTCTGGAACCCCGTCACCGGGCAGCGCCTTCACACCCTCGAAGGCCACACCGGCAGGGTGAGGTGGGTGGCGGTCCTCGATGGCCCGCAGGGCCCACTCGCCATCACTACCAGTTGGGACTGTACGGCGATCGTCTGGAACCTCATCACCGGGCAGAGACTCCACATCCTTGAAGACCATGCTGAAAAGGTGCATTCGGTGGCGGTCCTCGATGGCCCGCAGGGCCCACTCGCCATCACCACCAGTTGGGACTACACGGCGATCGTCTGGAACCCCATCACCGGGCAGAGACTCCACACTCTCGAAGGCCACACCTACTGGGCGCAGGTGATAGTGCCACCGGCGGTGGCCGTGGCGACAGGTCGGGAAGGTCCTATCGCCATCACTACCAGCTACGACCGTACGGCGATCGTCTGGGACCCCACGACCGGGCAGCGCCTGCGAGCCCTCAGGGGCCACACGGACCTGTTGACCTCGGTGGCGGTGGCGGCGGGTCCGGAAGGCCTTCTTGCCATCACCACCAGCTACGACTGTATGGCGATCGTCTGGAACCCCGTCACCGGGCAGCGCCTGCGCACCCTTGAAGGCCACACCGATTGGCTGACCTCGGTGACGGTGGCGACAGGCCCAAAGGGCCTTCTTGCCATCACCACCAGCACGGACGGTAGCGCGATCGTCTGGAACCCCGTCACCGGGCAGCGCCTCCATACCCTTGAAGGCCACACCGGCCCGGTGGGCTCAGTGGCCGTCCTAGATGGCCCTCACGGCCGCCTCGCCATCACCACCGGCTTCGGCCCTGACCACACGGCGATCGTCTGGAACCCCACCATCAAACAGCTCCCGCAAACCCTTGAAGGCCATGCCCACAAGGTGACCTCGGTGGCGGTCCTCGATGGCTCACACAGCTCCCTCGCCATCACCACCAGCTACGACGGCAAGGCGATCGTCTGGAACCCCACCACCGGGCAGCGCCTCCACACCCTCGAAGGCCACACCGGCCCGGTGACCTCGGTGGCGATCCTCGATCGCCCTCACGGCCCTCTTGCCATCACTACTGGCTGGGACTGGACGGCGATCGTCTGGAACCCCATCACCGGGCAGCGCCTCCACACTCTCGAAGGCCACACCGACAAGGTGAACTCGGTGGCGGTTGCGGCTGGCCCTCACGGCTCCCTCGCTATCACCGCCGGCGCGGACGGCAACGCGATCGTCTGGAACCTCACCACCGGACAGCGCCTCCGCACTGTCAGATGCCGCACTGGACCGTTCGCGGTGGAGGTGGACTCGGTGGCGGTGGCGGTTGGTCCGAAGGGGCCGCTCGCCATCATCACCAGCTCGGACGGCAAGGTGATCGTCTGGAACCCCATCACCGGACAGCACCCGCACAACTTCGAAGGCCACAGCCTCAAAGGCCGCGCTCGCCGAGTGAACTCGGTGGCCGTGACGGTGGCGCCAGGTCCGGACGGGCCGCTCGCCATTACCAAGGACTGGGGCGGCAAGGTGATCGTCTGGAATCCCGTCACCGGACAGCACCTGCGCACCCTCAAAGGCCGCGCCGACCTAGTGGACTCGGTGGCGGTGGCGGTGGCGGCCGGCCCAGACGGGCCGCTCGCCATCACCACCAGCTGGGACGGCAAGGTGATCGTCTGGAACCTCACCACCGGACGGTACCTACGCACCCTCAAAGGCCACACCGGTCCGGTGAGGTGTGTGGTTGCCCTCGAAGGTCCTGACGGCCCTCTCGCCATGACCACCGGCGACGACTGCACGGCGATCGTCTGGAACCCCACCACCGGACAGGCCATCCACCGCATCTACCTCCCGCACCCGGCCCAACAAGCTGCCGCCTGCGGTACCGGATTCCTCGTCCTGTACGGCCCCGAGACCGCCTACATCGACCTACAGCGCACCAAGGCTCCGCGTCAGTGAGCTGCACAGCAGCAGACTCGTGACGATGACGACCACACACGATCCTTCTCTTGAGACATCACCTCGGCCTGGAGAACTGGGAATGCGCGCCTGGAGCAGTCCGGTGCCGCGCAGGCCTGCGTTCGGTCTGGTGGCGCCAGGGTTCGCGAGCGTCCGGCCGACCTCGACGGCCGTCACCGTGCCCGGCGCGGTGGGTGAGCAGCGCGGCGTTCCAAGCGCACCGGGCCAGCCAGACGCGACGCGCGGCAAATCCGGTTGCCCCAATTGGCGATCACCAGCCCCGGGCGAGGAGACCGAGGCGCCCTGCGGGGCGGCGGCTACCGGCTGCCCTTCAGGACGGCGGCGGTCCACCGCCGCAGGCCGCCGATCAGGGCCGAGCAGCGGGCGATGCCGTCCGGCAGGATCGGCAGCACAAGGACGGCCGGCAGTACGGCCGCGGTCACCATGACCACCGGAACGAGAGCGAGCGCAGTGATCAGCGAACGCTGACATGCCGTCAACTGCCTTGCAAGAGAGGAGAGCATCGAGGCCCTTTCCGATGTGCGGTGGCTGGACGTCGCCTACCCTTCTTGGTGGGTGACCCGTTGCGCCACGGAAACGTGTTGCCGATGACGCGCAACGCGGTGGCCGTGACATCTGGGGGCAGGGAGATGCTGGATCGGCGCGCGGCGCGGCCGGCCGACACGGCCAAGGCCGACCTTGAGCCGCAGGTCGCTGCGTTCGTCGAATTCCTCGGACAGCTCTTCGCGGCGCTCGACACGACCCTGACCCGTCTCTCCGCGCGCTGCCACCGCAACAAGGGGTCCGTCTCACGCTATTTCAGCGGCGAGCGGATCGCCCCGAAAAGCTTTGTCGAGGACCTGCTGCGCCAAGTCGTCGAGCACACCGGGCAGGCCGTCACGGCCGAGGTCCGCGACCAGGCCCACCTGCTGCGCATGGACGCGTTGCGGGTCCGCAACCCGGCCCGGTACCAGCTCGACGAACTGGCCGATCGTCTCGGCGCCGCCGAGCGCGAACTGCGCCTCGCCACCGTCCGAGAACGCGCCCTCCTGGAAGCCTACGAATCGAAGGCGGAACAGGCGCGGCAGGCCGAGCAGCGCTATCTCCAGCTGGAGTCCGACTGGGCGACCGCCCAGTACACCGCTGGAGCGGCAACCCTTGAGCTGTACACCGGCCCGGACCAGGCGGACGAGATCCGCGACGAACTCCTCGCCCTGAAAAGCGAGCTGGAAGCCCTGCGCCTCGAGCTCGCCCGGGCCCAGGCGCTGAAACACGCCGCCGAGGAGCACTGCGTTCGCCTCGAAGCCCGACTCCTTGCCGCCGAAGCCACCCTCAACGCCGAGCGAAGCAGAGCACGCACCGCGCCGCCCCCGGCGCCAGCCCTCGAGTCATCGCACATGACCTTTGTGCGGCAGGCCAGCAGCCGCATCGGCAGCACCCCCGACCTGGACACCACCGCCCGCGAGTTGTGCCAGGCACTGACACCCCTCTACGGCGACTTCGCCTGCGTCGACCTGCTGGACGGGCTGATCTCCGACGCCGAACTGCCCGACACGCCGCCGGACGACCGCACCGAGCTGCGCCGCCTCGCCCGCGCCTTCAACCCGGCCACCGCCCAGTGGGACCACGTCCTGGACGAGGGCACACTGCTCACCATGCTGGCCTCCACCCCGCCGGGCCTGGCCCTGCAGGAAAACAAGCGGGTTCTGGTCCCGGTGATCGGTCCGGACGCGGCGGCGGGCTGCGCGGTCGTGCTCGGCGGGCCGGAGCTGGCCGCGGTGGTCGCCGGTAGCTCGGTGGTGGTGGTGCCGTTGTCGGTGCGCGGCCGTGTGCTCGGCGTCCTCACCGTGCTGCGGCTGCCCGACCGGGCGCCGTTCACCCGGAGCGACGCCGACACCCTGCAGGAGCTGGCGGTCCGCGCCGCGCTGTCGCTGGACAACGCC
>NZ_JBICYJ010000070.1:0-36491 GCF_043200835.1 Kitasatospora sp. NPDC048365
GCGTTCGGCCTTCACGGTCAGCATGTTCCGCTCGACGTCGATGTCGATCGCCTCCGGGTCCACGCCCGGCAGGTCGAAGCAGACCACGTACTCGTAGCCCACCCGGTAGGCGTCCAACGGCATCGGCGCCGGTCGCGACCAGGTCCCGTTCGCTCCCACGAATTGCTGGGTCAGCCGCTCCAGTTCGCGGAACGGGTCAGTGCGCATCAGCATCGCGAAACACCTCCATTGATCAGTTGGGTGCCAGTGCGCTTCACCTGAATCCGTTCTAGCATGTCATCCATCCGATGACAAGCAGCCGAGTCACCCAAGGAGTGACATACGTGGGGAAGCGCCCCGAGACACCCGACACCGACCGCCCCACCCCCACCGGTCCGACGTCCTTCCTCGCCGCGGCGACCGCGCTCGCCGCCATCGACGACGCCGTCCACGCCGCCCGCACCACTGACGCCACCGGCACAGCGGACGCCGACACCACCGGCCCCCAACCCGCGCTCGCCGCGCTCGTCCTGCTGCGCGAGCTGCGCACCGAACTCGCCGGCTGGGAAGCCGCGTTGGTCGAGACCGCCCGCGCCGAAGGCGCCACCTGGGCCGACCTCGCCCGCCCCATGGGAGTCGCCAGCCGCCAGGCGGCCGAGAACCGCTACCTGCGCCTGCGCCCCAGCCACACCACCCGGCAGACCGACGAGGAGACCGGCGCCGAACGCGTCAAAGCCGTACGCGACCGCCGTGCCGCCGACCGAGCCGTCACCGCCTGGGCCCGCGACCACGCCGCCGACCTGCGCATCCTCGCCGCTCGCATCACCGCCTCCGAAGACATCGCAGCTGCCGGCAACCCCACCCTGACCGCGCTCACCGCCGCGCTGGGCACCTCCGACGCGGCGGACCTGATAGCACCGCTCACCGACATCCGCCCCCACCTCGGCACCGCCCACCCCGACATCGCCGCCCGCCTCGACGACCTCACCCGCCGAACCGACCGACTCCGCCATGACAGCGACCAGCAACGCGCCTGACCAGCCCACCACCGACGACCCATGGCAGCACCTCCTCGACCGGATCACCGCCCTCCAACACCGCATCCACCAGCTCGACGCCACCACGACCAAAGCACTCGACACCCACCTCGCCCGACTCGAAGCCCTCCACCACGGCCTCGCCCACCACCCCTGGCCCCCCGACCCGGCCCCGCACCCCGCCCTCCGGCAGACCCCACTCAACCCCGACAGGGAACGGGAGCGGACACCGGCATGACGCAGGGTCCGGACGTCGGCGGTCCGGGCCGTCGGCCCAGCTGCCTCCGCTGGCCGCCGGCCCGGAGGTGCGGGCGTGCTCATCGAGTCGTCCGACGGACGGAGGAGCAACGCCCGCCCCAGCCCCGGCGTCTGGCCCGGGCGGACGCTGCAGCCCCGTTGCTGCGGGGTGTCAGGACCACAGGTGGGTGGGCGAGGGGGCTGGCGCCGGATTGTGACTGAGGACGGTGTGCAGGCAGCGGACGGCGTTCTCGGCGTCGGCGAGTTCGGCGGGATCGGGGACACGGGTGCCGAAGTACCGCCCGTCCTCGGCGGTCAGGGACCGCCAGCCGAGGACGGGGGTGAGGGCGGTGGTGGCCCGGGCGAGGAACCAGGCGAGGCGGCCGTGGGTGCGAGCCACGCCGATTGCGATCACCGCCAGGGCCTCCCGCAGATGTTCCAGACGTTCGATCCCCACCAGCTGCTCCTGGACCGCGGCGGGACCGATCACCTCCGCGAGGCGATCGGCGGTCTCGCGGGCCAGCTGCGTGTCCTTCGCGGACAGCTCCCACAGCCCGTCCTGTGCCTGCCGCAGCGCTTCGGCGGCCAGCTTGGAGACCTGCGTGCTCATGCCCGTGCCGGGCGGCTGGGGATCGGTCGGGTCGAGGTCGGTCATCGGCACCCTTTCAGGTGGTGTGTGGTGTGCGGTGGCGACGGGGGGACGGCGGGGTCGTCGGAGACGGTGTCCGGTGGTCTGCGGCACGCGGGCGACCAGTCGTGGCCGCGCGGGGAGCTGGAAGACGATGCTGTCGGCTCGGCGGCCCGGCGGAACCGCACAGGTTCGTGCAGGTTCGTTCAGGCCGGACGAGGCGCAGGAATCGAGGTCGGGGCGGTCGGTCGCGGAGTGCCTCGGAGCCGGACGGTGACGGTGTCCGTCGTCGCTGTCCACATCGAGCGCGACGGCGGGCCGCCCCGTGACAGTCCTGCTCCGATGGTGCGCCTCTGGCTCCGCTGCCCGCAGCCATGGAAACGAAGCTGCCGCCGGCCGACCGGTCGCAGATGCGAAGCATTCCCGCCGCCGGTGTCTGCGCGGTCGATGCACGCGTTACAGTCCCGGCGGTCGGGCAAGGCGCGTGGGTGACCGCGTCCGGACCGTGTCACGGGACGGGAGGGAGGTGCGGACGGTGAAGGCCGCCGGCCACTGGCACGTCGCCCTCGCCGCCGAGGGCGGCAGGGCGCTGGAGCCGGGTATGACCCTGGTGCGCCGCGTGCTGGAGGAGGTACCGCGCGACGGCGCCACCGAGCCCGGATGGCGCGACGACGTGCTGCTGGTGGCGGCCGAGCTGATGTCCAACGCCTGCCGCCACACCCCGGGCCCTACCCGCCTGGACATCGACCTCGACGCCGGTGTGCTCGCCATTGCCGTCACCGACCGGGCCGCGGCACCGCCGATCGTCCGGCCATGGCAGCCCGACCGGCCCCATGGGCACGGCCTGCACATCATCGGCCGGATCGCCATCGCCTGGGGCGTGTCACCCGCCCCAGGCGGCAAGACCGTGTGGGCCGCCCTGCCCGCGCCTCGCGGGTCGGCGGGCTGACAGCGTCTGATCGTTCGTCCGCCGCCGAGCCGGCTCGGGGCGACCGCGAATGCGGTAGGAGAGCCACTGCTGGTGCAACTGCACCCCGTCCGAGGCCCGTGTCAGTGGGTCGGTGCTGCGGGCGGGGCGAGGACCTCTGCGGTGGTGGTTTCGCCGGTGACCAGGGCGCGGGCCAGGGTGGTGAGGCCGCTTCCGGTGCGCTCGGCGTGGGCGCGCAGCAGGGTGAGGGCGTGGTCGACGGTGGTGTTGGCGTCGTGGGCGATCATTCCCTTGGCGCGTTCGAGGGCGGAGCGGGTGGCGAGTGCGCGGGTGATGTGCACGGCCGGGCTCTCTTCCTGCGCGTGCTGGAGGACGGCGAGCAGGGCCAGGTCGGCGAACGCCTGGGCGGCCAGGAGGTGGGTGCCGGTGCAGCGGCCGGGTTCCTGGTCGAAGAGGTTGAGGGCGCCGAGGGTCCGTCCGCGGTGGCGCAGGGGCAGGGCACGGACCCCGGTGTAGCCGGCGTCGAGGGCGACGGGGGTGAAGTCGGGCCACCGGCCCCGGGTGGCCGCGAGGTCGTCGACCAGGACGGGGTGGCCGGCCTGGACGCAGTCAAAGCAGGGGCCCTGGCCGGCGGCGATCTGGCGGCGCTCCAGGCGCCGGACGCGCTCGTCGGATTACGCGATGTCGCGCAGCACGCCGTCCCGTTCCTTGACGACCAGGCCGACGCTGGTGGCCCCGCAGGCGGTGACGCAGTAGCCGATGATCCGGTCGAGGGTCTCGGCGAGGTCGAAGTCGCCGACCAACGAGTGTGCCAGGTCCGCGAAGGCCTCCATGGCCGGCTGGGGTCGGTCCATGCCTGCCTCCCTTGTCGTTGTCAACGCTACGTCTTCTGTTAGTCGCCGGGCCCGAAGTCGATCTTTCTCATGAGCACGTCGCCCGCCACCTCGTCCAGCGCCCGGCCTTCGGTGAAGGCGCGGGCCCGCAGCGCGGCCAGTGCTGTCTCGGCCGGCGCGCGCAGCTGTGCCATCACCATGCCGATGGCCTGGTCGACCTCGACGCTGTCCGTCGCGGGTTCCGGGAACCAGTCGGGGCTGCCGGAGTTGGCGGGGTGGTCGAAGGAACGGGCGAGTGCGAGGGCGGCCAGATCGGCGGCGAGGGTCGCGGCGGCGAGATCGGCCTGGCTCAAGGTGCCGGGGCGGTCGCGGTAGGGCTGGACGAGTCCGAACGCGGTGCCGGCGATGTGCAGGGGGAACCCGAACACTGCGCGGGCGGGTAGGCCCCTGGCTGGAGAGTGGCGGACCAGATCGGCCACCGCGGGGCGTCGGCGCCGTGCACGTCCCCGACGAGGACGGCGTGGCCGCGCTTGAACGCCTCCAGTCCCGGCCCGACGCCGAGGGTGAATTCCAGCTCGCACAGGGCGGCGGCGTCCTCGTCGGACGCGCACAGGGTGTGGTGGTGGGTGGGGTCGGCCATCAGCGCGAGCGCCGCGCCGCGGGCGCCGGTCGCCCGGCCGAAGGCGGTGCACAGCCGGGCGGGCAGGCCAGGGCCGCCGTCCTGGACCGCCGAGGCCATGAGCTGCGCCACGTGGGCGAGGTCCGCCCGTGTTCACCACCCTCCCGCGTCCGGTGCTTGATCGGCATCCTGGGACGCAACACCCCGTGGCCGCCGCCGACGCGGCGTCCCGGGCGCGAGGCACTGGTCGTGCGCGGCCGGCCGGGGACTCCGGGCGCGTCTACCTAGCCGTCGCGCCGGCCCTCGAGCACGGTCGGACCCGCGGGCGGGGAGAGGATCTGCGCGCTGGTGGTCCGTCCGCTCACCAGAGCGTGGGCCACGGCGGTGATGCCCAGTCCGGTACGAGCGGCGCGGCTGCGCAGCAAGGCACGGCCTTCCTCGGGGGTGGTGCGGGCGGCCTGGGCGAGCATGCCGGCGGCGCGTTCGATGGCGGCACGGTCGCGCAGTGCCTGGGCGATGTGCGCGCCGGTGTCCTCGTGGGACTGGATGACGGCGAGGACGGCGAGGTCGGCGAAGGCCTGGGCGATGCGGATGGTGTCGTCGGCGGGGCTGTCGGCGTGGTCGAAGAGGTCGAGGGCGCCGATGGTGCGGCCCCGGTGGCGCAGGGGAAAGGCCCGGGCACCGGTGAACCCGGCGTCGAGGGCGGCGGCGGCGAAGCGGGGCCAGCGCGCGCGGTCCGCCTCGAGATCGTCGGTGAGTACGGCGTAGCCAGCCCGGACGCAGTCGATGCACGGCCCCTCGCCGGTGGACGTCTGTCGGCGTTCCAGAGTCCGGACCGGTTCATCGGTGCAGGCCAGAGAGCGCAGTTTCTCCTCGGCGTCCTGAATGACGAGGCCCGCGCCGGCGGCGCCGCAGGTGCGGGCGCAGTGGCCGATGATCCGATCCAGGGTGTCGGCGAGGTCGAAGTCGTCAACCAGGGTCTGTGTCACGTCCGCGAAGGCCTCGTTGGAGGCCGACCCCGCAGTGGCTTCCTCTGCGGGGTCGGGGTCGGGGGCGGGCGCGGGTGCCATGAGGTGGCGGAGCGCGCCGTCGAGGTCCGTGTGCTGGACGAAGAGGTGGTCGGTCTCGGTGACCTGCAGGACGCGGTCGGCGACTTCGCGCACGCCCGCTAGATGCACGTCCACGTGCCGGGCGTCCGCCGTCCTGCGCAGCCGGAGCAGGGCGTTGAGGGTGATGGAGTAGAAGAAGGCGACGTCGGACAGGTCGACCACGACGGCCCGGACGCCGTCCAGGGACTGGTTGAAGGCCAGCGCCGCGGGGGTCTCCTGGTCGGGTTCCCCGGTCAGCCGGTAGATCAGTACTCCGGCGCGGCGCTCGTGCGTGCAACGGGCACGCGTGGGGCCCTGCCGGCGGGTCCGGGCGGCCGACTGGCGCGGCTTATGGTCCGGGGCGGCACACATCACGGGCTCCCTTCCGTGCCGGCACGTGACGGCACTGGGGCCGGGCGCGGGCCGGGGGTGTCGTCCCACGATGCCGCGGCCCCCTCCAGCACGTCCCACAGATCTTCCGCCCATCGGTGCTCGGCCTCCGTAGCCGGCCCGTCGGGCCCCGTCCCGGACAGCTCCAGGAACGCCGCAATGCCCGCGAGGGCGTGCTGGACCTGGCGCGGCATCGTGCCGGCGTCGCCGGACGGGCGGGGGTCGGTTCCGTCGTGTGGCAGGTGGGCGCGCAGGCGGCACGCAATGCGTTCGTAAGCGTCGGCTGTCAATCGCATCACGGTGTCCTCACGTGGGCGACTCCCCGTTGCCGCCCCTGGGCGGCAACGGCTGTACGACTGCTCGGTCGATCAGTGTCTCTATGGTCTGCCCGGCCGGCACACCAGTCAACCAATACGCGACAATTTTACCGTGCTTTGGATAGCGTGAAGCGATCGCCGTATGATATTGAGCATGGCCGATGTTGCCGGCTCGCAAGTCCCTTGGACGTTTCTGACCAACCACGCACGCGTGCTGGTCCAGATCGCACGCGATCCAGCCCTACGCGTGCGGGACATTGCGGCCCGCTGCGAGCTCACCGAGCGGGCCGTGCAGCGGATCATTGCCGACCTCGAAGCCGACGGCTACCTCCGCCACACCAGGATCGGCCGCAACAACCACTACCAGGTCGTCCCCGACACCGAACTGCGCCACCCCGCGGACGCCGGCGCCACCGTCGCCGATCTCCTGACCGCGGCCCTGACCCGCCACCCCAACGGACAACACACCGAGGACCCACCGGCGGACGGCACCTGACCCCCGGCGGCACGTGCGGTCGCAACACATCGGTGCCCCGCCTCGTCGCCAGGATCGGCACCGAGCGATGCGCCACCCCCATTGGCCGCGCCACGTCCTGCGACGTGTGCCCGGTGGAGAGGTCCCAGACGTTCTGTTCCGGGAGCCGGCCGGGGGAAATCCGAGCCCGCCGGCCTGCCGGGCCCCGCAGCACACCGAGCGACGGCCTCTGAGCCACTGGCCACCACCGGCCTCGACATAGGCACGACTGCGCCGCCCGCCCCGGGCGGCGCAGCGGCGGGTGCGGGCACCGCCCAGGTGATGAACGAATGCCCCGAGCAGGGCGAGGCGCGTTGGAGGCGCAGGCCGCACGGTCTGGCTCCTGTGCGGTGCGGACACCACGGCGACGGCGTCGGACGCCGGCGGTGTACGGGGAAAGCCCCAGCGCTGCAGTCGACTCGGCGGCCGGCCGATGTTGGCGCGCAGGGGCGTCGTTGCGCGGGGTGCCGATGCGGAGGGCTGCGCTGGGGTGCTTCGGGCGCGCGGAGGGTTGGAGCGGCGGAAGTGTTCTGCTGCGTGGGCGCGTGGCCGCGGCTCGTTGTGCCGGAGGGTGAGCCCGTGAAGCGTCGCCAGGACGCCGGGCGGGGTGACTTTGCGCCGCTCGGTGTGCTCCGTAGTGCTCACTGTTGCACTGAGTGGTCTTCCTGGTTGTCGGGGTCGGTGATGCCGGTGCGGTCGGCGGCGTCTGCGGTCGCGTCGTAGCCAGCGCGCGGGCCGTGGACCTTCGGATCGTGCTCCCGTGTGGTCCGGGTGCCCGCGGCCCGGTCGCCGTAGCTGCGGTCTCCCTCGGCGTCCTGCCGGCCTTGCTCGTCGGGCGCCGGTTTGCGAGGTGCGGTCATGGAGTCTCCCCACATCGGATGCTTCCGCCTCCCGGCTACCCCGGCAGCTTGCGGGCAACCTGTCGAAGCAGGGGCGAAGTCGCGCTCAGCAGCCCAGTGCAACGCTGCCGCCGCCGTTACGGCCGCCTCCTGCGTGCCGGATTGCGGCCGTTGCCGGAAGGATTGCGGCCGTTGCCGGAAGGACTGCGGCTCCGGGGTCCGATTGCCGGTCACGTGGTCCTGGTGGAGCCGGTGACTGTGGTGGAGGTGTCGGTCGATGTCGCGCTGGACGCTGGCAGCATTCGGTGCGGGCCCACCCGGTGCGCGCCGATCTTACGGCGGGTGACCTGCCGCTCTCGGCGGGAGCAGCAGCCGCGTGGCCGGATGATCGGAACCGCCGGCGCGGGGTGGGCGGAGCGGCTACAGCGGGTGGAGCGTAGTGGGCGGCGGGTCGCATTCGGCCCAGACGGTATTGCCGCTACCGGCGGGGTGGGTGCCCTGCGCGCGGGCGATGCGGTCGATGATCCGCATCCCGAGGCCGCCGCGGGTGGCATCAGGGGCTGGATGCTGGGCGGGGGCGGGTGAGGTATGGGTGACGGCGTCCGGATCCGCTGCTCGGCGTACGGCCCAGGTCCACGGCCAAGGCGCCGCCGGCGTGCTGGGCGGCATTGGCAAGGAGTCCGGTGCGGGTCGCGCTGGCCCGCGTAGGCGAGAAGTTCAAGAACGGCGTCCTGGCCGCCGTGCGGCGGAAAACCGAAGGCCAGGACGTCGCGGTCAGGAATTCCAAGGCTGTCGCGATGTTCTGCGACAGGTCGATCATGCTGTCCAGCACCAGGCGGTCGTCGACCCACGGAGTGAACTCCTCCCGCCGCCGCTCCACCGCCTCCCACGTCGGCTCGTAGAAGCCGTCGATCTCCCGCGATCGGCCCTCGAGCCGTCGGCGATGTACCGCCGGATCAGAACACTCACCTCGATGAACACCAACGGCACATCACGACGGGACGCCAGCGCCCGCCAGTGCGCCCGCGCCTCCTCCTCCGCGTTGACCGCATCGACGATCACCGTCTGACCCAGGGCCAGTACACCGCCGGCCACGGCCTCGGCCACGACATACGCGGCAAGGCCGGTCGGCTGGCTGCGAGCCACCCCGGCACGCCACATCGCGGCCTCGATCGGATCCACCTGTCGGCGTACCCCTGAACGTGGCTCTGGCAAGATTTTCGTAGCCGAGATCGTTTCGTCCCGATGGTGGGCAGCTATTGACGGTGCTCCACTGAACTGGCTTCGCTGTTCCCGCACTTGACGGGCGTGGTCATGACCTCGGTCGATGGTTCCGGCCCCGTCGTGGTGGTCCAGGCCCGTACTCGGGCCCGGGACCCAGCAGCGTGCACGGGGTGCGGGGCAGCGAGCGACCGGGTCCACAGCCGGTACGTACGACAGCTGGCCGACGCGAGGGTCGGGGGCAGGCCGGTTCGGATCGACTTGAGTGTGCGCCGCCTGTACTGCGAGAACCCGGCCTGCCCGAAGGTGACCTTCGCCGAGCAAATACGAGGGCTGACGGTGCGCTACCAGCGGCGGACCCCCGACGCTGCGGCAGCTGGTCGAGGAGGCCGGTGTCGTGCTGGCCGGCCGGGGCGGGGCCCGGATGCTGAGCATGCTCAACATCGCGCTCTCGCGCTCCACTGTGCTCTCCCAGCTGATGCGGGTACCGCTCCCGCCGCTGGGCACACCCCGGGTGCTCGGGGTGGACGACTTCGCGCTCCACGGCGACACCTACGGCACGCTCCTGGTCGACGCCACGACCCGGCTCCCACTGACGCTCTGGGAGGGCAGGGACGCCGAACAGCTGAGCCGGTGGCTGCGCGAGCATCCGGGTGTCGAGGCCGCCTGCCCCGACGGCTCGCTCACCTACCGGCAGGGCATCGCCGACGGTGCTCCCGACGCGGTCCAGGTCAGCGACCGCTTCCACCTGTGGCAGGGCCTGTCCCGGCGAGTTCAGGACATCGCCGCCGCTCACCGTGGCTGTCTGCCCTCCGCGCTGCCCGCGCCCGAGCCTGCCGGAATGGAACCCGCGGAGAGGTCGTGCACCGATGCTGAGAAGACGGATGGTCCAGCCGTCCGGCACGCGCGGCGGCTGTTCGAAGCTGTGCACGAACTGAGCGATGCCGGCCGTTCCCACAGCTCCGTGGTCCGTGAGCTCGGCCTCGATCGCCGCACCGTGCGCAAGTACGCCCGGGCCCGCACCTGGCAGGAGGTCGTCCGCCGGGCTCCCCGACGCCCGTCGACCTTGGACCCCCTACCTCGACTACCTGCAGCAACGCTGGGACGAGGGCGAGCACAATGCGATGGTTCTTCATCAGGAACTCCTAGGCAAAGGCTTCCTGGGGCACTACCAGCGCGTGAGGACGGCCCTCGCACCCCTCCGCCGCGGCCTGCCCCTGGACGAACCCCGCGAACGTCCACCTTCCCCACGCGAGGCCGCACGCTGGATCATCACCAGACCCGGCCGACACAGCCTGCAGGCCACCGAGGGTCTGCGCCGGCTGCTTGAGCACTGCCCGGAGCTCCGGCTCACCCACGCCCTGGTCCGGGACTTCGCCGCCATGCTAGACACTCGCGACTCCACCTCGCTGCCGGACTGGCTCGGGCGCCTCGCCAGCAGCGGGCTGATGCCCCTCGCCGGCGTCGCCGCCGCCCTGCGTGAAGACCGCCACGCGGTCGCCCAAGGCATCACCACGCACCACAACTCCGGCGTCAACGAGGGCCGGATCACCGACGTGAAGCTCCAGAAACGCATCATGGGCGGCCGTGCCGGCGTCCCGCTTCTCCGTCACCGAGTCGTACTGATCGCCCGCCTACGCCGCCGGTACACGGGCCAAACCTCTACTGACCTTGGATGATCTCGGGCTACGAAAATCTTGCCAGAGCCAGCTCAAGGCCGTACGCCGACAACCCGGGCACCGGCGCGCTCGGGCACGGCGGTGCGCTCTGCGACCTGCTCGGCGTGCACTTCACCCGCGCCTACGCGGACACCCCGGTCCGCTACGTCCTGAACCACCCGGGCGTGGTGTCCACCGGCTTCGCGGGCGAGTACGACCCCGCCACCGACTCCCGCATCGAGAGCCTGCGCACCCACGGCAAGCCGACCGCCACCGCCGTCGCCCAGATCCTCCCCTTCCTGGACGCACCCCCCGTCCGCCTGACCGCTGTCCTGGAAGGCCGCCGGGTCTCCACCGATACCCCGCCGTTCGACCCCGCCGACGCCGAACACCTGCACCGCATCACGGTCCGACTCCTGGCGGCCCTCGAAGACTGACGGCTCCCGCCCCGAACGCAGAAGCAGGAACCGACCGGACTCTGTTGCTCAATTCGGGGCGGAGGCCCGATCCGGGCCGGCCTTCCTCGTGGAGGACGTCCTCCCATGCCCTGAGCGGCTGCACAGCGGCGAGGGGAGTCAGCCCGTGAGCCTGAACGGCATGACCGAGCCCGCCCGCCCGCTCGCGACTCCGGCAGCGAACCTTGTGGACGAGCGTCCTGCGGCCAGAAGCGAACGCCAGAACGATGCAGCCGCCTCGAAAACGCCCCGGTGAGCGATCATGTTGATCATCCAGCCCGCGGCCATGCTCCCTGCGATGACGTTCTCAACCGGCTGGCTGATTCGGCCGGACTTGAGGGCGGCGGGGCGGCCCGAGACCCCCCGCCGATCAGAAGACCGGCACCTGGCAAGCCGAATACGCCCTCCGGGGCCGGTGTCGAGGGCCCCATCAACCGAGCCCTCGACATCACCGACCTACGCCGGGCCCGCTACTGCGGCCCGCCCAAGACCAGCCTTCGGTATCAGAGTGTCCACCGGTCCGGGCAAAACCCCGGCCTCGATGCCGTGGCGATCAAGTCGTCGATCATGGGGCAGGGCGCGTGGGCGGACAGGCGGATCGGGTCCTACGAGTGGCCGCCGATTCTCGTGGCCTGGGTGTCCGCTGGTATCGGGCGTGCAGTTCCATGCGCGCTGGAGCCCCCCCGGCCACGAGAGGCTCCAGGAATGTCCCGAATCGGTCGCAACAAGGCAGTCGTCGTCCGCGCGGCTGACAGGCCACTCACCGACCATCCGGGTTTGTACGAGATCTGGCGGGTATGCGTTCGCAGGAAACGGGAGGACGGTCTATGCCTCGTTACAGCGAGGACGACGGTGAGCGGCCGAGGAAGGCCCCGCGAAGGTCTGCGGGAGATACGCCGAGGCGGACACCGCGGAAAGACACTGCCCGATTGTCCGTGGCGGCGGCCATGCGAGCCGCGATGGAACAACTGGAAGAGCTTCTGAGTCGGGCGCCCGAGTCGGTGTCCGGGCTGAAGCGTACCGACGAGGGCTGGCAGGCCGACGTGGAGGTGGTGGAAGTCGAGCGAATCCCGGACACGGCGAGCATCATCGCCAGCTACCGGGTGACGCTCGACACCAGGGGGGAGCTGCTGGGCTACGAAAGGACGCGCCGCTACACGCGTGATCAACTCGACCGGCGCACGTGAACGGGTCGGATCGAGTGGGCATCGGGCGGTGCAGGCGTGTCCGTGGAAGGAGGCGCTGTGACGGTCGTACCGCAGGGCGGCGGTGGCAGTGCAGTCGCAGGAGGCAGGGGCTCGGGCACGTTGTACGACGTCGTCGAGCTGATTCTCGACCGGGGACTGGTCATCGACGTGTTCGTGCGGGTGTCCCTCGTGGGCATCGAGATCCTCAAGATCGACGCGCGTATCGTCGTGGCGAGCGTGGACACGTATCTGCGTTTCGCGGAGGCATGCAACCGGCTGGACCTGGAATCCGGCCGCAAGGCACCCACCCAGTTGCCGGAGTTGGTCGGCGAGATGACCGAAGGGGGTGCCCGGGGAAAGAGCAAGGGAGCCCTGACCGGCGCGGTGGAAGCGGTGACGGACACCATACGCCAACACACACAGGGCACGGAGGAGGAGCCGGAGCCGGCCGAAAGGCGCGAGAAGCCACGACCGGCGCGCCGCACACGCACCCGGGAGGAGTGAGTCATGGCCGTCTACGTCTACGCGATCATCGACGCCCATCACCCGGCGCGCATGGACGACCTCACCGGAGTCGGCGATCCTCCTGAGGAGCTCTCCACTGTCGAAGATTCCGACCTGACGGCGATCGTCAGCTCGGTACCAGAAGGACTGCGGGCCCGCCGGCGCGATGTCATGGCTCACCAGAACGTACTCGAACGACTGATGGCCGACGGGCCCGTGCTCCCGCTCAGGTTCGGCACAGTGGCTTCCGATCCCCAGGATGTCCGGGAAATCCTCAAAGAGCGCGGCGACTTCTACCGGGAGCGGCTGCAAGCTCTGACAGGATGCGCGGAGCACTTGCTCAAGGCGTCATTCGACGAAGACTTCATGATCCGACAGGTACTCCGCGAATCCGCCGAGGCGCAGCGACTGAACGAGGAGAGCCGGCGCAGCGGTGATCCCAACGTGAAGGTGCGGCTCGGTGAAATCATCGCGAGGGAACTCCAGGTGCGCAGCGAGTCTGCGGCTGCTCAGGTTCGCGAGGCGATGCGGCCGCTGGCGCGCGAGATCCATGAGAACGAGCTTCACGGTGATGACTTCGTCAGCATTTCCTTCCTGGTGGAGGAGGCTCGCCGCAAGGAGTTCCTCGCCGCCGAAGCGGAACTGGCCGGACAGTGGGGTGAGGGATACCACTTCCGACTGCACGGTTCCCTGCCTCCCTACAGTTTCGTCTAGGAGGACGCCATGGGGCTGATCACGGGCCTGCTGACGCTGCCGCTGGCTCCTGTCCGCGGAGTCGCCTGGGTGGCCCGGCAGGTCGCGGACGCCGCCGAACGCCAGTACTACGACCCGGCTCCAGTCGAGGACGCGCTCAAGTCCCTCGAACAAGAGCTGATCGCCGGACGCATCAGCCAGGAAGAGTTCGATCGACGCGAGGACGACCTATTGGACGAACTCGACGAGATCCACCGGTTCTGGGCTCAGAGACAAGCCTGAAACCGAGGAGCTGTGGTTGGCCGGTCCAGATCCTCCTGGCGTGGACGAGTTGGCGGGCGGGCACGGGATGGTCGCTGTCGTCCACGTGCGCATGGGGGTGCGGGACGTGCTCGTGGCTCCGGTTGGCGCGCGAGCGCCTGAGGGCTTCCCGGAGCAGGCCGACGCCGACAACGACGACCAGGGCGCCGCTGAGCACTCCCAGCCAGCCGAGCAGCGCATCGCCATGACTGCCACCGACCTGCACACGCTGACCGGTGCGTACGCCGCGCACGCTCTCGACCCCGACGAGCGTGCCCGGTGCGAGCTGCACCTGGAACGCTGCGCGGCCTGCGCGATGGAAGGCGCGGAGTTCACCGCCACCCTGGCCAGACTCGGCGCCGCGCAGGCCGTTCCGGTGCCGGCAAGGCTCAAGCACCGAGTGATGGCCTCCCTGGAAACGGTGCGTCAGGATGCACCGGCCAGTGCGCCACGCGCGGCCGACCAGGGCCGAGGCCGGCCGCGGAGGATGTGGCCCCGGCTCGCGCTGGCAGCCTGCCTCGCGCTGGCGGCCGGTGCGGGCGCAGTCGCAGTGCAGCAGCACCAGCAGGCCGGTCGGGCTCGGACCCGGGCGGTCGAGCTGCGGCACCAGCAGGACCGGATCGCCGCTCTCCTGACGTCACCGGACGCCCGGACCACCAGCGGCACGCTCGCCGGCGGCACCGGCACAGCGAGCATCGTCTGGTCGCACCGCCAAGGAACGGCCGCCTTCCTGGCGTCCGGGATGCCGCCACTTCCGCAAGGCACCACCTACCAGCTCTGGTTCGACGACGCCGGGACGATGCGCCCCGCGGGGCTGATGCCCACCGCGAGTGGAGCACTGCTGCTGAGCGGACCGCTGAACGGCGCTCGCGGTGTCGGCGTGACCGTCGAGCCGACAGGCGGCTCCGCACAGCCGACGGGCACGCCACTGGTCCTGCTTCCGATCAGCTGAGCAGCGCGGTCAGGTGGGCCCGCCCCACCCCTTTGACTGGTGCCGCTCCGGATTCCGGGGATCTCACGGTAGTGGCTGTGCTACGTTCCGTAAGCCAACCGAACATTGATGACCCCGGCGGTGCGCCAACACCCCGGGGTCCGGCACCAGGAGCTGTAACTCCGATGCAGGTTCATCGTAGCGCGCACGCGCGCGACTTCACCGTGTTGCCCAACGCAGCCCTTCAGGACCGTCGTCTGTCCTTCACCGCTCGCGGGCTCCTCGCCGATCTGCTGTCCCGGCCGGATCGGTGGCGTGAGGACGCCCGGCAGATGGCCGACACCAGTACGCAGAGCCGTGCTGCGGTCCGAAAGGCCCTCAGGGAGCTGATGGAGGCCGGTTACTACCGGGTGGAGAAGGTCCGGATGCCCGACGGCACCATCCGCTCGGAGGCGCACGTGTACGACACGCCGCAGGCGGCAGGGTCGGAGGCTACGCGGTGGCCCGTTGAAACGAGAAGTACAAAGGCCAAGCCGGATACGCCCCGTCCGGCGCCCGGTGAGGCGGACTCCGGTGCTGCTGGCGTCCCTGAAGTAAAGAACCCGGCCAAAGTACCCTCCCTCCCCGGCGGCGCGCGGGACGAGCGGGTGACAGTCGACGCGGACGGGCGGGTTCGCGAGGCGGCGGTCGAACTGCATCGCGTGCTCGCCGCCGAGCCGAGGCTTCGGCTCGGCGCGGTGGAGGCGCTGCAGCTTGCGCCCCTGGTGGCACGGTGGCTGGGGGCCGGCTGCGGTCGGGCCGAGCTGGCGGCTGCGCTGTTGCCGGGCCTGCCGCGGACCATCCACTCGCCTGCGGCGGTTCTCCGGGATCGGCTGACGCGGAAGATGCCGGTGACGGTTGCTGGTGACCAGCCCGTCGACCGGCTGGGGGAGTGTCCGAAGTGCGCGTGTCCGAGCCGCGGTTCACGCCTCTGCGGGACGTGTCGGGGAGGACCGGTGACCTTCCCCGGCCCCGGCATCGGCGGGGGCGCGGCGTTCACGGCGTCCGGCGCGGCCCGGGCGCGCGCGGCGATGCGAGAAGCCCGCGAAGTCGTGACCGTACACGTCGGCTGACGCCTGTGCTCCGGCGACGCGCCCGCCGGTTGTGTCAGGTGACGGTGATCCGGGCGAGTGCCCACGAGGTGTGGTCGAAGGAGGAGCGGTTGTTGGCGTCCTCGACGACCAGTCGCAGCACCCGTACCCCGGTCACGTCGACGTCGAGGCCGACCGGGCCGGTGGCGGCGGTCAGGGTCCCGGTGGAGGCGAGCAGCGCGCCGTCGCCGTACACCTTGGCGCGGGTCGCGCCGACGTTGCTCTGCTTCGCGGAGAAGTCGTCGATGCCGACCAGCGTCCGGAAGCGGGCCGCGGCTCCGCCTAGGTGGTAGGCGATCTCGCTGGGGGCGTGGACGCCGAGGCCCTTCGGGTAGGTGGTGCCGCCGAAGGCGATCGGCGTGCCGTCGCCGGAGGCGTCCTTGCCGTTGGAGGTGTCGCGTTCGACGGGGCCCCAGCCGTTGGTGGCGCTGATCCAGGCCAGGTCGGACAGGTAGGAGTCGGCGGTCGGCGGCGGCGGGGGTGTGGCCGTGCCGCCCGCGCCCGCGTACCGGACGGGGCCCCACGGTGTCTGCGCGGTGCCTTCGGCGGTCAGTTCGAACCGTGCCGCCGGTGCGGCGCCGGTAGACGGGGTGACGGTCCAGGTCGCGGTGAGCCGCTCACCGGCGGCGATCCGATCCGCACCGGTTGCGGACGTCGCCACGGCGGTCCAGCCGGTCGGGACGCGCAGGGTCAGGCCGGCCGTGTCCCAGGAGCGCGACGAGCCGTTGCCGAGCGTCGCCGTCACGGTGAACGCGATGCCGGGGACCACCAGGGACGGGACGGCCAGGTGGACGCCGAACGCCAGGCGCGGGTACGGGTCCTTCCACGCGGCGCGCATCAGCGCGACGAGTTCCTTCGCCTTCGCCGGGTAGGTCTGGACGAGGTTGGTGGTCTCCCCAACGTCGGCGGAGAGGTCGTACAGCTCGACCTGCCACTTGTCGTCCGGCAGGGTGTGGTCGCGCTGCGGCGCGAACCGCACCGCCTTCCACTTCCCCTGCCGCAGGGCCTCGGCGAGCCAGGTGCCGCGCTTGTTGTCCACGGCGTTCTCGCGGCTGGTTGTCCCCAGCTCGTCGCGGAACCAGTACAGGTGGTCGTGGAGCGCCCCGTCCGGGCTGCCGGTGATCAGCGGGGCGGCCGACAGACCGTCGATGTCGGTCGGTGCCGGGGCGCCGCCGAGTTCGGCCAGCGTCGGGAGGACGTCGGTCAGCTGGGTGACGCGGGCGGTGGTGCCCTGCGGGACCCGCCCGGGGGCCCAGGCGATCAACGGCACCCGCACACCGCCCTCGTAGAGGTTGCGCTTGTAGCCGCGCAGCGGCCCGTTGGCGTCGAACAGGTCCGGGTCCACGCCGCCCTCCTCGTGCGGCCCGTTGTCACTGGTGACGATCACCACGGTGTCCCGGTCCAGTCCGGTGGCGCGGAGCTGGTCGATCACCCGGCCGACCAGGGCGTCGAACCAACTGACCTGCGCGGCGTGGCCCTTGTTGGCGGCCGTCCACGAGCGGGACGCGTACGCGCCCTGGTCGGGGATGTCACTCGGGGCGTGCGGCACGTTCGGCGTGAGCACCAGCAGGAACGGCTCCGCCGCGTTGGCGGCGACGAAGTCGGACGCGTGCCGGGCCAGCAGCTCCGGCGCATACACCGCCTTGGCGCCGCCCGCGTTCTGCGGGATCGCCTCCTTCACCCCGTTGTGCCACAGGTGCTCGGGGAAGTAGTCGTGCGCGTGGCCGTGGTCGATGTAGCCGTAGAACTCCTCGAAGCCGCGCGCGTTCGGGTGGCTGGGCTGCGCCGCCTGCTCGGGGCCGAAGCCCCACTTGCCGATCAGCGCGGTCCGGTAGCCGCGGGCCCGCAGCACCTCGCCGAAGGTGGTGTCCGTGTCCACGAAGGAGCCCTGCCCGCCGGCCTGCGGGTTGGCGCGGACGGTGGCGTGTCCGGCGTGCAGGCCGGTGTAGAACGACGCCCGCGAGGGTGCGCAGACCGGCGCGGTTGCGTACGCGTCGGTGAACCGCAGCCCTTCGGCCGCGAGGGCGTCGATCCGGGGCGTACGGATCAGTTTCTGGCCGTACGAACCGAGTTCGCCGTATCCGAGGTCGTCCGCGAGGACCACCACGAGGTTCGGCGGCCGGGAGCCGGCCGTCACCCCCGCGGCCTCGGCGCGCGCGGCCGTCGCTGCGGCGGTGGACACGGCCGGCAGGCCGATCAGCGCGGCCGAGCCGGCCAGGAACGTACGGCGGTCGGGCATGGCGGTCCCTCGGGTCCGGGAGTGGGAGTTGCACCGATCGTCCACGCCCGGACCCGACATGGCCATGCACAGGCCATGAAGATCATGTGACATGACCCGGCCTGTCTGGGCGGTGGGCAGCGCCATCCGCAGCACGGAACAGTCGGACCGGGTCCGGGGCATCTCGGTGAGCAGGGCCGGCCTACCTTCAACGCTTGTTGCGCGCAGGAACTGGCAATGCCCCATAGCAAGCTGCGGCCATGCTGGCGGACCGGCCCTGACCTGAGAGGGCGGTATGTGACGTGATGTCGTATCTGTCGCCTGGAATGTGGGGGACCGCGGCATCCGTGCTGATCAGAGGGCGCCCGTGCTGGAGTGTCTCCCGTGAACGACCGCCAGCCCTACAAGAGCGACTTATCCGACCCCGATCGAGCCCGTGATCGCCGCTTGGAAAGCCCGATACCGCTCCGTCAGCGGCCACCGGGCAACTACGACATGCGGGCTCTCAACCACGACGAAGGCAGAGGATGCGAGATGCGAACTCGTGAGGGTTGCCCCCAACACGCTTTCCAATTGTTCGTCCGGGTGCCCATGGGCGGTCGCAGGCGTCCCGACCTGCGGCAGAGCGGCACCGCGGCTCGGCGCTGAACGGCGCTGAACGCAATCAGAACCGAACCTGGAGTCAGGGGCCGGTCGTGCCGCCATGGGTTGGGGCGTCGACGATGTGGCGAGCGGCGCGTCACCTGGCGAGCGGCTCGCTGGTGATCGCGGGGCGGACCTTGGTGAGCATCAGGTCGAGGAACTGGTCGGGGTGGCGGAAGCTCGCGAAGTGGCTGGCATCCCGGATGAGGGCGAACTCCTTGGCCGGGGCGGTGACGTCGTCGAAGAACCGCCGGGCCGGCTCGGGCGGGGTGAGCATGTCGCTGTCGCCTTGGAAGATGAAGAACGGGAGCGAGAACGCGGTGCCCTCGGCCCACTCGTTGACGGCCAGGGCCTGCGGTCCGAGCTGTTCCGAGAAGCTCATGCCCTTCATGCAGGCCCGCAGCCCGCGCAACGTGTGCAGGGGTGAGAACCACAGCGAGCGGACCACCACGGTCTTCATGGTGTCGAAGGTCAACGGGTCGGAGGTGACGGCGATCTTGGCGTGCTCCGCCCACTGGTGTGCGTTCCAGGCCGTGGCGTCCGGGCCCATCGCGGTGACGGCGGACAGTTCCTTGCGCTTGCCTGCTTTCCGCAGGCGGTCGCACAGGGCGTGGTAGGCCGAGCTGTCGCGTTCGCCCGCTATGACGTTCTGGTCGGTGCCGACGTAGGCCGAGTACAGGTCGGGGTGGCTGCGGGCCAGGCGCAGCCCGAGGACGGTGCCGAAGGAGTTGGCGACCAGCAGCACCTTTGGGAGGCCGAGCCTGGCGCGGACGTGCTCGGTGACTTCCAGAGCGTCTTGCTGGAGCCGGTCGAGGCTCATCTCGCCCTGTCCGGCCTGGCCGGCGGCGGCGAAGGTCTTGCCGGAGCCGCGCATGTCCCAGCGCACGATCGTGAAGTGCCGCTCCCAGCTGCGGGTGCGGGGGATGAAGACCAGGTTGGAGGCGCCGGGGCCGCCGTGGATCTCCAGGATCACCGGGTTGTGCAGATCCTCGCCGCGGATGGAGACCCACTGGTCGATGCCGCCGATCCGGACGAAGCCGGACTCGTCGATGCCGTTCGGGGTGGTGATGCGCAGTTGCTTGGTGAGGCGGGCGCGCTTGAGCTGCCGGTAGCCGAGCAGGCCGGCGACGGGCATGGCGAGGGCGGCGGCGGTGACGGCGGTGATGGTGGCGAGCATGGTGTACCTCATAAACTGTTTAATGCATCAGCGGTTCTGGTGTGTTTAAGGTATACACAGTTCCGGAGGGCGTCAACCGGCGCCGCGACCAACGAGGGAGAGGGGAGCCGGAAATGGCCAAGGAGAAGGCGCGTGACCTGCGCGCGGGCATCGCACTGCTGTGGGGCGAGCAGGACCAGCCGACCCGCGGCCCCAAGCCGAGCCTCACCCCCGGGCGCATCGCCGAGGCCGCCGTGGCCATCGCCGACACCCAGGACTTGGCGGCCGTCTCCATGAGCAAGGTCGCCGCCGAGTTCGGCATGTCGGCGATGGCGCTATACCGCTATGTGCCGGGTAAGACCGAACTGGTCGAGCTGATGGTCGAGTCCGTCCTCACCCAGGTCCCCGACCTGTCGGCGGCGGGAAGCGGCTGGCGGCCGCAGATCATAGAGTGGGCCCGCCAGTCCGAGCGCATCCACCGCGCGCACCCCTGGCTGCTGGCGGCCACCGCGATGCGCCGTCAGCTCATGGGGCCGCACCAGCTCGGCTGGTTGGACGCGGCACTCGCGGCCCTGGAGCCCACCGGCCTGACTGCGGCCGAGCAGCACCGGGTCTTTATCCTGGTTACCGGCTTCGTGCGCACCCATGTCCAGCAGTTGCTCGACTTCGACGAGGAGCACAGCCGGGAGTGGAACCGCCTCACCGGCGAGCTGCTTGACCGGCACGCCGACCGCTTCCCTGCTCTGACCCGCGCCATCGCCGCCGGCGCCTTCGCCCCCGACGCCACCGACACGCTGGAGTTCGGCCTCGACCGCGTCCTCGACGGCGTCCAGACCCTCATCGACCGCCGCTAGCACGGTGGACCTGGTCGTGGGATCGCTGGGCGGCTATGGCCGCGGCCGAGTGAACCACCCCTGCTCGGCCTCGACCAGGATCCCGCGCTCGACCAGCCGCTTGAGCTTCAGGCGGACGTTGTTGGGCGCGATCTCCACGTCCATCGCCTCGCACACCGCCCGTGCCCGCAACGGAGCGTCGGCTGCGGCGAACACCGCCATGATCTGCTGGTAGGCCGGATGATCCGGCAGCTTCGCGGCCGGCGGCGCGGGCGGCCGCGGATCGGGCAGCTCCAGCAGCGTCTTGCGGGTGATCCGGATCTCCCCGATGGCCTTCTCCAGCCCGTCCAGCAGCGCAGTCAGCTCCGCGATCTTCTCCTGGGCCGTCTCGGCCTGCACGGCGATCTCCCGCTCCCGCTCCTCCAGCCGCACCAGCACCGCGCCCAAGGTCAGCTCCCTGCCGGTCATGCGCCGTGCCATGCGGGGCGGATGTCCCGGTGAGCATCCTCGACATCCGGTCGCTTATGGCCCAGTACACCCTCGACTCGGCGGAGGCGGGCCGATGCTCGTAGTCGCGTACCAGCCTGCGGTGCAGCATCAAGACCCCGTTCGTCTGCTCTACCACCCATCTCTTGGGCTGCGGAACGAACCCGGTGTCTCCGGGGTTGCGCTTCACGACTTCGACTTCGATGCCCACCTTCGCCCATGGTCCCTGACGGTGCTCTTGAAGCCTTGGTCCACCAGGGCCTTCTTCACGATGCCCGGCTCGGTGCTGGCGACCACTCTGTCCAGCAACGCGGTACCGACGGCGTTGTCGTGGACGGAGGCGGCCAGCACCACCACTGCGATCACCAGACCCAGCATGTCAACGGCCAGTCCCCGCTTGCGGCCCGGCACCTTCTTGTTCGCATCCCGCCCCGTGGTGTCGGCCGGGACTCCGGCGGCGGCATGCAGGCTCTGGGTGTCGAGCACTACCAGGCTGGGGTCAGCTAATCGGCCTCTCTTCCCCCGCGCCTGCCAGCGCAGCAGGTCGTGAATGGTCTGGTCGGTGCCGTCGTCGCGCCACTTGTAGAAGTAGCACTTCACCGCGCCGGCGGGCGGAAGGTCGTGGGGGAGGTAGTCCCACTGGCAGCCAGTGCGGGACTGGTACAGCAGGGCGTTGACGATCTCCCGCATGTCGTAGTTGCCCTGGTGGCCGCTCACCGAGCGGTGCCGGGCCTTCCAGGCGGTGATCACGGGCTCGATCAGGGCCCAGCGTTCGTCGGATAAGTCACTCTTGTAGGGCTGGCGGTCGCTCACGGGGGACACTCCAGCACGGCTGGGCCCTCTGGTAAGCGCGGATGCCGCGGTCCCACACGATCCGGCGACGACAGATGCGGCCTCACGTCACATACCGCCCTCTGATGCGGGGCCGTCGGCACCTGTCGGCCGTGGTCGTTCTCGGGCTGTTGCGCGGCAGCAGCCCCTCCCGGGGGCTCTCAGAGGGCAAGCTCCGGCCCTTGCAATAGGTCGATCGGAGAGCGCTGTGACGCCGGGGAGCCTCCGCTTCCGCGATGCCGTTGAAGCAATCACGCTGTGCGTCCCTTCCGACGAGCGGTCCGCGTAGATGGACGCGAGGCGGAAGCCCTCAAGGTGGCGCAGAACGACGACTTCGATGACGGAACCGCGCTCGGAGGCGATTCAGAGATGGCTCGGCGGTAGCCCGGAGCACGCCGGTCCCACTCGTCCCCGGTCGCGGTGCCGGATTGCAGCTGTGAAGCTGTTGGCACCCGCTTACCCGCCGGAGGTTGCCGCAATGGCCGTGGACACATTCATCGCCTACGTGGGCGTGTACGACTCGGTCGCCGACGCCGAGGCCGACTACGACCTGGTCAAGGAGTTGCACACCAAGGCGAACCTGATCGACGCCTACGACGCCGCGGTGATCGACCGGAGGGCCGACGGCAAAGTCAAGATCGCCAAGAAGCACGAGACGCCCACTCGCGTCGGCGGCGTTCTCGGCGGAGGCGTGGGCCTGGCGACCGGTCTGGTCGTGGCGCTGTTCCCGTTCGCCGCGATCGGCGGCGGCCTGCTGGCGGCCACCGCGGGTGGCGGTGCGGTTCTCGGCGCCGTGGCCGGTCACGCGGCCGGCGGAATGAGCCGGCAGGACCTGAAGGAGCTCGGCGAGCGGCTCGACGCAGGCCAGGCGGGCCTCGTCGTCGTCGGTGTCTCCGACATGGGCACGAAGATCGAGGCGGCGATGAAGAAAGCCCAGAAGGTCGAAACGAAACAGTTGAAGGCCGACACCGCCAAGATCGAGACCGACGTCCAGGCCGCCAGCACCTGACGTCCACGCTCCGCCGAGGACGCTCGGACGTGTCGGGGCGCTGCCGCGCGAGCCGCCCTGGCAGAGAACACTGGCCGCCGACACACTGCACTCGGTGGACAGCCCCCGATCACCCGAGGATGCCCAGGAGGCGGCGGATTGGCTGGTGGACCGGTTCTCCCGGCTGGTCCCGGGGTTGCCGGTGGCCGCCGACAACGAGGAGGGCGGCGGCCAGTTCCTCGTCGTCCTGGCCACCAGCCGCCGCTGACCGGGGCCAACCGCCGACCGGCACCGGCCCCCTGGTCCGCGCCAGCTCTGCACCCGGCTCCGGTACAGGAGACCGAGGCCGGTCGAGGGTCGACGAATGCACCACCCGCCGCCTCCGCACCGCCGTACGGCCACCCGCCGGCCTCCGGGACTGGTGGGCTCGCATGTTGAGGTGTCGCGTATTCGCGAGCGGCCTGAGGCAGCAGACACGGTGAGTCACGGCTGGGTCGTGCCGCGGTGGTGGCGGCGCACTGGCAGGACATAGGGGGCCAGACCTTGTGTTGGGCATGACTCGACAGATGGGAGGATCGCCACCATGGCCTTGCCTGAACCCGAGGATCTGACCTCGCTCATCTTGCGCACCGACTTCAGCAGCGACGCGGCGTGGGAGGTGGTGCGAGCGGCGATCGACGGCGCTGATGAGTACCGTCACGCGACATATGTCAACGATCGTTCGTTCAACGGCGTAAGCGTTCAAGCGCTGGTGGACGCAGATGCGGTCGCTGACGACGATGACAAGCTCTGCTACCTATTTGTTGCGGACACGATCACCATGACGGATGAGGAACATCCCCTCCTGGCCGTCGACCTGTATGACGAACCAGGCCGGACGTTTCGGGTTGCACCTCGTTGCTACGCCGACGTCTCTGCCAATTTGACGATCGCCAACATGGACTTCGCCGAGTTCGCCGATGCTGCTGACGCATCGGGCACGTTTCGGGGCTTCGAGGGCGACTGACCCGACGTCGTCATCACAACCCGAGGGGCCCTGCATTCCGTTGTGAGGTCGACGGGTGTCACCGCGTGTGGTCACCGGGGGCGTATCGGCTCCAGGTTCCGCCGGCTTCGGTGACGAGGTGGGTGGTGGTCTTGTCGTGGTAGCCGAGCGCGCGGGCGACGACGGGTGCGGGGGCTTGGAGAACGAGCTGGCGGATCGCTGAGGCCCGACCGCGTTGTGCGGGGACTCCGGCGGCTCGAAGCTGGTCGAGCAGGCTGACCTGGTCCATCGGCTGGCCGGGCTGCCGGCCAGGGAACAGCCAGGCGATGCTGCGGCAGCTGGCTCGGGCCAAGCGGGGCTGTTCTGCCAGGTAGGCGCGCACGAGATCGGCGACGGGTGCGGGCAGCGGCGATGGCGGATCACCGAGACGGACCGTGAGGACGTCGCCGTTGTCGATGACGTCGGCAGTGGTCAACCGGACGATGCGGCTGACGGGTTGGGCATAGAGCAGGACGAGTGCGGCCGCGGTTCGGGTCCGCAGTGGCAGGGTCTCATCGTGCAGGACGCGGCGGAGAACGGCGAGGCGGCGGTGCTGGTGCATCGGTGCCTGGTCCTGCTTGATCACGTGGGTCGGTAGGACGAGTCGGGGCATCACGCCGTTGTCCATGCACCAGCTCAGGAAGGGCTGGGCGGGTCGGCGGGTGGCGTAGTGGTCCGCGTGCCAGGCATCGAGGTCGGCCTGTCGGCACTGGTTACAGGCTGCGAGCCAGCTGAGGAAGGCGTCGGCCTGGGCGATCTGCTGCCGGGCCTCGTGGGTGGGCGAGCGTCCGAGCGGCCCGGCTCCGGCCTTCGCCCGTAGGCGCCGCAGTTGGTGCCAGGCGGCGAACCGGTGAAGGAGTTGGTGACGCGCGGGATCCTCGATGGCTGCGAGCCGCTCGGCCAGCCAGCGTTCGTAGAGCAGGAGCCGGCGGTCGGCCTGGGGCAGGACGTTGCTCTCCATGAGCAGGTCGCGCAGGTGGGCGGCCGTGCGCCAGTGTTCCTGCTGCTGCAGGCCCTCGTGGCTGATCGGGACCCGGCCGCTTGCCAGGTCCTGCAGGAGGCGGATGACGTTGGGGCGACGGAGCCAGATCAGTCTGCTCTTGGGGCGGTCGAGTTCCAGGAGGAGGTCCATGAGTGGCGCCAGCCGGGGGTGGACCTGGCCGGTGCCGTCGTCCAGGAGGTCGGCGAGCCGGTCGGTCAGGGTGCAGCGTTCGCAGAGCCGGCCGCCGAGCAGCATCCCCTCGAAGCCGCAGCAGTCGCAGGAGAAGTCCCGGCTGATCCCCGCACAGTCGCGACAGTTCGGGGCGCCGTCTGGATCGCGGCCGGGCAGCAGTCGGTCGGTGCCGCAGCCTGGACAGTAGCCTCGGACGCGCATGGCGCGCTCGTAGCAGGTGCGGCAGATCGGCCCGTCGGGCCACTCGGCCGACTTCGCCGCCCGCCTGCCGCAGCGTGAGCATGTGCGGATGTGCCAGCGTTCGTACTCCTCCGGCGTCACCGATCAGTCCTCCGTCAGCCTGACCTGCTTGGGTCGGCGAGCGGTCAGGTCGATCGGCGCGTCCTGGCCGACGGCTCGCCGGGCGGTGAGGTTCTCGGCGGAGGTGTTGATCAGGTCGGTAGGCGTGCAGCCGAGGATGTCGCAGAGCGCGGCCAGCACCGGCAGCGAGAGCCGTTCGGGGGTGCCGGAGACCAGGCGGTGGACCTGGGAGGCGGACAGGGTGATGCCGCGCTCGGACAGGTGGGGCATTAGCTCGGTGACGGTGAACATGCCGCGGGCGGCCATCAGCTCGCGCAGGCGCCACCGGTAGCCGATCTGGCGCGGCATCAGGAGATCCTTCCCGGCCGCAGGGCGGCCTCGACGGTGGCGTCCAGGACGCGGCGCAGGGTGCGGGTGCGGAAGTCGGAGGAGACGCAGGTGTAGATCGCGGTGGTGGACGCGTGGTCGTGGCCGACCTGGTGCTGGACGAACAGCGGGTCGAAGCCGTCCTCGATCAGGTGCGTGATGTAGGACCTGCGCAGGGAGTGGAACTCCAGGGCCGGATCCAGGCCGAGCGCATCGCGGTAGACGGCGAAGCGGGAGTCCAGGCGCTGGAGCCCGACCCGCGGTCCGCGCTCGGAGGGCCACAGAGCAGGGCCGCTGGCGTGCCTCATGCCGGGGCGGACCTCGCTGATCCACTCGTCGACGGTGTCGGGTGTCCACCGCCAGACGGTCAGCACGCTCCGGCGCTTGGGCGGCGAGCCCTTCTTCGCCTTGCCGTAGCGGACCTGGAGGGCGCCGTACTCTCCGAACTCCCGCCCTTCGGGGTTGCGGCCGAAGTCGGTGAGGTCGAGCATGCGGGTCTCGTTGCGCCGCAGCCCGTAGGCGTAGGCGGTCTTGAACAGGGCGGCGTCGCGGAAAGCCGGCAGCCAGCCCTTGCGACCCTTGCCACGGACCCGCAGCACCTGGTCGTCGGCGTAGTCGAAGAACGCCTCCAACTCGGGCTTGGTGAACGCCCGGCGCTCCGGCTCGCCCTCGTCCGCGTGCACCGCCGCGTTCCACTCGTGGACCACCTGGACCGGGTGCGTGCCGAACAGGCGCAGGCACTCCTCCGCCCACCCGTAGGCCGGGTTGGTCAGGAAGTCGCAGAACTGCCGCACGGCGCCCTGGTAGTTGCGCAGGGTGGAGCAGACGCAGCCGTGGACCGAGCGGAGATCCGCCGACCACTCGTCGACGTGCTGCGGCGCCCACTGCCACGGCAGGACATCGGCGTGCCGGGTAAAGGCCCGCACCGTCCGCTCCTGGTCGGATACGTACCCGTGCGACAGGTTCCGCGCGCGCTGCTGGTTGCGCCAGCCCTGGAGCATCGCCTCGAAGACCTGCTCGTCCGGCCGCAGCATCGGCAGGCCGTCGATCAGGTGCAGGCGAGCAGACCCCGGTGCGAGGCCGCCCTGACTCATCCGCCATCACTCTCCGTCGATCGCATTGGACGCGAGTTTTTCGCATCTGATGCGAGTCGGCGGCGTTTCCCCAGCTCAATCGCTCGATGGAGTGAAGGAGCCCGCGCTAGGCCGACGCAGTCGCTACCGTCATCTATGCACTGCCGGGTGCAACGTCCCTGGCAGTCCCGGCAGCGGCCGACGGTCAGCGAGTTCCAGGCTCGGTGTCGCCTATTCGTATCCGATGCGATTGGCGTCGGTAGGAGGATCGGAACGGCCAGTAGCGGGAGTGTTCAGCCGGTAGTGAGTTGCCCGCGGATCCGGTCGGCGGCGCGGCGGGTTGGCCCGCCACCAACTACCAGGTCGAACTCCTCGATCGCACGCATCATCCGCACACCTCTCGTCATCACGTCCGGGCAGCCCGGCCGCCGCGCGGCGCCACCGACGCACCCGTCTGGCACGTCACGAGTAGGACCGGGTTCCGCGGCGGCTGCGCCACCGCATGGGATGCGCGACAACCTGGCACGAGCTCAGGTACCCGATGAGGATGGTCGTCCGCGTCGACGACGAAGGTCAGCTGCACGATCGTTCCCCCTTCACTGGCGAGGGGCAGCTTCCCGGAGTTCCACCGACGGCGTGTCTGGCAGTCAGGCACCGGGTGACGGATCGTCGGAGGAACGCGCACACGACGCCTCCCGACGTGGTGCTCGGGCTACGTCTCGAAGCATGGCAAACGTAACAAAAGCTACTAACTAGCTTAGCTTCGCTTCACTGACCCACCCGGCGCCGCAGGCAGCCTAACCGCCTAACCGCCTAACCGCCTCGGCCTCGCTCCGACGCTCATCGTGGGAGCGCCCTGCCTGGAGCCGGTGCCTGATCGCGGGCCTTCTCTTGATTGTGCGCCAGTTCGGCCAGAGGCGGCGACGTCCTGGCCGAATTCAAAGGCCGCGGAGTCGCGGACCCTGCATGGTCGCTCGCAGCCAGTACTTGGCGCCCTCGCTGCCGTCACTGAACCTCTTTCATTCTGAGTTTTGCCAGGTCAGGAGGGTGTGGACGGCGGTGATGGTTCGGCTGATGCGGTTGGTTGAGCATCGGGTCCGTCGTAGGAGTCGCCAGGATTTCAGCCGGGCGAAGGCGCGTTCGCCGGGTGCTCGGAGGCGGGCGTGGTCGCGGTTGTACTGCTGGTAGTGCTCGGGCAGTTCGTGATGTCGGTGGTAGGGGGTGCGGACGGTGGCGCCGGCACCTTGGTAGGCCCGGTCCGCCAGGACCAGGATCTCGCGGGTCGGGCAGGCCTGGACGATTCCGTGGGCGCGGGCGGTGGTCAGGTCGTGGGTGCGGCCGGGTAGAGCTCGGGAGAACCACAGCGGTGTGCCGTCGGGTGTGGCAACGACCTGCACGTTCATCCCGTGCTTGCGGTGTTTCTGCGAGTAGTGCGGCTCGTCCGTGGCGATCCGGTCGGTCGGGATCAGGGTGCCGTCGACGATCACGAGGTCGCCCTCGCCCAGGCCCACCAGCGCCTCGCGCAGACCCGGGGCCCATGCGGCCAGGAGCTCGAGGGTCTCGTCGACGTACCGCCAGGCGGTCGTCTCCGAGACCCCGAAGCCGGCTCCGACCTGCGCAAGAGTCTCGTTCTTCCGCAGATGGGCCAGAGTGAGCAGAGCCTGCTTGAAGCAGCTCAAGCGCCGCCAACGCGAACGCAGTTCACGCCTTCGGGCGTAGATCAGCCACGAGACGTGCTCAACGAGTTCGTGCGGGACGTCGAGCATGGCAGGATACGGAACCAAGCGAGGCTCCTCGGTCGAGGCATGGTGCGTAGAGAACACCAGCGCAACGACCAGGAGCCTCGCCTTGTTGCTCCACCCCGCTGACCAGGCATTTCACCCTGCCGAGACAGGATGAAAGAGGTTCACTGACTTCTCGGCGGCCTCGCGGATGAGCCGGCCCGTTTCTCAGGGCGCTCCTCGGCCGCTGGGACAGCGTCGCCCATCAGGTCGGAAACCCCCTGAGCGGTGCAGAACTTCGCAGAAGCATCCAGGTATCGCAATCCTTTGCCCCAGTTTTGGAACATCCCGGGTGCCGCCGCGGCCCGGGCGCGCACGACTGCTCAGAGATCGGCTCGCGGTCGAATTGCGTGATCTTGTCGCGCGCAGGTGGCGGTCCCTGACCGCAGCCGGCTGTCAGCTCTCCGGTTGTCGGGTTCGGGCAGTGAGTCCGGGGGTGACGAGGGTGAGCCAGCGGTTCCGGGCGGCGGGTGGCTGGTCGGTGGGTGCGGTGGAGAACAGTAGGTAGATGTCGTTGACGGTGACGTCCGCGTGGATGTCGCCGTCGGCCTGCCCGGCACGGATGAGGCCGGCGACGGCCGAGCCTGCGCGGTCCTCGTCGGCGCGGTCACCCGGCTCCGCCCCGAGGGTCTGAGCGGCGGCCTTGACGGCGCGGTCGGTGACGGACTGTTCGACGACACGGCCGAGGAACGCGGTGAGCTCGTCGAGGGCGCGGCCTGTGCCGTCGGCTACGCGGGCGAGCGCGGCCTCGGCGTCGTCGGCGACGCGGGCGACGTACTCGGCAACGACGGCAGCGACCAGGTCGGTCTTGGTGGGGAAGTGCCGGTACAGGGTGCCCACGGCCACGCCCGCGGCGGCGGCGATCTCGTCCATCCCCACATCGGGGCCGTGGGCGGTGATCTGTCCACCGGCGGCGGTGAGGATCTTCTTACGGTTGCGGACCGCGTCGGCGCGCGGCGCCCTGGCCTGGGTCACGGAGGTGCCTGCCCTTCCACTTGCATCAAGGTGAACTGTGGTTCAGGATAGATAGTGAACCTGAGTTCATCTTAATCGTGAGGACCCCGCCATGCCCGCCAAGACCGCCCTCGTCACCGGTGCCTCCTCCGGCATCGGGGAAGCCACCGCCCTCAAGCTGCAGGAACTCGGCTACACCGTCTACGGCGCCGCCCGGCGCGCCGACCGCCTCGCCACGCTCGCCGAGCGCGGCATCCGCCCGCTCGCGATGGACGTCACCGACGACGCTTCGATGCGGGCCGGCGTCAAGCAGATCGTCGCCGACACCGGCCGTATCGACGTCCTGGTCAACAACGCCGGCTACGGCTCCTACGGCGCCCTGGAAGACGTCCCCCTGGACGAGGCCCGCCGCCAGTTCGAGGTCAACGTCTTCGGCGCGATCCGCCTGACCCAGCTCGTCCTGCCCCACATGCGCACCCGCCGATCCGGCACCGTCGTCAACGTCACCTCCATGGGCGGCAAGATCTACACCCCGCTCGGCGGCTGGTACCACGGCACCAAGTTCGCCCTCGAAGCCCTCAGCGACTGCCTGCGCCTGGAAGCCAAGCCCTTCGGCATCGACGTCGTCGTCATCGAACCCGGCGGCATCGCCACCGAATGGGGCGCCATCGCCGCCGACAAACTGGAGAAGTCCTCCACCGGCGGCCCCTACGCCGCCCAGGCCACCGTCGTCGCCTCCTCCCTGCGCTCCGAGGCCAACGCCAAGCGCAACTCCCCGCCCTCCGTCATCGCCGACGCCATCGGCAAGGCCGTCACCGCCCGCCGCCCCAGGACCCGCTATGCCACCGGCTTCGGCGCCCGCCCCCTGATCGCCCTGCGCCGCGTCCTGCCCGACCGCGCTTTCGATGCCGTCATCTCCCGCGCTGTGGGCCTGCCCCGCTGAACTACTCGACGGACAGAGGGTGGTGACGGGCCTCACCACGTGTTCGATTCGTCCCGGCTCGCCCCGCGCCTCAGGCCGCGTCACTCGGCAGAGCATCCTGAGACCGAGGCCGGAGGGCCCGTCCTGTGTGGGGCCGCAACCTCGCGGGTCGGCGGCTGGGTGTTCCACGGGCCCGGTCGCGAATCGGCCCGTGATCTCGGGGTAGACGGTGTGGCGCGCATCAAGAAGGAGGAGTCATGCCTGCCGGCTCGAGCAAGAAGCGTGAACGCCAGTACGAGCACATCAAGGAGAGCGCGCTGGACCGTGGAGAGAGCAAGAAGCGGGCAGCGGAGATCGCGTCCCGCACCGTGAACAAGGAACGGGCCCGGCAGGGCGAGTCAAAAACTGCCAGCCGCTCTTCCACCCGCGACACGTCCTCCTCCCGGCGCGGTGGCCAGCGCTCGCACTCCGGCTCCCAGGGACCGACGAGGGAGCAGCTCTACAACGAGGCCAAGCAGCGCAACATCCACGGCCGCTCGAAGATGAACAAGAAGGAACTCGCCAACGCCCTCGGCCGCTGATCGCGGTTTCCTTGGCGGCCGAGGGGCGGCAACGCTCGCGCAACGGCTCGGTTTCCGTGGAAGGTAAGAACGTCTCCCGCGAGGACGGCACAGGGCGGGAGGGGCCGCGTCCGCTGGAGTGGTGTATTGACGGCCACTCGGTGATCCGGTGAGGCTAGGCGCTGAGCGCGGTCGTGGGGGCCTCGTCGGGGTTTCTCCGCGATCGAGTGGAAGCGGCAGCGACCCAGGATCTCGGAGCAGATGTAGCGACGCTGTTCTGCCCATTCGCCGCCGCTCTGCTCGGCCAGGACCGCGCCGACCATGCGGATGTTCATGGAGCGGTCGGAAGATCGCGACGACGTCGGTACGACGGCGGATCTCCTAATGCCATGCGTACGAGGTTCCGGACGGTGCCGCTCAGGCCCGCCCGAGACCTACGGAGCCGATGCCTGGGATCTCCTCGTCTATGAGGCCTCGAACAAGATCGGCACAGTCTCCGCAGCGTGTTTCGTGGCGTCCGGTGGACGCCGGGATGACTCCGAGGCCCCTTTGGTCCGGCGAGATCTTGGACAAGACAGGCAGCTCCCGACGCCTTCCGGGCGCCACGAAACACGCAGGGCCTGCCCGCCGTTGGCCGTGGTGGTGCGAGCCCGCCGCACGGTCACCTCCCCCTTCTCCGCGAGCCGACGAGCTTTGGGACAGACCGAGGCCCGTGCGGTGCGCTGGTGCCGCGAACGGCTAGTGAGATGGCGGACCGAAGAGTCCTGGCATTAGGTCGCCGCGTGGCCCGCATGAGCTCGTGACCAGTACAGACAACCAGACGAAAGGCATACACATGGCGGTGTTCTGCGGCATCGACTGGGCGGAGAAGCACCACGACGTCGCCCTGGTCGGTGACAGCGGCCAGATGCTCGCCAAGACCCGTATCAGTGACGACGCGGCGGGCTGCCGCAAGCTCCTCGACCTGCTCGCCGAGCACGGTGACAACGGGGTCGGTGGTGATGCTCATCGAGCCGGTCAGTGCGGCGGTGCTTGCCGTGCTGTTCTTCGGTGAGCGGCTCACCGAGGCCACGGTCATCGGCACGGTGCTGATGCTCGTGGCCGTCGCAGGCCTCGCCGTTGCCGAGTCACGGCGGGCCGAGACGGGCTGACCGGTCGTCAGATGACCTGAGGCGAGTGTGGTGCGCCGGGTCTTGGCTCCGGCGCACCACGCTCGTGTCACATGACCGCATCCCGTCTCCTGCGGCTCACGCCAGAGCGCACCCCCGAAGCCTTCGTGCGGGTGCCGCACCGTGTTCCTCAGCGCTGTTGGCCGTTGCCGTGTCCGTCGGGATGCAGGACCACCTTGGTCCAGCCCTCGTCGCGGGCGTCGAAGTGCTCGTACGCGGTGGGGGCCTCGTCCAGGCTGAGCTCGTGGGAGACGACGAAGCTCGGTATCGCCCTCCCGCCGGCGATCAGGTCCCGCAGCGCTCGGTTGTACTTCTTCACCGGCGCCTGGCCGGTCCCCATGCGCTGGCCCTTCAGCCACATCATCCCGAAGTCGATCGGAACCTTTCCCTGCGCTTCCAGCTCTCCCTGAGCCTCCTTGCCGCCGGGGTCCTGGGGCAGGAACACCCCCACCACGCCGATATCGCCCGTGAACCTGACCGAGTCGATCAGGCCGTTGAGGGTGAGGCCGGCGTCCTCCTGTCCCTGGGGGTCGTGTGCCTGGTAGCCGACGCATTCGCAGCCGTTGTCGGCTCCGAGGCCGAGGGTGGCCTCCTTGACGATCTCTGCCGGGTCCTGCTCGGCGGTGTTGATCGGGATGGCACCGATGTCCTCCGCCATTTGCAGCCGGTCGCGCTGGTGGTCGGCCACCCAGATGCGGCTGGCGCCCCTGAGGAGGGCCGAGTAGGCGGCCATCAGCCCGACGGGACCGGCTCCGAAGATGATCGTCTGGTCGCCCGGCTTGACGTGGGCCATCTCGGTGGCGTGGTAGCCGGTGGGGAAGATGTCGGCGAGCATCACGTAGTCGGTCTGCCGCTCGACGGCGTCCTCGCCCAGCCGCAGGGCGTTGAAGTCGCCGTAGGGAACGCGCAGCAGCTCCGCCTGGCCGCCCTGGTAGGGGCCCATGTCGGCGAATCCGTAGGCGGCTCCCGCGAGGGCGGGTTCGGGCTGCATGGTCAGGCAGTAGTTGGTCAGGCCCCGCTCGCACTGCTGGCAGAAGCCGCAGGCGATGTTGAAGGGCAGGACCACGTAGTCGCCGACCTGGACCTTGCGGACGGCCGAGCCGACCTCCACGACCTGGCCCATGTTCTCGTGGCCCATCGTTCGGCCGGTCTCGAACGAGGTGCGGCCCTCGTACATGTGCAGGTCCGAGCCGCAGATGTTGGTGGTGGTGATCTGGACGATGATGTCGCAGGGATGTTCGATCTTCGGGTCCGGCACGTCCTTCACCGTGACCGTCCGCGGTCCCTCGTATACCGCTGCTTTCATGGGACTTCCCTCTTGCCGTGGCATGACTGCTTGCACGGCGATGATGAGGCGGCGCAGGAGCCCGCCTCGCGAAGTGGCACGACGTCGTCGGTGCCTCCGGCGCGCCTCTACGGGCCGTTCCACCCGGATCAGGTGGAACGAGGGCGCCGCCACCGGCCCGCCAGGCCGAGCTTCGGCGCTCCGGCGGCGTGCCAAGCGGCTGCCTGCCGGCCTGGACGTGAAACAACCACTCACCGGCGAGGCTCCGGCGCCCGCTCCCGCCGTCCGCCCGATGTCAGCGAGCCGCGCCAGGACAGGACGATGGGGGCGAGGGCGGTGCCGGCGGCCGACATTCCCCGAACCAGGACATGCCCACGACTGCCGTGCACTCCGACTGCACCCGCGCTCGCACGGGATCAGCAGAGCCGCAGTCGCGTCACGTAGTCGGCATTCGTGCCGTAGCCGGCGAACGTGACCATGTCCCCCGGCTCGGTGTACCGGCAGGGACTGGACGCGCCACTGACGTAGGCGAGTTGTACGGAGTAGGGCTGGGTGCAGGCGTTGGTGACGAAGGTGTAGCGCCAGTCGCTGGAGTAGCTCAGGCACGGGGGTGCGGTCTCTCGCCAGGTGTCGGCGAAGGTGAGGGTGCCGGTCGGCGGAGTGACGCCGGTGCGATTGTCGCCGTCCTCCCAGATGACGGTGCCGCCGGGGCCCTTTTTCAGGTACTTGTACTGGACGGCCGTGTTGGGCGGCAGCTGGGCTGCGCCGGTCCACGACGCGGTGCCGGCGTCGGTGTGCAGGGGGACGGCCTTGACCGGGTCCCACCCACCGAGCTCGGCGAGGTTGCCGACGACGAAGAGGTTCTGGTCTCCCGTAGTGGTGGCCGCGGCGCGGAAGGTGGTGGCCACGGGGGTGCCCGTGGCGACGTTCCAACGGTCGTCGAGGGCCGTCTCGCCCTGGGGCGGAGTCAGGGAGCGGTTGGGGGTGTTCTCCCAGGTCAGGTCGCCGGCGGCGGTGCGCTTGAGGTACTTGTACTGAACCGAGCCACCCGGGGTGATTCGCACGGTGGCCGACCAGGTCGGATACGCCCTGGCATCCGTGGTGAGGGGGACCGCCTTCGCGGTGTCCCAGGCGCCCAACTCGGGTGAGCTGCCCGCGAGCAGGACGGTGTCGCCGTAGTCGGTGGTGGCGTTGAGCTTGAACGTCACGGTGGCGTCCCCGGAGCCGGCGGCGTGGGCGCGAACGGCGGTGCCGCCGAGTAAGGCCAGGAGCGACGCACCGAGCAGGAGCGCGCGTCCGAGCGCGGCGGCGCGGGCAGTGGTCAGGGTCATGCGGCTTCCCTTTCACGAGCACGGGTACGGCGGCGCGAGGCCGCTCTCTGCGCCACATCTCAACATGAGTTGGAATAAAAGGCAGGCTCAAGTCGGGTCGCGTGTTCATCTATGGAAGCTAATCGGCCGTGCTCGCGGTAATGCCTTCGTAACTTGTTCAACGGTTGAACGGGCGTGGAGGGTGTGATGTCCCTCTTTGTGTGCGCGTCGGTCGGTCCCGCCCCGCCGCGGGGCGGGACATGCCTCTTGCGCAAGATGGCGAAAAATATTTCAGGCGCCGCGCGGCGGGCCCGTCGGCGGGCGAGCTCGGCCGACGGGCACGGCGTGCAGGCAGGTGGGTGGGGCCGGGTGGGAGCCGGGGTCGAGGACTCGGGCGGCGCCGGCGTGGATCTCCACCCGCAAGCCGGTTCTCGTGTCGCCGTATACAGGGGCGCCGGCCGCCGTGTGGCTGCCGGTGAACTCGGCGATCACGATGTGCGGCGGGGAGTGCGAGCCGAACGGTCCCGGCAGCGTGACCGCGTAGCGCGGGGCGCCGGTCATGGCGGTGCCCCATCGGGTGCGTGGGCGGGCAGCGTCAGGGCAGAGGTCGGTCCGGGCGCTTGCCTGTCTGACCCGGGGCTCCGGCACGGAGTCGCTCGGCCGCTTGTCGGCCGGTCCTTCTCGCATGGCTTCGTCCTCTCCGGTACGCGGGTCGGCGGTCCGCTCGAGCCCGGATCGGCCGGGCGTCGCGGCAGTCGAGTCGCACCGGATCGCGCGCTTTCCGCGTCGGTGGCTGCCGCCGACGCCGGGCCGGGGTGGGCGTGTCAGGCCGCGGTGGTGAATTCGGCGCGGCCGAACAGCAGGGCCCAGCCGCGCGGGAGGTGGTCGAGGATCCGGCTGGTCAGGTGGTGGCCGGCGAGGTCGCCGAGGGCGGTCAGCACGGTGGAGACGTCCCAGCGGGCGGAAGTGAGGCTGGTGCCCAGGGCGTCGGCCACCGCTTCGACGAAGGCGGGTGCGGTGACCGGCTCGGGCAGTGGGATCTGCGCGGCGAAGAGGACCCGCGACCGTTCGGGCAGGACGGCGGCGAGGTCGCAACGGTCCTCGGCGGTGAGCTGGGAGCCCAGCAGGGCCAGGACCGTGTCAAGGACGCGCCCGGCTTCGTCCTCGCTGGGGTAGCGGCCGAGGGTTCGGACCTGCTGCAGAAGGCGGCGGTGACGTGTCATGGATGGTGGCCTTCCGGATCGGGCCGCGACGAGCGGTGTGCGGCGCGGGGGCTGCGGGTCGGGTCAGGGGCGCCGGCCGGGTGCGGGCCGGCCGAACAGCAGGTCGTAGCCGGGGGGCAGCTGGAACAGGATCCGGTCCAGCAGGTCTTCGCCGGCCGCGTCCACCACGGTGGACAGGACCGCGCCGACGTCCCACAGGGCCGTGGTCGCGGTGGCGCCGTCGATCCAGGCGGCGGTGGCCCGGACGAACCGGTCGGGGCTGAGCGGTTCGGCGGCCTGCAGCGGGTTGAGCAGGATCAGGGCGAGGGTCTCCGGGAGGCGTCGGGCGAGGTCGGCCCGGACGTCACCGACGAGATGGGCACCGAGCAGTGCCAGAACGACGCGGGCCGAGCGTTCCGCTTCGTCGGGCGTCTTGTATTCACCGCGTTCCTGGACATGCCCGAGGAACGCTTCCCATCGCAGGGTCACCGCGGTCTCCTCCCTCCGTGGGGTCGGAAACGGGTCATGGGATCGGAGTTCCGCGCCGCCCCTGGGGAGGCGGGGCGGCGTGGAACGTCCGGTGCGGGCGGGCCGTCAGGCCTGGATCTGCTTGCGGGCGCCGTTGTGGCTGATCGCGATCTTGCGGGGCTTGGCCTTCTCGGCGACCGGGATCCTGAGGGTCAGCACGCCGGCGTCGTAGTCGGCGCTGATCCCGGCGGGGTCGAGGGT
>NZ_JBICYJ010000071.1:0-30528 GCF_043200835.1 Kitasatospora sp. NPDC048365
GCCGAAGGCTGGGGGCCATCGGCGACTGAGGAGAAGCCGTCGAGGTGCGTGCCCCGGCGGCGGCCCGCAGGCGGGGGTTTGAAGACGGACCCTAGAGCTCGGGGATCGCCAGCAGGAGGCCGCCGTCGAGGCGCTCGCTGAGGTAGCGGCCGTGGGCGGCGCAGACCAGGACCGTCCCGCCCAGCTCGTCCATGGCCAGGTAGACGCCGCGCTCGCCGCACGGGCCCTGGGAGCGGTCGTAGTCCCAAGCGGTGCCGCACCCCTCGCACCAGGAACGGTCGTCCTCGGCCTGCAGTGTCAGCCCGCAGTGCGGGCAGATGCCCCACCCGGTGGTGCACGCGCCGAGCCACTGCGCCGCGCGGACGCGGGCCAGGCCGTCGGCCGCGGCGGACAGCCGCTGCGACGCCCGGACCAGGCCCCGGTCCACGCTCTCCGGAAGGGCGGAGCGCAGGTTGCGCGGCAGATGGGACTGGCCCGCCAGGCGGGAGCGCATCGCGGCGATGTCCCGCGTCAGCGCGTCAGCGCGCGCCTGCAGGTCGCGCAGCTCCGCCGGTGTCGGTTCTCCCCCGTACCCGACGGCGGAATCGTCGGCAGCCATCGTCATCACTCCCCCACAAACCCGGCCCGGCGTCGCCGCCCGGACCCCCGTGGTGCGGACGCTGCGCGTCGGTCTGCGGGTGACGACCCGCACACATGCGGTGATACAACCATGACAATCAGGCTCGGACAAGAGACAGACATCACGTCGCCCACACATCCTCGCTGACGACGGCCACGACCCGGAAGCCCCGGCACCTCACGCCGGCCAGTCCGCGGGGGACGCCTCAAGATCGTTGCCGCGCACCCAGACCGTCGAGACGCCGAGGATCGTCCGCATCACCGCGAAGCCGCCCTCCCAGCCCCCGGGCAGGCGCAGCCGGCCGCGGCGCAGGGTGGCGGTCGCGAAGCGCGCGTCGGCGGTGTAGAGCGCCCCGGTCCAGCTCGGCAGGCCGACCACGGGCACGTCACCGGTCAGTTCGACCTCGACGGGGAACTCCTGGCCGGAGGCCAGGATCGTGGCGGGGCCGAGATAGACCGGTGAACTCATGCCCCCGACTGTGCAGGTTTGCGGCGAATGGTGCAAATGCCTCGCCGGGCGTGGCGCGAACTCGGACGGACGCGGGGCCGCTCACCCAGGCGGCCGCCGAGCCGCGCGCTCAGGCCGACGCGGGCCACGCACTCAGACCCTGACTGGGGCCGCGCACTGAAGCCGGCGCGGGGCCGCGTGATCAACCCGACGGCGGACCGCGTGACCGGCCCGACACCGGACCGCAGGCGCAGGCCGACACACTGCCGCCCGCTCAGGCCACCGACGCGGGGCGCAGCAGCAGACGGCCGGTGAGGCCGGCGACCAGCAGTCCGGCGGTCATCGCGAGCAGGGCGAGGGCCGGTCCGGTGCTCCAGTGCACGTGCGCGGCCCGGGCGGCGAGCAGCAGGCCGGTGGCCACCGCGACGCCGGGCAGCGCGAGCAGGGCCGGACGCAGGCGGGCCAGGTCGTCCTCGGCGAGCGAGGCGAGGACACCCGCGCCGAGCGCGAGCGCCCAGACGCCGAGCGCCTGCGCGTCGGCCCGCGAGACCTCCCAGGGGACGAACGCGCCCCAGAACCCGGGAAGGACGAGCAGGCCGGCGCCGATGCCGAACCAGGCGGACCCGAGCAGCGCCAGCGCCGGTTTGGCGAGCGCCGGCAGCGGCACGGCGGGCACCTCCGACGCGGCGACCGGCGTCGGCTGCTTGCGGTACTGCGCGACCAGGGCGACCAGGGTCAGCAGGGCGAGCAGGCCAGTGACGCCGACCCAGCCGAGGCTGAACAGGACCAGCACGATGGAGCCGCCGCGGGCGAGGTGCAGGGATCCGGCGTTGAGCAGGGTCACCGCGAACAGGCCGAGCAGGACGATCGCGGTGGAGAGCGTGAGCGTCCGGGCCTGCGGCCAGCTGCGGGTGCGCGACAGCGCGAGCAGCCCGGGGGCGACGCCCAGCATGCCGGCGCCGATCATCGCCGGGCCGAGCGGGTTGGGCGACACCCACGGCCCGAAGGCGTGGCCGGTCGCGCCGGCGCCGGCCATGGCCAGGCCGGTGAGGACGCTGACGGTCGCGACGACCTGGGCGAGCAGGGGAACGGCGGCGGCGAGTTCGCGTTCGCGCGCGTCGGCGGCCATGGGGGGCTCCTTGTCCGGGGCAGAGGATGGGGTGGGACAGCTCGTACGGCGAGGGGCGAGGGGCGCGGGCCTGTGTGACGCCACGGTCCGAGGCGTTCGCAGTTCTCCCCGCTCGCTCCGGGCACGGACGCGACCTGAAGCCGGGCGGGTCGGTCGGCGCCGGCAGCGAGGCCGTCCCGGGCGCCGCCCCGGGGCCGTCCCGGCCGGCCTCTCCCGGCTCAGCACAGCCGAAGCGGGTCGGATCGGGCGAAGCCCTGGTCGGGCCCGGTCGGGCGAGGCCCCGGTCGGGCGCAGCCCTGGTCGGGGCGGACCGGCCGGAGCCCGAAGGCCCGAGCGGCCCCGGGCTCAGGCCGGGGTGACCACCGGGGTGGCGGCCGTCGGGGGCGGGGTGAGGGTGAGCACGTGGCGGGCGTACTGGAGGCGGAGGCTGACGACGGCCGTCGCGGTGAAGGCGAGCATGCCGGTGCCGATGCCCGCGCCGGCGGTGAGTGCGGTGAGCCGGTCGAGGTGGAGCGTGTGCTCGAAGAGGACGGTGCACCCGGCGGAGAACGCGGGCGCGAGCCCGAGCGCGGCGAGGTGGATGCTCCACTCCTCGCGGGCCCACCCGCGCCCGGCGCGGCCTGCGGCGGCGCGCCGCCAAAGCAGGAGCGCGACCGCCAGCAGGTGGGGAACGAGCAGGGCGACCAGCAGGCGCTGCCCCTCCGGCCCGGCGGCGCGGAAGGAGGTACCGAGCCAGGTGAGGCCGAGCGCGCCCGCCAGCTGGGCGGCGAGCAGCAGCGGGCCGGGGGCCCAGCTGCCGGTGAGGCCGGCGACGGTGCGGCGGCGGTCGGTGGCGCGGGAGGCGAGGAGCGCGCCGAGGACGACCAGGGTGCCGAGGTGCATCAGGGCGAGCCGGTTGATGTCCTGCATCGGCAGTCCGGGCCAGAAGCGGGGCAGGGTGCCCCATTCGAGGCGCAGCAGCGGGGCGGTCATCAGGTAGCCGTAGCAGAGCAGCATCCAGCGCTGGTGGATGTCGGGTCGGCGGGTGAGGGCGGCGAGGACGCCGAAGGTGCAGGACAGGACGGTGCCGACCAGGATCACCGAGAGGACGATCCAGAACGAGGCGCCGCCGAACGCGTCCTCGGGCGCGGTGCGGGCCAGGTAGGCGGCGGCCGCGGCCATCGCGGCGTAGACGGCGGCGGCGTACACGGTGCCGAGGGCCCGGTGCAGGCGCCGGCGCCGGCGGACGGCGGTGAGCAGTTGGACCGGGCCGAGCAGCATCAGGGCGGCGCCGAGCACGGAGTGGACGATCAGCGCGGTGAGGCTGTGGCTGTAGGGCGCGGTGCGGTCCGCGACGGCGTCGGCGACGTACTGGGAGTTGACCGTGTGGGCGAGGAGCTGTTCGCCGATGGCGGGGGCGCCGGGGCGGGCGTAGGGCCAGATCTCGGTGGCGGCGATCGGGGCGTAGCCGATGCCGATGGCGGCGACGGCGATCGCGGCGGCGCGTACGGCGCGCGGCCGGGACGGTCCGGTGGGGCGGTTCACGGCGGCTCCCCTGCTGCTCAATAGTCCAGAAAGGACTATCGGCACGGTAGAGGTCGCCCCGGGGCCGGTCAATGCTCCGGACACACGCTCCTGACATGCTTTCCAATAAGGCACCCGGGGGCGGGTCAGGTGCCAGGGAGCTGCTCCCGGCGGCTGCGCGCCCACTCCCAGAACTCGAGCATCATCCGCTCGTACCGGATGCCGAACTCCAGCGCCTCGCGCTGCCCGGGGGTGAGGAGTTCGCCCACGCTCTCGGCGAGGCCCTCGTACTCGGCGAGGATCCGCCGGTGGCCGCTCAGCTGGGCCGGGGCGAGCTCCTGCGGGCGGGCCCCGAACCAGAGCCGCAGGATCGCGTGCTCGCGCGCCTCCACCGGGACGAAGTCCGGGTCGGCCAGCCACTCCCCCAGCACCTCGCGTCCCCGGTCGGTGAGCCGCAGCAGCCGCCGGTTGCGCCCGCCCTCGCGGCGCACCTCGTGCAGCAGACCGGCCTCCACCAGGCGGTCGCACTGCGCGTACACCTGGGCGTGCGGGATGGACCAGAACGGCGCGACCGTCGCGGCCGCCTCCACCTTCACGTCGTACGCGCTGGCCTCGCCGAGCTTGTCGACGGTGCCGAGGACGAGGAAGGAAGCGGTGGTCAGCCGCACGTCAGCCATGACACCGGAACCTATCGTGTACGCCTGCTGGGTGACCCCGCGGACGCCGGAGGGCCGGCGGCACGCGCGCCGCCGGCCCTCCACCGCGTCCGATCAGGAACTCAGTCAGCACTGCGGCCGACGGCCGTGGTTCGCACCACGCCTGGCCCGGGCCTTCTTCTTGCGACGACGCTTCGACGACATGTCCACTCCTCTCGCGGATGCCCCGTTCCCCCACCCTCTCCCGCCCCCGGCGGCGCCGCCATCCGCGCAGGCCCGGCCGGGGGCTCGACCGGGGGCTCGACCGGGCCCGGCCCCGGCCCGGCGAAACAGGCGTACCGGATTCCGGTCTGCGCCTGTGCGCGCTTCCGTGCGCCCCGGTGACGGGAGTCGCGGGTGGGACGGATGGCGTGGGAGTGTTGGCGCCGCGTACCGAGACGAGGGGGGTTGACGCGATGACGCGTCGTTGGCTGGTGACCGGGTGTTCGTCGGGTCTGGGTCGGGCGCTGGCCGCGGAAGCGGCACGGGCCGGTGACGAGGTGGTGGCGACCGCCCGCAAGCCCGCCTCCCTGGAGGAGTTGGTCCGGGCGTGGCCCGACCGGATCACGCCGGTCGCGCTGGACGTCCGCGACGAGGCGCAGTGCGAGGAGGCGGTGCGGATCGCCGCCGACCGCCTCGGCGGCATCGACGTGCTGGTCAACAACGCGGGCAACGGGATCGTCGGCGCGGTCGAGGAGGTCTCGGACAACGAGCTCCGCGACCAGTTGGAGACCCTGGTGGTCGGCCCGTGGCGGCTCGCCCGGCTGGTCCTCCCGGTGATGCGCGCCCAGGGCGCGGGCCACATCGTCAACGTGTCCTCGCTCGCCGGGCGGATGGCGTTCCCCGGCCTGTCGGCGTACGTCACCGGCAAGTACGCGCTGGAGGGGATGAGCCAGGCGCTGGCCGCCGAGGCGGGGCCGTTCGGGATCCGCGTCACGGTGCTGGAGCCGGGCGGGTACGCGACCCACTACGGCACCTCCGCGACCGAGGCCGCCGGGCGGCTGCCGGTGTACGACGAGGCGGTCGACCAGATGCTGGGCTCGCTGCGGGCGATGGAGCAGACGCCGGGCCTCGGCCGGGCCGAGGACTTCGCCGAGACGGTGGTGCGGATCGTCGGGACGGCCGAGCCGACCCCGCTGCGGGTGCCGATCGGGCCGGGGGCGTACGAGTTCCTGGAGCCCGGGCACGTCGCGGCCGGCGAGGAGCTGGCGGCGGCGAAGGAGCTGATCGGCACCCCGGAGGCGTGGCCGACCCCCGCCGCGGAGAAGTAGGCACCGGGTTCGGTTCCGGCACTAACCTGCGGTGGTGACCGGAACCGAGTTGGACGAGTTGATCGTTGCTGACAGTGCGGCGCTGCGCGCGTGGCTGATGGACAACCACACCGCCTCTCCCGGGGTGTGGCTCGCCCTGGCCAGGAAGGGCGGCTCCGTCACCACGCTGACCTGGCAACAGGCGGTCGACGAGGCACTGTGCTTCGGCTGGATCGACGGGCAGGCCCGCAAGCGCGACGAGGAGAGTTCCTGGAGGCGGTTCACCCCGCGCCGGGCCCGCAGCATCTGGTCCGCGCGCAACGTCGCCAACGTGGCCCGGTTGGAGGCGGCCGGCCTGATGCTGCCGGCCGGCCGCGCCGCGGTGGACACCGCGAAGGCCGACGGGCGGTGGGCGGCTGCCTATGCGCCGTCGTCGGAGGTGGAGGTGCCGGCCGACCTGCGAGCCGCGATCGCCGCCGACCCGGCGGCGCAGGCGATGTTCGACGTGCTCACCAAGACCAACCTCTTCGCCCTCATCCACCGGGTCAACGCCGTCAAGCGGGCCGAGACACGCACCCGGAAGATCGCCGAGTGCGTGGCGATGCTGGCCCGGCACGAGACGTTCCACCCGCAGCGGGCCAAGCCGGCGGACCCGTCGACGTCGTGACCGGGCCTCTGCCGTGAAGGTCTCCGCCGGTGCGCGGTCAGCCGTAGCGTTCGACGAGCGTGCGGCCGAGCGAGGCCAGCTCGTCCCGGACACCCGGAGGACCGGTCACCTCCACCCATTCGACCAGTCCGGAGAGCTCGCCGGCGAGCATGGCCTCGCTGTGGCCGCGGATCACCACCTCGACACGGCCGTCGGTCGTCGGACCTCCCACGTCGAGCCGGCCGCCGAGGGCCATCCGGAGGACGCCGATCCCGTGGGGTGGGCAGACCGCCTGGATCTCCAGCGGCGTTCGTCTGCGGTCGACCTCGTCCGCGATCTCGGACCAGCTCCGGGCGAGGTCGAAGTCCTCGGGTCGGTGCACCGGATCGTCGGTCGGGTCCGCGGAGGACACGCGGTCGATCCGGAAGACCCGTCGGCCGGTCCCGGTGTCGGAGACCAGGTACCACGCCGGGCCTTTGGCGACGATGCCCAGCGGGTGGACGGTTCTCCGGGTGTCGGCGCCCCTGCTGTCGACGTAGCCGAGCCGCACCTGCACGCCGCGGATCACCGCGTCCTGGAGTGGGCCGAGGAAGCGGGGCGGCGGGTGCTCGACCCGGCTCGCCCCCCATGCTTGCGGGTCGACGACCAGCGACGACGCCGCTGCCTCGGCCTGCACGCGGAAGGGCTCCGGCACCGCATGGACGAGCTTGCGCAGAGCTGCCTTCACCGTCGGCGCCGCGGCCGAGGCCGGACCGACCGCCAGGAACAGGGCGCGGACCTCACTGGCGGTCAACCCGGACAGGTCGGTGCGGGCGCCGCCCACGAGGCGCCAGCCGCCGCCCCGGCCCTGCACGGAGTACACGGGCACCCCGGCCGCGGCCAGGGCGTCGAGGTCCCGACGGGCGGTGCGCTCGGAGACCTCCAGCTCTCGGGAGACCTCTGCCGCTGTCACCTGCCCGCGTCGCTGCAGCAGGAGGAGGACGGCCACCAGCCGGTCGGTTCGCACGCCGGAAAAACTCTCACACAAACCGGTCACGGGGTGACCGGTTTCGGCCCGCAGGATGGCGACACGACCTCACCGAGGAGGTCGACCACCGGCGAAAGCCCCCCGAGAGGAACTGCGCATGGTCGATCCAGCCGATTTTCCCGAGCCCACCCTCATCCCGGTCAACGGTGTGGAACTCGAAGTCTTCGAAGCAGGCAGGGAGAACGCGGGAAAGCCGATCGTGCTCTGCCACGGCTGGCCGGAGCACGCTTTCTCCTGGCGCCACCAGATGCCCGCCCTCGCCGCGGCCGGCTACCACGTGATCGCACCGAACCAGCGGGGTTACGGCCGTTCGTCCCGCCCGGCCGAGGTGACGGACTACGACATCGAGCACCTGTCGGGCGACCTCGTCGCGCTCCTCGACCACTACGGATACGAGGACGCCACCTTCGTCGGCCACGACTGGGGCGCCTTCGTCGTCTGGGGAACGACCCTGTTGCATCCGGACCGCGTGAACAGGGTGATCAATCTGAGCCTTCCTTACCAGGAGCGCGGGGAGAAGCCCTGGATCGAGTCCATGGAGGACGCGCTCGGTGGCGACTTCTACTTCGTCCACTTCAATCGGCAGCCCGGCGTCGCGGACGCCGTGTTCGAGGACAACACCTTCCGGTTCCTTCGCAACCTGTACCGGAAGAACGAGCCGCCAAGGGAGCCTCGACCGGGCATGGCGCTGATCCATCTCGCCCGAGCCGAGACGCCACTCGGTGATCCCGTCATGAGCGACCGCGAACTGACCGTCCTCGTCTCCGCCTTCGAATCGTCGGGGTTCACGGCCGGCCTGAACTGGTACCGGAACCTGGACCGCAACTGGCACCTGCTGACACACGCGGACCCGATCGTCCAGCAGCCGGCCCTCATGATCTACGGCGACCGCGACACGGTCGCGAGGTCGGAAAGACTGACGGAATTCGTGCCGAACGTGGAGGTGCTCAGCCTGGATTGCGGTCATTGGATCCAGCAGGAGAAGCCGGAGGAGACGAACCGGGCCATTCTCCAGTGGCTGGACCAGCGGGATGCCGTCTGACGATCCGTCTGTACAAGGCGAGTTCACCGGTCAGCCGGTGCGCAGGACGCGGATGCGGTCGGGGTCGTCCGGGTCGCGGTCGGCGACCTGCACCGGCGGCCACACCCACTGCCACACGCCGATGCCGGGGGCGAGGGAGAAGCCGATCGGGCCGCGGGTGCCGTCGACGGCGACGTCCGCCCAGCCGGCGTCGGTCCGGGCCCGCTCGGGGCCGTGCAGGCGCAGCAGCTCGGCGAGGACGGCCACGGTGTCGTACCCCTCGAACGCGACGAAGGAGGGCGGCTCGCCGAGCCGCTCGCGCAGCGCCTGCCCGACCCGGGCGCCGAGCGGGGTGAACCGCTCGGGCAGGTACCGCAGGAACGGGATGCCGGCGCCGTCCTCGCCCAGCAGCGCGGCCCACGAGGGCAGTTCGGGCTGTCCGGCCGGGGCGCCCAGCAGCAGCCCGGGCAGGCGCGGGTCGTGGCGGACGGCCCGGACGATCGGCACGGCCGGCTCCGGGTGGCCGACCAGCAGCAGCAGCGCGGTGGCCCGGTGCGCGGCGAGCGCGTCGCACAGGTCGGCGGGGGTGTGGGCGCGCGCGTCGAGGGCGAGGACCGCACCGCCGCGCGGTGCGACCCGCTCGCGCAGGATCTCCGTCCCGGTGGCCCAGTAGAGGCTCGGATCGGCGGCGACGGCGATCCGCCGGTGGCCGGCGTCGAGCAGGAAGTCGGCGTAGCGCCGCCAGCCGTGCGACTGGGCGGGGGCGAGCCGGGCCACCCAGGCGCTGGGCCGGTCGGTGAGCGCGTCGAGCACCGCGGAGGAGCAGAGGAACGGCAGGCCCAGCGCGTCCGCCCGGCCGGCGGCGGCGCGGGCGACGACGGAGTGGTACTCCCCCGCCAGGGCGGCGACCCCCAGCCCCGCCAGCTCCTCGACGGCCGCCTCGGCCCGCCCCGGGTCGGCGGCGGTGTCCCGGACCAGCAGGTCCAGCGGCCGCCCGCCGATCCCGCCGGCGGCGTTGACCTCGTGGGCCGCCAGTTCCAGCCCGGCGAGCAGGTGCCGGCCCGCCTCCACCCACCCGGGCGGGGTGAGCGGCACCAGCACCCCGACCCGCACGGACGGCCCGTCAGAATGCGTTCGGTCCGGTGGGGCTGATGGGCTGTGCATGTTTCTCCCGGGTGCGTGGGCTGCGGTGCGGCGGGCGTGCCGCCTCCCAGCGTACGGACAGGCCCCCGACACACGGTGGCGGGTGTGCCGCGCCCCGTCCCCCAGGCCGGTCGCGGCACACCCGCTTCTCTCACCCCTTGTTCGTTGGCGTCCTTCCCGCCCTGACGACGGAATTCCTGCCACGGTCTGGCGACTGTCGCAGTGGGTTCCTGCTTCAACGCGCGGCGCCGGAACACCGTCCGGTCCTGCCTGCGCTCCACGAGGCGTTTAGCCTGTCCGCCCGCCCGGCGGCCAGAATGTTGCGTGCGGCGTTGACGTCCCGGTCGTGGACGGTGTCGCACGCGGTGCACGTCCAGTGCCGAACGGGCGACAGCTCGGGGCCGTCCTTGGCTCCGCAGACCGAGCAGACCTGCGCGGTGGGATCGGAGCGGCCGGTCCTTCCGAAGGTCCGGCCGTGTTTCGCGGCCTTGTACTCCAACATCCTGACGAACTGCGACCGTCCGGCGTCGTACGTCGACTTCCCCGGACGCGTCCGCCCGGTCCCGGACACCGCCAGGTCTTCCACGAACACCGCTTGGTTCTCGCGAATGATCCTCGTGGATTCCTTGTGGTGCCAGTCCCGGCGCCGGTCGGCCACCCTGGCGTGCTGCCGTGCCAGTCGCTTCCTGGCCTTGCTCCGGTTGGTCGATCCCTTCTCGCAGCGCGACAGCGCCCTCTGCAGCCGCTTGAGCTTGCGCTCGGCCTGCCGCAGGAACCTCGGCGTGTCCACCGTGCGGCCGTCGGACAGCACGGCGAAGTGTGCGAGGCCGAAGTCGATTCCGGTCTCGGCCTCCTGCTCGGGCAGGGGCTCCGGCTCCGTGTCCACCACGAACGACGCCCAGTAGTGGCCGGCCGCGTCCACGGTGACGGTGACGCTCGTCGGCGGCGACGGCAGTGGCCGGGACCAGCGCACCTCCAGCTCTCCGACCTTCGCGACGTACAGTTTCCCGTCCGGCCGAAGGGTGAAGCCGTCGGCGGTGAACCGGATCGACTGCCGGGCGTCTCGTTTGGACCTGAAGCACGGCGGTGCCACGGCCGGGCCCTTGCGGACACCCGTGACCGAGGAGAAGAAGTTCCGGTAGGCGACGTGCAGGTCCCGGAGCGCCTGCACCAGGACCACCGACGACACCTCCGCCAGCCAGGCGCGTTCCGCCGTACGCCTGGCAGCGGTGATCACCAACTTCTGCAGGTCGGTGTCGCTGATGTACGGCATCCCCGCCAGGTGGGCTTCCTGTCGCACCCGCAGACCGTCGTTGAACACCACCCGCGCGCACCCGAACGCACGTGCCAGCGCCTCGCGCTGACCGGGCGTCGGCATGACGCGGAAGTTGTACCGGAGCTGCACGGTGCCCGACCTCTCGCTCGATACGGACGAGTCGACCGGCCCTGACGGACGGGCCCGGCCCCGAGGGGCCGGGCCCTGCCCGAGGGCCTGGATCAGATCTGCCCCCAGAGGGCGGGGACGATCGGCGGTTCCCAGCCCACCTGGGCGGTGTGGCCCTGGATGCACCGGTAGCTGACGCCGTTGTAGGTGACGACGTCTCCGGCCTGGTAGGTCGTGCCGGGCGACCAGGTGCCGGTGCCGGGTCCGCTGCCCACGGTGAGCGTGTAGCTGGTGGTGTGGGTGGCGGTGCCGGCGGCGGTGACGGTGATGGTGTAGGTGCCGGCGGGGGTGGAGGCCGAGGTGGCGACCGTCAGGGTGGCCGAGCCGCCGGTCTGGACGGTGGCGGGGCTGAAGCTGACGGTGGTGCCGGCCGGGGCTCCGGTGGCGCTCAGGGTGACGCTCTGGGCGCTGCCGGCGGTCGTGGTGGTGGAGACGGTGGCGGTGGTGGAGCCGCCGGCGCTGGTGGAGCCGGTGGCGGGGTTGACCGCGAGCGAGAAGTCGTTGCTCGGGGTGGTGCCGCCGACGGAGGTCTTCCAGATGGCGTAGGCGACGCCGTCCGCGCTGCGGTTCAGCGCGGTGGCGCTGATGTTGGCGGTGGTGTCGCAGGAGGAGTGGTAGCAGGAGTCGTACGCCCGGTTGGCGGTGCCGCCCCACTTGGTGGCCTGCGCGGAGGTCTTGGTGGCGCTGGCGCCCGCCGCGTAGCCGGAGGTGGGGATGCCGCCCTGCTGGAAGGAGTAGTCGTCGGAGCGGCCCTGGCCCTCGACGTTCTCCTCGGGCTGCAGGTTGAGCGAGTCCCAGTACGCCTTGAGCGGGGCGGAGGTGGCGGAGGTGATGTTGTTGATGAAGTAGCCGGCGTTGGTGGAGCCGACCATGTCGAAGTTGTAGTAGCCCTTGATGGCGCTGCGCTGGGTGGAGCTCAGCTGGCCGACGTAGTACTGGGAGCCCTGCAGGCCCTGCTCCTCACCGGTCCACCAGGCGAACCGGACGTGCCGGGTGAGGGTGGGGTTCTGCTGGGCGAGGACGAGGGCGTTCTCCAGCAGGGTCGCGGAGCCGGAGCCGTTGTCGTTGATGCCGGGTCCGGCGGCGACGCTGTCGAGGTGCGCGCCGAACATGGTGACCTGGTCGGCGGGGCCGCCGGGCCAGTCGGCGATCAGGTTGTTGGAGGTGTAGGTGCAGTTGGTGCAGGTCTGCTCGGTGACGGTGTAACCGGCGGACTGCAGGCGGCCCTTGATGTAGGCGAGCGACTGGCTGTGGCCCGCGGTGCCGGCCCGGCGGTTGCCGCCGTTCTGGCTGGCGATGGTGTTGAGCTGGGTGAGGTGCGCCTGGACGTTGGCGACGTCGATGTCGGGCGCGGAGCCGCCGGGGTTGCCGCCGCCGACGGTGAGCGCGTACTGGGCGGTGTGAACGGCGGATCCGGTGCCGGTGACGGTCAGCGTGTAGCTGCCGGGGGCGGTGGAGGCGCCGACGTTCACGGTCAGGGTGGCGCTGGAGCCGGACTGCACGCTGCCCGGGCTGACCGAGGCGGTGGTGCCGGAGGGAGCGCCGGAGACGGTCAGGGAGACGCTCTGGGCGGTGCCGGAGGTGGTGGCGGTGGTGACGGTCGCGCTGGTGGAGGAGCCGGGCTGCACGGTTCCGGCCGCCGGGTTGAGCGCCAGCGAGAAGTCGTTGTTGCCGGACGGGGTGCAGGTCGGGTCGCCGGTCTGGGCGGGGACGCTGACGGCGTCCCAGGCGGCCTTGGTCCGGGTGAACAGCGCGCAGCTGGGGTCGAGGTTCTTCGCGGCGGTCAGCGTGGTGGTGCGGTACCGCTTGTAGGTCATGCCGCTGGTCTTGAGCAGCATGCCGCCGTAGAAGATCCGGCCGGCGTCGCGGATGCCGACGCCGGTGACCTGGCTGTTGTTGCAGGTCGGGCTGGTCGGCTTGCCGCCGCCGGGGTTGGAGCCCTCGGCGAGCAGGTAGAACCAGTGGTTCAGCGGGCCGGCCGCGGCGTGCACCTCGGTGCTCGGGATCGAGGACGAGTAGCAGTTGGGGTTGCCGCTGACCTGCGAGGGGTTGTACATCACCCGGATCGGGCCCTGCCCGACCAGGTTGATCATCTCGCCGACGGTGTAGTCCGGGTTGTCGTAGGGCGCCGACAGGTTGGCGTACGCCTCGGTGAGCGCGCCGAAGATGTCGCCGGTGCCCTCGCCGAGGCCGTTCTCGTTGTTGGCGCCGCCGGGGGTGAACTGGTCGATGCCGTGGCCGAACTCGTGGCCGACCACGTCCATCGAGGAGATCCACTCGTTGGCGTTGTTGTGGCCGATCGAGACGGAGGAGCCGTCCCAGTAGGCGTTGACGTCGCTCAGGCCCACCTTGACCGGCCAGCTGCCGCCGTTGCCGTTGTGGCCGTTGCGGCCCAGCCAGTCGCGGAGCATGTCCCACTCCTTCTGCGCCGCGAACATCACGTCGGCGCAGCCGGTCTCCTTGCTGGTGGAGCTGCCGTTGCCCCAGGAGTCGGAGGACTTGGTGAACACCTGGCCGGTGCTGTAGTCGGCGCAGCTGAGGCCGGGTCGGCCCGGGTCGCGCAGCGAGTAGCTGCTGCCGGAGCCGGTGGTGGCGATGGAGACCTGGCCGTTCCACTTGCTGTTGGCGGTGCCGGCCCGGACGTCGTCGTAGCTGTCGGCGACCTCGCCGGTCGTGGCGTCGACGAAGACATGCAGGTGACTGGGGGTGCCGTCGGCGGTGTGTCCGGTGAGGACGGACTCCCAGGCGAGCTTGGTGGTGCCCTCGTGGACGCGGACGACCAGGCGGGCCGCGTCGGCGGAGTCGACGGTGGCCAGCGCGGCGCGGGCGGTGCGTTCGGCGTCCCCGGCCTTGACGGCGGCCTTGGTGGGCACGCCGACCGGGCCGGTGGCGGCGGACTGCAGTCCGCGCACCCGGCCCTCGCCGTCGGCGAGCACCACGGCGTCGCCGCCGACCACCGGCAGGCCGCGGTAACTGCGCTCGTACGAGACGGAGTAGAGGCCGCCGAGCCAGGGGGTGACGGTGCGGCGCTCGTAGGTCTCGCCGGGGCCCTTGGCCAGTGCGTCGAGTCCGGCCGCGGCCGCCTGGTCGGCGGCCGATACGGCGGCGGCGAGCGGGGTGGGGGCGGGGGACGGGCCACCGGCCGGGGTGGGGACGGCGGCCGACTGGCCGGCGGCGGCGCCGAGCAGGCCGGCCAGCACGGCAAGGGTGGTGCCCGCGGTCAGCAGTCTGCGTTTCATCAGAGCTCCTCGCTCATCGGTGTGGGGGTGCCCGGAACCTTCACACGGCGCCATGTTCGGGTCAACGGGGAGCGGGGTCCTGCGGGGGTGGTGGCAAGTTTCGACAAGTCGGCTCCCGGAGAGCCCGGTTGAGAGTTGAGAGGTTTAGACCATGTACGGGGAGGGGGTCGGTTCGGTAGCGTCTCGGTGTGGGTTCGGCTGCCGGGAGGTGTACGCGCGATGGGACACCCGGCGGGCGGGTGGGAGAGCTTCGGGGCCTGTCTGCGCAGTTGGCGGCGGCGGGCCGGGTACACCCAGGCGCAGCTCGGCGCGGCGATCGGCTACGACCACACCGCGGTCAGCCGCCTGGAGCACGGGGCCCGCAGGGCAACCCCGCGGCTCGCCCTGCGCCTGGACGAACTGCTGGGTGCGGGCGGCGAGTTGGCGGACGCCTGCGGGGCGGCCGAGCGGATCGGCCGGGAGGGCTCGGCGCTCGCGGAGCCGCTGACCCGGATGCCGCTCCCGGTCACGGGCGGCGAGGACGGGGCGGTGGGCGCCGGGTTCGTCCCCCGGGAGCTGCCGGAGTACGGGCTGCTCTGCCCGCTGCACGGCGCCGAGGGGTGCGAACTCCCGTCGGGCGAGGACGTGCTGGCGCTGCACGCGGAGTTCTGCGCCGGGTCCCGGGCGGGGGTGGACGCGGACACCGTGCACGCGCTGGCGGGGGTGCTGGTGGCCTGGCTGCGGGCCGCGGAGCCCACCGCAGGTCCGCCGCGCGACACGCCCGCACGCCCGACCCCGGCGGCCGGGCCCGAGCGCTCGCTGGAGGGCACGCTGCGGGTGGTCCTGGGCCGGCTGGCGGCGTCCGGCGCGCGCGAGCGGGGGGTGTGGGCGCACCTGGCGGCGGAGTACGCACACGCGGCGGGGACGCTGCGGATGCAGCGCGGCCGCGGCGCGACGGCGATGGTGTGCTTCGACCGGGCGCTCGGCTGGGCCGAGTTGGCCGGGGACGCGCTGACCCAGGTGGCGGCGCTGAGCGACATGGCGGTGCTGAGCCTGCTGGACGGGGATCCGTCGGCGGCCGCGGGGTTCGCCCGGGAGATCTCCCGGGTGGCGCCGGGGCGGCACTGGTCGGGGGCGCTGAGCCAGCTGGGGCTGGCGCGGGCCGAGGCGGCGGCCGGGGACGTCCGGGCCGTGGTGCGGCACGTCGGACGGGCCCGGCTCCACCTGGACCACCTCGACGGGGTGGCGGAGTCGGCGGCGCCGTGGCTGGCGGCCGAGTCGCTGCGGCTGCGGGTGGAGTCGGGCGCGGCGGCGGCCCTGCGGGACGTGGCGGTGCTGTCGGGGGACGTCCGGTTCGCCCGGCGGGCGCTGGGCGCCGCGCAGACGGCGCTGGAGCTGCTCGGGGAGGGGCAGCTCCCGTCCGCCCGGATGATGCTGGCGGTGCGGGCGGCGGACTGCCGGCTGTGCGCGGGCGATCCGGCGGCGGCGGTGGAGGTGCTGGCTCCGGTGCTGGCCGAGGCCGCCGGCAGCGGGCTGCCCGTGCTGGTGCGGCACGAGGTGCGGGGCCTGCGGGACCGCCTGGCGGAGCGGGCGGCCGGCCCCGAGGCGGCGGAGACGGTGCGACGGCTGGGCACGCTGCTCTGACCACCTGATCGCCCTGATCGATCATCAATGTCCGTCCGGCTCCGGACTTTTGCGTTGACGGCGCAATACTGCGTCAACTAGCGTCGCTGGTCGGCGCTCGCGTGGGAGCGCTCCCACACGAGCAGGAGACACAAGGTCCCATGGACGAGTCGCGTACCCAGCTGGGGGATGCCGTCGGCACCCGGTTCGTCGAACGCAACCTCGATCTCGTCGGCAAGCTCTACCAGCGTTCGGTCTTCCCGGCGGTCCTGGACGTCGCGCACGGCGGCCGCCTCCCCTCTCCCCTGGTGGTCGACCTCGACCCGACCACCGTGTGCGACCTGGCCTGCCCCGAGTGCATCAGCTCGCAGGTGCTCCACCACGGCCAGATCGGCCAGGACCGGATCCTGCGCCTGGCCCACGAGCTGGCCGACTCCAAGGTCCTGGCGGTCATCCTGATCGGCGGCGGCGAGCCGCTGATGCACCGCTCGGTCGGCCGGATCATCGAGGTGCTGCACGACGCCGGCATCAAGATCGGCCTGGTCACCAACGGCACCCAGATCCACCGGTACGTCGACCAGCTGGCCGAGATGCTCTCCTGGGTGCGGGTGTCGATCGACGCCGGCACGCCCGAGACCTACGCGGCCTTCCGCCCGGCCCGCGGGAAGCGCAGCGTCTTCCCCCAGGTGGTCGAGAACATGCGGCTGCTGGCGGGCCGCAAGCGCGGCCGGCTCGGGTACTCGTTCCTGCTGATGCAGCGCCACGACGCGGACGGCCGGGTGGTGGAGTCCAACTACGGCGAGGTGTACCGGGCGGGCGTGCTGGCCAAGGAGATCGGCTGCGACTACTTCGAGGTCAAGGCGATGCTGGACGAGGACCACTACACGGTCAACCAGCGCGCCGAGGACGTGGCGGCGGTCGAGGAGCAGGTCGCCCGGCTGCGCGCGCTGGAGGACGAGCGCTTCCACGTGCTGCACTCCTCCAACTGGCAGGCGGTGCGCAGCCACACCGACGCGGTCCAGCCGAAGGACTACCACCGGTGCGCGATCGCGGAGCTGCGCACCACGGTGACGCCGACCGGGGTCTTCGTCTGCCCGTACCACCGGGGCAACCCCAAGGGCCGGATCGGCGACATCCAGGAGTCCTCGTTCGCCGAGCTGTGGGCGGCGGCGGACACCTCGGTGATCGACCCGAGCACCGACTGCCGGTTCGTCTGCGCCCGGCACCCGTCCAACCAGGAGATCGCGCTGCTGCCGACCCGCCTCCGGGCGGAGCTGTGCGACGACTTCGACCCCTTCATCTGAGCGTGCGCCCGGCCTTCGGCCGCACGTCGTCGACGAGCTTGGAGCCGCCATGCGAACAGCCGTGATCGGTGCCGGTCCGGCGGGGCTGACCTGCGTCCGGCAGGCCCGTGCCGCGGGCCTCGACGTCGTCTGCTTCGAGCGGCGCGCGGACCTCGGCGGGATCTGGAACCCCGCCGCCGGCGGCGCGTACGCCGGGGTGCGGATGCAGAGTTCGCGGATGAGCATGCCGTTCTCGGACCACCCGCCGACCTTCGCCGCGGACTTCCCGACCCAGGCCGAGGTGCAGGGGTACCTGCACGCGTACGCCGAGCGGTACGGGCTGCTGGACGCGGTGGAGTTCGGCAGCGAGGTGGTCCGGGTGGCCCGCGCGGACGGCGGCGGCTGGCGGGTGACCGCCCGCACGGCGGACGGCCGGGAGCGGACCGCCGCGGTGGACGCGGTGATGGTCGCCAACGGCGAGCTGTGGCGGCCGCGGCTGCCCGCCCGGCTGCCGGGCCCGGACGCGCCGGTGCGGGTGCTGGCCTCGCCGGCGTACCGGGGCGCGGCGGAGTTCGCCGGGCAGCGGGTGCTGGTGGTCGGCGGCGGGGTGAGCGGCGCGGACATCGCCGCCGACCTGGCGGGCACGGCGGCGGCGGTGGACTGGTCGGTGCGGCGGCGGCAGCTGTTCCTGCCGCGCAGCCTCGGCGGGCTGTACAACGACGCGCTGTTCTCGTACGCGGGCCGGGTCGCGGTGGAGGAGCTGCCGTACGCCGAGTACCTGGCCTGGATGGGCGAGTTGGAGCCGGAGTACCTGGCGATGTACCGGGCGACCGGGCTGCTGCCGGAACGCGGCTTCCACGGCGCGGTGCACGTGAACGAGCGGATCGTGCCGAAGGTCCACGCGGGCGAGGTCCGCGCGGTGGCGGCGTTCGGCGCGTTCGCCGCGGACGGGTCGGTGGAGTTCGCGGACGGCACCACCGGGCGGTACGACGCGGTGGTGCTGTGCCTGGGCTACGAGATGCCGGACTACGGCTTCCTGGAGCCGCTGCCCGGCGAGCCGCTGCGCCGCGAGGACCTGTACGAGCACCACTTCTGGCGGCACGATCCGACCCTGGCGGTGGTCAACACCCCGGTGGACACCGAGGCGTTCGGCACCGCGTGCCCGTACTTCGAGGCGGTGGCGGGCTGGGTGCTGGCGGTGCACACCGGGAAGGCCGCGCTGCCCGCCGCGCGGGAGCGGGCCGCGTGGTGCGAGCGGCATCTGGGGGCGCTGGAGGACCGGCGCTACCTGGACTGCTGGCTGGAGACCGTCCGCCTCGGCCTGCTGAGCGGGAGCCTGCCGGACCCGGCGGTGGACTTCGGGGCGTACTGGACGCTGGTGGCGAGCCGGGTGGACCCGGCGCACCTGCGGCCCGGGCAGGCCCGGCCGGTGCCGGCCGCGCTCGACCACCGCCTCGACCTGACCGGGGTGCGACACCGGATCCTCGCCGCCCTGGGGCCCGAGGTGGGCCGGCGGCTGCTGGCCGCCGGCCAGGTGGACGAGGCGGACCTGGCGGCGGCCGCGCAGGTCCCGGCGGGCCGCGAGCTGGCGCCGTGGCTGCCCTACCGGCAGCGGGAGAACGTGGAGGCAGGGGTATGACCGTGGACGGTGTGAAGGAGCTGGCGCCGGCGGCGCCCGCGGGACGCTGGCGGCTGCTGGCGGACCGGTCGGTGCAGAGCCTGATCGGCGCCAACGGCGTGGTGGGCCTGGCGGGCGCGTTCGTGGTGCCGAGCGTCAGCCTGTTCCTGAAGGACGCGGTGGGCGCCACCGCGCTGATGATCGGGCTGTTCTTCGCCGCCCGCTCCGTCGGCGAGATCGGCACCGACCTGGTGATGGGCGTGGTCTCGGACCGGATGCGCGACCGGCGGACGGTGCTGGTGCTGACCGCGCTGCTGAACGCGGCCGGCGCGCTGTGCTACTCGGTGCTGCGCGACTACTGGGTGCTGCTGCTCGCCGGGATGGTCTGCTTCGGGCTGGGCGGCGCCTGCTTCGGGCAGCTGTTCGCCTTCACCCGGGAGCTGGCGGAGGACCGGGAGGTCGACGCGCCGTTCTTCAACGGCATCCTGCGCTCGGTCACCTCGCTGTCCTGGGTGGTCGGCCCGCCGCTGGCGTTCTGGCTGGTCGCGCAGTGGTCGTTCACCGTGCTGTACGCCGCCGCGGCGGGCCTGTCGCTGCTGGCGGCGGCGATCTGCCGCTGGGGCCTGCCGTACCTGGCCCGCCCCGAGCGGGCGGACGCGGCCGACGCGGGCGTTCGGGGGGCGTTCGCCGGGCTGGGCGGGCGGACCGCACTGCTGCTGGCGGCGACCGTGCTGCTGCTGGGCGCCAACATGATGTACCAGATCGACCTGTCGCTGCGGGTCACCTCGGAGCTGCACCTGAGCGCGGCCTTCGCGGGCCTGCTGCTGGGGCTGAGCGCCTGCCTGGAGATCCCGCTGATGATCGCGGTGGGCACCTGGGCGGAGCGGATCGGCAAGCCCCGGCTGCTGCTGGCGGCGACGGTCTGCGCGACCCTGTTCTTCGCGGCGCTGCCGCTGGCGGAGAGCCGGACCGCCCTGCTGCTGCTCCAACTGCCCAACGCCTTCTGGACCGCCGTGGTGATGAACATCCCCGTGGTGATGCTCCAGGACGCCCTGCCGGGCCGGGCGGGCACCGCGTCCTCGCTGTACGCGAGCGCGTTCAAGACCGGCATGTTCCTCGGCGGCCTCACCGTCGGCACGGTCGCCACCTGGACGGGCTACGGCCAGGTGTTCTGGGTCTGCGCGGGCCTCACCGCCGCCGCCGGCCTGCTGGTGTTCCTGGCCCGGGGCGCCCGGGGCCCCGTCTCCCACCCCCTCGACGAAGGGAGCGCCGCATGAGCGCGCCGCCCGCCTGCACGGTGATCGTCCCGACCTACAACCGGGTCGCCCTGCTCCGGCACACCCTGGACGCGCTGGTGCGCCAGCGGCTGGAGCCCGGTGACGGGTTCGAGGTGGTCGTGGTGGACGACGGCTCCACCGACGCCACCGCGGAGCTCGCCGCGTCCTACCGCGACCGGCTGGACCTGCGCTACTTCTTCCAGGAGGACGAGGGCTACCGGGTCGCCGCCGCCCGCAACGTCGGGATAGCCGCCGCCCGCGCCGAGGTGTGCGTGCTGGTCGACTCCGGCGTGGTGCTGCACTCGGGCGCGCTGGCCGCCCACCTGGCGGCGCACCGGGCGGCCGCCGGTCCGGTGGCGGTGACCGGCTACGTCTTCTGCTTCAACGAGGGCAACGAGGACGGCGAGCTGATCGCCAAGGCCATCGACCACGCCGACCCGGACGCCTCGATCGCCGCGTTCGCCGCCGAGGGGCGGTGGCTGGACCTGCGCGAGACGTACTACGCGCGCTACGGCGAGGACCTGGGCGCGCTGACCGCGCCCTGGCTGATGTGGTGGACCTGCAACGTGTCCGCGAACACCGCGCAGCTGCGCGAGGTCGACGCCTTCGACGAGGCGTACCGGGCCTGGGGCGCGGAGGACGTGGACCTCGGGTACCGGCTGCACACCGCGGGCGCCCGGTTCGTGCTGCGCCGGGACGCCTCCTCGCTGCACGTGCCGCACGAGAAGAGCTACTCCGGCAACATGGCCGCCGCGGCCGCCAACTACCGCTACTTCGCGGCGAAGTACGCCACCCCGGTGGCGCAGCTGGTGCCGGACCACCACTTCGAGGAGATCGAGGACATCCTGCGCTCGCGGGGCCTGGCGCCGGGCCGGCCGAGCGCGCTGTTCGGCACGGCGGTGCGCGGCGTCGAGCCGGAGCAGGCACGATGACGCCGCCGGTGATGGGCAGTTGGACGGAGTGGTACCTGCGGACCGAGCGCTCGGCGGGCACCGTGCTGGTGTTCGCGCCGCACCCGGACGACGAGGTGATCGCCTGCGGCGGGACGATCGCGCGGCTGGCCGCCGAGGGCGTCCGGGTGCGGATCGTGTTCGCGACCGACGGCGCGATGTCGCACTCGGCGGTGCTGGGCATCCACCGCGATCCGGCGCCGGCCGAGCTGCGGCTGATCCGCCGCGGGGAGGCGCGCGCGGCGGCGAAGGAGCTGGGCCTGCCGGAGGACGCGGTGCACTTCCTGGACTTCCCGGACACCGCGCTGGCCGAGCACCTGGCGGCCTTCCGGGCCCGGGTGCTCGACGTGCTGCGGGTGCACCCGGGCGTCAGCGAGGTCTACCTGCCGCACGAGGTACGGGAGTTGAACGCCGACCACCGGCTGACCGGGGAGACCGTGCTGGCCTGCCTGGCGGAGCTGGACCTGACCCCGGCGGTCCACCGGTACGTGGTGTGGGACGAGCGCACCGAGCAGGAGTTCGCCTTCGTCAACCGCAACCCGCCCGCCGCCGGCGCGGCGGCCGCCGAGCGGCTGGTCACCGTGGACATCACCGAGCAACTGCCGCGCAAGCAGGCCGCGTTCCGCGCGCACCGGACCCAGGTCGAGCTGTACGCCCCGGGGCAGACCCGGCCGGTCGTGCCGGAGCCGTTCCAGCAGCGCGTGTTCACCACCCCCGTCGAGGAGTTCTGGATCACCGAGCCGGCCGCCGTCCGGCTGGAAGTGGAGTAGCCGCCGTGACCGACGAGTCCCTGCCCGCGCTGCGACCGCTCGCCGCGTGGCCGCGCCTGGAGTCCGCCGTCGCGCCCGACCCGGAGGTCGAGCGGAAGGTCGCCGAGATCCTCGCCGCGCTGACCCCGGAGGAGAAGATCGGGCAGCTGGTGCAGCCCGAACTCGCGCAGCTGACCGCCGAGGACGTCCGCGCGTACCGGATCGGCTCGGCGCTCAACGGCGCCGGGATCTGGCCGGACGGCAAGCGGCACGCCGCCGTCCGGGACTGGGTGGACATGGTGGACCACTTCTGGTCGGCCGCCGAGCGGGCGTGGGAGGGCCGCCCGTTCCGGATCCCGTTCCTGTGGGCCACCGACGCCGTCCACGGGCACAACAACGTGTACGGGGCGACGGTCTTCCCGCACAACATCGGCCTCGGCGCGGCCGGCGACCCGGAGCTGATCCGCCGGATCGGCGCGGCGACGGCCCGCGAGGTCGCCGCCACCGGCATGGACTGGATCTTCGCGCCCACCGTCACCAACCCGCGCGACCGCCGCTGGGGGCGCTACTACGAGGGCTACGGCGAGGACCCGGCGCTCGGGTACGCCTACGGCCGGGCGATGGTGGAGGGGCTGCAGGGCGACGCGGCGGCGCTGCGCACCGACGAGCGGGTGCTCGCCACGCTGAAGCACTGGATCGCCGACGGCGGCACCGCGGACGGCGGCGACCGGGGCACCGCCCGGTGCGAGGAGCAGGTGCTGCGGGACATCCACGCGCAGGGCTTCCTCGGCGGGATCCGGGCCGGGGCGCAGAGCGTGATGGTCTCCTTCAGCAGCTGGGAGCACCCGGCCAACTACGACCACACGCCGGGCCGGGCGGAGCCGTACAACCACAAGGTGCACGGCAGCCGGTACCTGATCACGGACGTGCTGAAGGGCGCGCTGGGCTTCGACGGCATCGTGACCAGCGACTGGGACGCGCACGCGGAGGTGGCGGGCTGCTCGGCGGGCGACGCCAACTACGCGATCAACGCGGGGCTGGACGTGCTGATGGTGGCAGGGCGGGAGGCCTGGCAGAGCGTGTACCGCAACGCGCTGGAGGGCCTGCGGTCGGGAGCGATCGCCCCGGAGCGGATCGACGACGCGGTACGCCGGGTGCTGCGGGTGAAGATGCGCGCGGGCCTGTGGGAGCGGCCGCGGCCGGGCGAGCGCTCGCTGACCGGGCCGGACGCCCCGGCGGTGATCGGCTCGCCCGCGCACCGGGAGCTGGCCCGGGAGGCGACCCGCAAGTCGCTGGTACTGCTCAAGAACACGCCCGGGGTGCTGCCGATCGCCCCCTCCGCCCGGGTGCTGGTGTGCGGCAGCGCGGCCGACGACCTGCAGAAGCAGTGCGGCGGCTGGACGCTCACCTGGCAGGGCGACGACATCGAGCGGGCCGACCTGCCGGGCGGCGCCACGATGGCGGACGCGCTGCGCGAGGCGGTCGGCGCCGGGACCTGCACGGTGGACCCGGCCCTGGAGAGCGCCGAGCCGGGCGCCTTCGACGTGGCGGTGGTCTGCCTCGGCGAGGACGCGTACGCGGAGATGCGCGGCACGGTGAAGCCGTGGCGCTCGATCGGCTACGCGGACCTGAAGCGCAGCTACGCGCGCGACCTGGAGCTGCTGCGCCGGCTGCGGGCCGACGGGGTGCCGGTGGTGACGGTGTTCTTCACCGGCCGGCCGCTGTACTGCACGGAGGAGATCAACCTGTCGGACGCCTTCGTGGTGGCCTGGCTGCCCGGGCCGTTCGCCCAGGGGGTCGCCGACGTGCTGGTCGCGGACGCGCAGGGCGGGGTCCGGTACGACTTCCAGGGGCGGCTGCCCTCGTCCTGGCCGCGCACCCGGGACGCCAGCGCGGTCAACCGGATCCCGCCGCACCTGCCGGACTACCGGGTGCCGGCGGAGGAGACCGCGCCGACCGGGCGGCACCGGCCGCTCTTCGCGGTCGGGCACGGGCTGTCGGTGCACGAGGCGTCCCCGGCGGGTCCGCTGGAGCCGCACGTGCCGGAGCCGGCGCCGCCGGCGCCCGCCGTGGACGGGCCGCTGCGGGTGCTGGACGCGGACGGGACGCCGTACCGGCTGCGGATCGGCGGCCACAACACCTGGTCGCGCGAGGACGTCCACCTGGACCGGGTGACGGACTGCCTGATCGTCCGGTCGACGCCGCTGCCGGCCGGGGCCGGGCTGAACCTGGTGTTCAAGGGGTACCCGGCGTTCGTGTACGCGGAGGCGCCCGGCAGCGAGCCGGCGGACCTGCGCGGGTACCTGGACGGCGGCGGGTGCCTGCGGTTCTCGGTGCGGGTGCGGCAGGCGCCGTCGGCCCCCCTGCACCTGGCCTGCCACGACGACTTCCCCGCGCAGCCGGGCCTGGACCTCGCACCCTGGCTGCCGGACGCCGGGGCCGAGGAGTGGACGGAGGTCTCGGTGCCGCTGGCCGAGCTGGCGGCGATCGGCACGGACCTGCGGCACGTGGCGGTGCCGTTCATGCTCTACACCGCCGGGACGGCCGAGCTGGACGTGGCGGAGGTGTCCTGGCGGCTCGACTGACGGACGGCCGCCCCCGGGCTCGCACCCCGGGGGCGGCCGCGTTCGCCGTCCCCCGAGTCTGGGCCGGTGGACGGCGCGGCGTCAAAGGACAGCTGTCGGCCCCGATTGGACTTTTGTGCCGGTCGGGGCCGTTTTGCGTCCGCCGGCCGCCTACCCCTTGACGGTGTCCACGAGGGGCTGCCACGGTGTGCTCGAAGTTGCGGGCTCCTGACGCGGAGTACGCAACTCGGAGCATCAGCTCCCCAGGCCGGGGCTCGCACACCCGCCGCTCCCCCACGTCGGCGCACCGTCACCCGAGGAGTACCCGTGCCCACCCTCCTGCACCGAACCCTGGCCGCCGGGGTCGCCGCCGCGACCCTGGCGCTGGCCGCGGCCGTGCCGCCGGCCGCCGCGGCTCCCCCGTCCGCGGCGACCTTCTCGATCTCGGTCGGCTCGCCGGTGACCTACGGCCACCCCACCGACACCCCGGCCGTGCCGTACATCGACAAGGACGGCACCTTCTGGTTCCAGCAGTCGGCGGCGCTCTACGGCACCAACGACGTCCGCTACTGGGACTTCTTCTCCGGCACCGACTTCGACACCGCGAGCCGCAACGCGACCGTCAGCAACTACGTCAACCCGGCCAACTCCAGCGACCGCAACAACGACACCACCTGGCGCTGCAACAACTCCCCCACCGGCCTGGAGGCCACCAACGCGCCCGCTGGCAGCGGCTACGCCCACAAGAACTACTGCGACCTGTCGGGTGTGTGGATCGACCCGGACACGGGCGACTGGTACGGGCTGGTGCACAACGAGTTCACCCCGCAGCCGTTCGGCGACGGCCTGCACTACGACGCGATCGACTACGCGGTCTCCACCGACCAGGGCAGGACCTGGAAGATCAAGGACCACGTGATCACCTCGCCGTACAGCACCAAGCGCGGCGACACGGCGGCCTTCCCCAACCAGACGTACTACTACGGCGACGGCGACCAGCGCCTGTTCGTGGACGCCGCCTCCGGGTACTTCTACGTCTTCTACGGCTCCCGCGTCGTCGACAAGTCCGGCGGCTGGAAGGCCTTCCACGAGCACGTGGCCCGCGCCCCGATCTCCGGGAAGATGGCGCCCGGCTCCTGGCAGAAGTGGTACAACGGCGCCTGGACCGAGGCGGGCGTCGGCGGGCGCGAGTCCAACATGGTGCCGGTCGACGGCTCCAGCACCACCGGGTACACCCCGGCCTCCGGCGAGTACAACCCGGCCAACACCGGGACCAGCGACCAGCAGGTGGCCGCGGGCAAGATGCCGCCCACCTCGCCGCTGTTCGTCATGGACATCACGTACAACGCCTACCTGGGCCTGTACATCGGCGAGCCGCAGGCCGTCGACCAGAGCGGCAACGCGCCGCAGAAGTACTACGCCACCGACGACCTGGCGAGCCAGAAGTGGTACCCGATCGGCGACAGCGGCAGCTACCACACCGCGTCCTGGTACCGGTGGTTCCTCGACAGCGCCAACCGGACCAGCTCCACCATCGTCGGCAAGACCTTCCGCTCGTACTGCGCCTTCGGCTGCTCCGGCGGCGCGTCCGGCCAGTACGTGAACCTGACCATCGACTCCTCCGCGCCGGCCGCCGCGCCGGTCGACCTCTCGCGCAGCTACCGGATCGCGAGCGGCGGCGGGCGGGTGCTGGCCCAGGTCTCGGGCTCCTCGGCGACCACCTCGGCGGCCGCGGCCACCGGCTCGGCGCTGGAGCAGTGGACCTTCGCGGCCAACGGCGACGGCTCGTACCGGATCACCAACGGCTCCACCGGCCAGCTGCTGGGCGTCCCCGCCACCGGGACGGCGGGCCGCGCCTGGGGCGCCAAGCCGACCGTGACCGCGGCCGGGCAGGGCGGGCCGAGCGTCGGCCAGCAGTGGTTCGTGATCGCCAACTCCTCCGGCGGCACCTTCCGCCTGGTCAACCGGTACAGCGGCCTCGTGCTCGGCCTGTCCTCGGACAGCGCCCGGCTCGCCGAGACCACGCCGGTGCGCAGCTGGACCGACAGCAGCGGCACCGCGGTCGGCGGCGGCCGGGCCGCCGCCGAGCAGACCCTGACCCTCACCCCGGTCGGCTCGGCGCCGGAGACGGTCACCGTCGCCAACCCGGGCGACCAGTCGACGAAGGTCGGCACCGCGGTCTCGCTGCAGCTCTCCGGCACCGACTCGGCCGGCAAGGCGCTCACCTGGTCGGCGACCGGCCTGCCCGCCGGACTGTCGATCAGCTCCGCCGGGCTCGTCACCGGTACCCCGACCGCGACCGGCGCCTCCACCGTGACGGTCACCGCCTCCTCCGGGACGGCGAGCGGCTCGACCGCCTTCACCTGGTCGGTCAACGCGGCGCTGAACGGCACCCACACCCTGGTCGCCTCCGGCAAGGCCCTGGACAACCCCAACCACTCGACCACGCAGGGCACCCAGCTGGTCGTCTGGTCGCCGAACGGCGGCGCCAACCAGAACTGGGTCTTCACCCAGCAGGCCGACGGCAGCTACCAGATCGCCAACGGCGAGTCGAACCTCTGCATGGACGTCAACGGCGGCTCGACCGCGGCCGGCGCGGCGATCATCCAGTGGGCCTGCACCGGCGGAAGCAACCAGCGGTGGATCCTCACCGCGACGAGCGGCGGGTACAAGGTGACCAGCCAGAAGAGCGGCCTGTCGCTGACCACCGCCTCCGCCGCCAACGGCGCGCTGGTCACCCAGCAGACCGACACCGGCTCGGCGCTCCAGCGCTGGACCGTCGGCTGACCTGACGTCACACCGCAGGGCCCCGCGGAGCGCGCTCCGCGGGGCCCCTGGCATCTCACTGGGCGATAACGGCGAACATGTCCCGCAGGCTGACCAAGGAGTCGACGCCGACCTGGCGCGGAGCGTAGGAGGACCCGCCGATGTCACGCACCGCACTGGAGAGGATCGCCGACCGGGAACAGGCGATCGGCGACATCACCGAGCAGCTGTCCGCCGAGGTCAGCCAGCTCACCGCCCGCCTGGCCGAACTCGACGCGGAACGCGCCGACCTGGCAATCGCCCGCAAAGTCATCCTGTCCCTCGGCGACGACGAGCCCACCGGCGACCGGATGCCGGGCCTGCCCGACAACCCGATCTACCAGCACATCCTCACCGCGCTCATCGACGCCGCAGCCCCGCAACGCTGCCGCGACCTGTGCCGCACCCTGGCCACCGGCACCGAGCCCACGCACATCTCCGGCATGCGCAACAAGCTCAAGCGTCTGACCAACGCCGGCCTCGTCGTCGAGACCGAGCTCGATACCCCAGTTGGTGGACGCCCACTATCGTGGAATCTGCGCAGGACAGGACGGGCTAGGGGGAACCTTGTATTACAGCGGCTTGGGGCTTGACCGGGTTGGCGGCCGGCGTACCGACTCGGAGTGGGTCGCCGGGCTGTTGACGAGCCCCAGTACCCAGGTGATTCCCTTGTGGCGGGACCACTGTCTGGTCCGCGACGACAGGCCCATCCGGCTGCCGCTGGCCGAGGCGCGGGGCATCCTCGACGCCGCCGACGACCAGGTGTTTCTCGGCCTGGACGGAGAGACCGCGGTGTTCGCGGCCGACGTGTCCCGCGTCGACCGGTCCAACGCCGTCGAACTGGCCACCGCGGACACGGTGCTGGAGGTGCGAGCCATGGTTCCCACCATCACGCCAGACGAGGCGGGCCTGCTCGCGTATGCCCGTGGAATCCTGCACTGGAACCGGAATCAGCGGTTCTGCGGCGCGTGCGGCGGTCCGGCCGTCCCCAGCAACGGTGGCCACCTGCGGACCTGTCAGGACTGCGGAAAGCTGCTCTTCCCGCGGATCGAACCGGCCGTGATTGTGCTGGTCGAACTACCCGGCACGCCTCGGCGCTGCCTGCTCGGCCGGCACGCGGGATCCGGTCCGGACCGCTTCAGCACGCTGGCTGGGTTCGTCGAGATCGGGGAGAGCCTCGAGGACGCGGTGCGCCGCGAGGTCGCCGAAGAGGCCGGTGTCGAGGTGGGGACGATCACCTATCAGGGATCCCAGTCGTGGCCGTTCCCATCCGGGATGATGATCGGGTTCCGCGCCGAGGCCGTTTCCGACCGGATCGACGTGGACAACGTGGAGGTGGTGGAGGCACGTTGGTTCACGGCGGCCGAACTTCGGTCGCGAATTACGGACTCCGCTGTCGGCGGGCCCTACCGGGTCGACTCGATCGGCAAGGTGCTCATCGACCAGTGGTTGGCCGACGTGGAGTGAGTCAGCTTGCCACACTGTTGGGGGAATGTGAGCCGAACTCGACGCGGAACGCGCCGACCTGGCAATCGCCCGCAAAGTCATCCTGTCCCTCGGCGACGACGAGCCCACCGGCGACCGGATGCCGGGCCTGCCCGACAACCCGATCTACCAGCACATCCTCACCGCGCTCATCGACGCCGCAGCCCCGCAACGCTGCCGCGCCCCTGTGCCGCACCCTGGCCACCGGCACCGAGCCCACGCACATCTCCGGCATGCGCAACAAGCTCAAGCGTCTGACCAACGCCGGCCTCGTCGTCGAGACCGAGCCCGGACTGTTCGCAATCCCCACACCCAGAACAGCCGACTGACCGCGTGACCTGCCCACACACCGTCACAACGACGAAACGGACATAGCCTCACTCAACGCCCTCTCAGGTGGCGGCCGCGCCGAGGTCCACGAGGTCAACCGTCTCGGCGGCGGCCGGCTCGGTGACGGACACCGGCTCCCCGAAGGCGCTGAACGAGACGGTGGACGCCCGCGGGCCGGCCGGGCGGGCCAGCTTCACCAGGTACGGCGTGCCGGTGGTGGCCACGTACAGCTCGGCGCCCTGGCCGGGCGTGCCGCTGTGGACCTGCAGGGTGTCGGTGCCGTTCATGGTCGTCGAGCCGACCTTCTCCTGCTCCTCGCCGCCGATGTTCTCGTCGAGGAAGGCCACGATCCACTTGGGGTCGCACCGGGCGACCAGGTCGTCCAGCGGCTTGAACCCCCGGTGGACCAGCACGTAGCGGTCGGCCAGCCGGGCCGGGGCGTCCGCCCTGCGCGCGCCGTCGAACTCCTTCCAGAAGTCCACCGACCCCTTGACCCAGGCCCGCTGACCGACCCGGCGCACCTCCACCGGGCCCGAGGACTCGCCCGCGAGGGTGCCGGTGCAGTGGCCCGAGCGGTCGGCGGTGACCGACACGGTCGGGAAGCGGTAGCCGCGGACGCCCACCGCCAGGTTGAAGGTGAAGGACGGGGCGTCGGCGAGGGCCTGCCGTCCGGTGCGGACCACCTGCGGGGCCGACATGGCCGCGACCGCCGGCGCCTTGTCCGCGTCCGCCACGGCCTCCGAGGAGCCGCCTCCCCCGGTACACCCGGCCAGTCCCGCCGTCGCCAGCAACGCCGCCCCGCTCCGCCTCGCCCATCCCTGCAGGTGCACCTGCGGTCCCTCCCCTTGATCGTCACCGAACCGCCGGACCCTACCAGGGAACGCCCGCGGCGGACACGGGCTTTCGACCGCCGGAACGGCCCCGGGCGGCCGGGCGGCGCGTAGGCTCGGGCGGCGGAGCGCGAGCCGAAGGAGGGTGCGGGATGGCGGCGGAGGGCCGGTGGCGCAGGACGGGCCGCGAGGTGCTGCACACGGGACGGTTCCTGCGGCTGCTGCGGGACACCGTCGAGCGTCCCGGCGCCCCGGGATACGCGTACGAGCACGTGCAGGTCGCCGACGGGGTACGGGTGGTCGCACTCGACGGGCGGGGGCAGGTCGTCCTGGTGGAGGACGAGTTCTACCTGACCGGTCGGCGGATGCCCAGCCTGCCCGGCGGCGGGGTCGAGCCCGGCGAGCTGCCGGAGGCCGCGGCGCGGCGCGAACTCGAGGAGGAGACCGGCCTGCTGGCGCGGCACTGGGAGCCGCTCGGGGCCGTCCACCCGCTGCCGGGGGCGAGTTCGGCGATGGTGCACCTGTTCCGCGCCACCGGGCTGCACCCGGGCCGGCGCGCCCCGGACGACACCGAGGGCGAGCTGACCGTCCGGGAGTGCCCGTTCGCCGAGGCCCTGGCCATGGCCCTGGACGGCCGCATCACCGAAGCGGGCAGCGTCACCGCCCTCCTCCTCGCCGACCGCCGCCCGACCGGCCGGCCCGCACCAACGACCCGCGAGACCACGCCCGGGGCAACAGATGGACAATAAGATCTCCAGGTCGACCTGAGTGCACCTCCGAGTGCTTCGGGGAAGGCCGTGCAGGGCGGTTCGAGGGGGCGGGCGGTACGTGCGGTTCGGTCTGTTGGGCGATCTGCTGGTCCAGGACGATGC
>NZ_JBICYJ010000072.1:0-29166 GCF_043200835.1 Kitasatospora sp. NPDC048365
CCGATGGCCGTCTTACGTTTTCAGGTGACACCCGCTACCGGGACGAAACCCCCGGAATGGGTGGAACCCGTACACCACTTCCCTGGACGCAACCCGAAGTCGACCAGAAGTGCTCGCCCCACAGGTACTTGCGAATGTGGGCGGGGAACTCCTGGCGCAGGCGCCGAGCTGAGACGCCCTTGAGCGAGCCGACCAGCCGGGACAGGGCGACCTTCGGCGGGTAGTGGACGAGCAGGTGCACGTGATCGCGTTCGCCGTTGAACTCCACCAGCTCGGTTTCGAAGTCGGCGCAGACGGCGCGCATGATCTCTTCGCAGCGCCGCAGGATCTCTTCGGTGAACGGCCCGCGCCGGTACTTGGGGGTGAAGACCAAATGCGCATGGAGGGTGTAGACGACCGTTCTTCCCCTACGGATGTCGGGGTTTGGCTCCCAGCGTGGCGACATAGATCAACGATACGATCACGGTTGTGAAGATCGTGACGCAGGTGAAACTCCTGCCGACGTCCGAGCAGGCGTCGGCATTGGAGTTCACCCTGCGCACGGTCAACGAGGCGGCGTGCTGGGTGTCCGGCGTCGCATTCAAGCGTGGCGTCCCGCGTGAGTACGAGCTGCGCAAGCACACCTACGCCGAGTTGAAAGCACGTGGGCTCGGGGCGCAGGCCGCGCAGCACACGATCAAGAAGGTTCGGGACGCCTACACCACGTTGAAGGCGAACATCCGCGCCGGGAACCTCGGCCGATCGGGGTCGAAGCGCCGGGCCAGGGCCGACTCCAAACAGATCACGTTCCGACCCGACGCCGCTCAGCCGTTCGATGACCGGTGTCTGTCCTGGCAGTTGGACCGGCAGACCGTGAGCATCTGGACCACCGCCGGCCGGCTCAAGGGCGTGCGGTTCGCGTGCTCGCCGGACGCCCTCAAGACCCTCCGCGACCATCGCCGGGGTGAGAGCGACCTGATCCGGCGGGACGGCGTGTTCTACCTGATCGCCACCTGCGACGTGCACGAGAAGCCGCTCAACGAGAACCCGGCCGCCTTCCTCGGGGTGGACCTCGGGATCGTCAACATCGCCACCACCTCGGACGGCAGGCGTCACACCGGACGTGGCCTGAACCGGCACCGCAAGCGGCAGCTCGACCTGCGGAAGAAGTTGCAGGCCAAGGGCACCAAGTCCGCGAAGCGCCTGCTCAAGAAGCGGGCCCGGAAGGAAGCCCGCTACGCGGCGGACGTCAACCACCGCATCTCCAAGTCCATCGTCACCACCGCTGAACGCACCGGTCGCGGTGTCGCTCTGGAAGACCTGAGCGGCATCCGCAATCGGGTACGGCTCCGCAAGGACCAGCGGACCAACCTGCACTCGTGGAGCTTCCACCAGCTCGGCCGGTACATCGCGTACAAGGCCAAACGCGCCGGGGTGCCGCTGGTGTACGTCCATCCGGCGCACACCAGCCGGCAATGCTCCGAGTGTCACCACATCGACCGGAAGAACCGGTCCAGCCAATCGGAGTTCGCGTGCCGCGCCTGCGGCGTCATCATGCACGCGGACTACAACGGTTCCCGGAACATCGCCCGTAAGGGCGAAGAAGCGTGGACAGCGGGGCGTCAGTCATGCGTCCCAGAGCCAGCCTGACGGCAGCTCTCAGACGTGGGAGGCCACGCGACAGCCAGTCACGCCCTACCCACAAGCCCGGTCCCTCAGGACCGGGTCAAGTTGACGAATCGCCATCAGCAGCAGATGCAATTTCCCGGGGGCGGCGGGCAACGTACGGCGCCGGTCACCGGGCCTGGCGAGGAGATGGAGCGGAAGCTGTGAGCCGGTGGTACTCGGCCGCCAGGGACTCCGCCATGGCCGACGCCGAGAAGCGGGTCGCCACGCTCCGGCGGCCTGCGGCCGCGACCCTGGCGAGCTCGCTGTCGGTCAGGTCGGCGAGCGCGGTCAGTTGCTCCGCGAGGGCGGGTGCCGAGTCGGTGGGGAGGAGGAATCCGTTGGCGCCGGCACGAATGTAGTGGGGGACACCTCCGCGTTGTGGGCCGGCGGCGGGAAGGCCGGAGTCCATCGCTTCGAGGATCGCGAGGCCGAACTCCTCCTTGGCGCTGGGACATACGTACAGTGCTGGGCCGACCCGGTCCCCGTGGGCGAGCGCTCTTTCGAGGATCCTCACATGGCGGTTGGGCAGGGCGGGCCACAGAGCGATGCGGCGGCGTGCCTCCGGGTGTCCGGAGAGGAGTTTGGCGATCCTGGCCCGCATCTCCTTCTCCACGGGTGTGGCGACCCCGGGCGCCGATCCGCCGATCAGGAGCATCGTCGTGGACAGGTGCAGCTCCGCTTCGAGCCAGGCCTCCACCAGCCGGTCCTGCTGCTTGACGGGGTGCAGGCGTCCGACGCTGAGGATCAGGCGCATTCCGCGTGCCGCGGCGTCGAGGCTGTCCGGGCGGGCCCCGTCGTCGAACAGCCTGCCGAGGAGGGTGCCGGCGACCTGCTCGTCACCGGCCTGCGGGGTGAAGGGCGGGATGCCTTCGGGGGGAGAGGCGATGCGGCGGGTGTCCGACGCGGCGCGCAGCTGGGGGAAGTGCGCGGACAGGTCGTCGGCGCCGGTGCGCCCGGGGATGGTGACCAGCAGGTCGGAGCGGGCGACGAGGCGGTCGGCGGCGAAGATCCGGTGCAGGTCCAGGCGCAGGGCCGCCGCCGGTTCGCTGCGCGAGGCTCGCGGCACGCCCCGGTGCCGTTCGGTCATGGTGCGATGCGGATCGGGTGTGGCGGTGAACACGAAGCGGGACCCGCACCGTCGTGCGGCGTCGGCGACGGCCAGCGAGCAGTCGTCCGCGAAGCGGGCGTGCACCACATCCGGAGCGGCGCCGGGAAGCTCCAGGAGGCGACTCGCCCACCAGCCGATGGCGGGACGCAGACAGAGCGCCGTGGCCGGATCGACCGGGTCGCTGCCGGGTACCGGGATTCCCAACGCCCAGTGGCCGGGGCCGATCTGCTCGACCAGCGAGCGGCTGCGGCGAAGCTGTGAGGAGTCCATGAGGACGACGGTGAGGACCCGCGAGATCTGCCGGGTGGCTGCCATGGCATCACCCAGGCCGGCGACCAGGACGCTCATCCCTCCGCTGAGCCCGACACCGGGCTCGCTCAGTTGCCCCATCATCATCGACTGCGCGGTGACGAGGCCGGCCGTGGGCCGGGCGGGCAGGCTTCGAACGGCCCACCGGAAATCGGTACCCGGGGAGGTAGCCGGCGCCGCCCGGTTCCAGGCGGCCGACAGCAGCATCGACTCGTACGGGTCGGAGGTGCGCGGGCGCGTCGGCAGCACGTCGCGGCCGCCCGGGACGCCGGAGAGATAGCGCAGCGCGGCGTGCCGCTCCCACCGGTCCTCGCTGCGCGCGCGGGCGGCGCATTCGGCGGCGGTGAGCGGCCGCAGGCCGTGCGCCTCGGCCAGGTCGAGCAGGCAGGCGGCCTCCGCCGCGGCGACGGGCAGCAGGAGCCTGCTGCGCAGGGCCGCGCTCGCGTGGTCCCGGTGGCCGGCGTCGACGGTGACCGCCCAGGCTTCGGCGAGGGCGCTGCGCAGCATCGGGTTGCCGCGGGCCGCGGTCACCAGCGCCAGGGGATCGCACGGGTCGCCTGCCCGTGCTGCTCTGCGCAGTTCCGCCGCCTGGAGGTCGTCGGGTGCGAGGGTGTGCGTGCTGTGGCGCTCGGTGCCGTGGCCGTACTCGGCCCGGGCGAGCAGCGACAGGAGGTCGTCGCCCTCGGGCGTGGACGGGGCGCGGTTCCACCAGTGGTGCCGCCACTGGGCCAGGACGTCGAGCAGGTCCGGGGCTGAGGCGTTGATGTTGTCGGACGGAGTGGAGGTGTCACGCGGCATCGGGGTGGGCCCTTCGTCGGTGGCGCTGCCGCAGATGGGTTCGGAACCGTGACCCCCACCGGATGGGACGGCGGTCCGTACGTCGCTCGGGTAGGGCCGCGAGGGGCGCGTGGCATCATCGGAAGGAACCGGCACTCCCGCTCTCGGTCGTCACCGGCGGCCGCGGACCGTGTCGGCACCGGAGGATCCCGTGCCTCGAGTCGTTGTGATCAGCCCGCCGTTTCGCTCGCACGCCGCACCGCTGAGCGTGCTGGGCGCCGCGCTGCGCGACACTGGGGCCGACGTCACGCTGGCCTGCGCACCGGCCTTCGCCGACCTGGCCCAGGAGCACGGCCTGGGCTTCGCCGAGCTCACTGTCACCCGCAACGCCAACAACGGCATCGCGGAACGGACCGAGCAGGCCGGCAGCGAAGCCGAACGGCTCCGGGAGTTCCTGGACGCGACCCGGGAGGGCGCCGTCGCGGCCCTGCTCACCCAGGCGCGTCACCGACGGGACGACATGCTCGCCGACCCCGACCGGATCCTGGCGGAGATCCGTGATTTCGACCGGAAGGTGCGCCCCGACTGGTATCTGGTGGACCAGCTCAGCTATCCGGTGACCCTGGCCATGCACTGTCTGGGCCTGCTCTACGCCACGTTCTGCCCGGGCCACCCCAGCTACATCCCCACCCACCGGGAGGCGTTCTTCGGCCTGCCCTACGCCTGGCCCGACACGGTCCGTCCCGAGCCGGACGCCCTCGCGCAACTGCGGGACGCGGCGGCCGTGAACGACGCGGCGTTCACCCAGGCCTTCCATCGCGTGGCCGGGCGCCACGCACCCGGGCGGCCCCTGCCCGAACGGGCCTTCGCCCTGTGCTCGCCGCACGCCGTGGTCTTCAACTACCTGCCGCTGCCGTGGCTCCCGCCCGCCCCGTCCGGTCCGGTGCCCATCTACGCCGGGCACTGCACCGCCGAGTCGCCGAAGACCGCGCTCGACGACGGCTGGCAGGCCGTCGTCGCCCGCCTGACCTCCGGCGGGCGCCCGCTGGTCCTGATCGCCTTCGGCACGTTCCTCTCTGCCCGCCACGACGTCCTGCGCACGGTGACCCGGGCGGTACTGGAGGACACGGACGCGTCGGTGATCGTCGCCGCCGGCAACCGGGTCGACGAACTCACGCACGATCCGCAGTTGGCGGCGGCGTCGCTGGAGCGCCTGCACATCGCCGACTCCGTGCCCCAGCAGGCGCTCCTGGGGCACACCGCCGCAATGGTCCACCACGGCGGCAACAACTCCTTCACGGAGTGCCTCATGGCGGGCGTGCCGGCGCTCGTCCTGCCGTTCTCCAGCGACCAGTTCGCCATCGCCCACGATCTCGAGCGCGCCGGCCTCGGCATCTCCCGCGACCCGAACACCCTCGACGTGAAGAGCGCCGGGGCGGCTCTTCGGGACCTGCTGGCGACCGGCAGTCACGGCACCGGTGCCAGGCGCGCCGAAGCCCTCGCCGCAGGCCCGCGCCACGCCGCCGACCAGCTGATCCGCGTGATGCGAGGCGCCTGCCGCGTCCCCGCACCGTCGTAACCACGCATCCGGCCCACCACGCCGTCGCGCCCGCGCTCCCCGAGGGTGACCTGCGGCCACGGGGCTCGCGGCTGCGGGCTATGCGTGCGCAACCGATGCGACTGCCGGTCGGGGAGCTGCTGTGTGCACTCTGAGGACCGGGGGCACCTCGACGAAGGCAGGGAGTGATCACCATGATGATCGTTCGCAAGCTTCACGACGCCGGTATCACCAGTGAGCACGCCTACGCGGCCGCGCTCGGCTCGGTGGGACTTTCCCTCGTGAGCTGGATCGTCTCGATGAAGGCCGAGCAGGCCGGCATCGAACGGGCCGACCGATGGGGGATCTTCGTCGGTGAGTGGGCGCCGACCTTCTTCGGCCTGGGCCTGGCCCTGGCGCACTACGAGGACAGGGCCACCGGCGCCGAGGCCGGCGACCACCGCAGTGCCTGGTTCGACCGTCGCGGGGGTGCTGCCGAAGCCGGCTGACTGCTGCCTGCGGCAACACCTGGCCGGCGGTCGGGATGGACCTGGATCTCGACCCGGGTCCGGCGCACGGAGCGCCGGACCCGGCCTATGGCCTCTTCTCGGCGTCCTGCTCGAGGTAGCGGCGGTAGGCGATGGCCACGTTCTCCAAGTACCTTCGGGCGCCGGCCCGTTCGGCTTCGCCGAGGCCGTCGGACGCGCCGAAGACCAGGCCCAGCAGCGGGGCGAGTTCGCCCATCACGTGCTCGAAGCCGCTCTCGGTGACGTCCAGGATCTGGCGGCGCCGGTCGTCGGGGTGGGGCGCGCGGGTCATGTGCCCTTCCGACACCAGTCGGTTCACCGACTGTGTGCCGGCGGCGCTGGTGATTCCGAGCCGCCGTGAGAGCTCGACCGGTCCGATCGGCTCACCGGAGCTCTTGGCGATGAGCACGTGCTCGACCGCCTCGACGTTCGTCAACGGCATGTGCAGCCGCTCGGCGAGCGCGGCGCGCGCCAACTGCGTGAGGGTCAGGACCTCCCGCAGTGCAGCGGATAGCTCGTCACCTGCGGATTCGCCGAATCGCGGGCCGGGTCGGCCGGTGGTCCCATCCGAATCGGTGCCGGCTCCGAACGAGTGGTGTTGCGCCATGACGGCAATTCTGACACGGTGGGAATCGCTAAGCCACTTAACGACTTCAGAGGGTGCGTCTCCGTGTCCCGAACCATGACCGGCCGCCCGAGCCGGTCCACTCCCAGCGCCGATCACACCGCAGGGCCCGAGCGCCCTCGCACGATCGCGTGGCTGGTCCTCCTGCTGACCGTCATCGGACTCGGCGCGGCCTTCACCCTTGGCCCCTCCGACGCCACCACCACCGAGGCCACCGGTACCTCCCTCCCCGCCTCGTCGCAGTCCGCCAAGGTCGCCGAGATCGTCAAGACCTTCCCCGCCGGAGCCGTCGCCCCCGCGATCGTGGTCTACAGCAACACCGACGGCAGCCCCCTCACTGCCGCGCAGCAAGCGCTCGTCACCGAGCGGTCCGCATCCCTCGGCACGCTCGGACTGGCACCCGAAGCCGCCCGCCCGCAGGTCGTCGAGAACAAGGTCGCCACCGTCGCCGTCCTGCTGCCCACCGGAGCAGGAGACGACGAGAACACCGCGACCATCGACCACATCCGCCAGAGCGCCTCCGAGAACCTCGCCGCGCCCCTGCAGGCCCAGGTCACCGGCGGACCCGCCTTCCGAGCCGACGTCACCAAGGTCTTCGCGGGCGCCGACAGCACCCTCCTCATCGCCACCGCCTCGGTCGTCGCCGTCCTGCTCCTGATCACCTACCGCAGCCCCATCCTGTGGCTGGTGCCGCTGTTCGTCGTCGGCGCCGGCGACCGCATGGCCGGCATCCTGGTCGGCGTCCTCGCCCCACACGCCGGCGTCGAGGTCGACGCCTCCGCTGCCGGAATCCTTTCCGTCCTCGTCTTCGGCGCCGGAACCGACTACGCCCTCCTCCTGGTCTCCCGCTACCGCGACGAACTCCACCTCACCGACAACCGGTTCACCGCCATGGCACGCGCCTGGCGCGGCACCGCCCCCGCCGTCCTCGCCAGCGGAACCACCGTCGTCCTCAGCCTCCTCACGCTGCTTGCCGCCGAACTCACCGGCAACCGCGGCCTCGGATTCGCAGGCGCCGTCGGCATCCTCACCGCGATGCTCTTCGGTCTGGTCGTCCTGCCCGCCGCCCTCGTCCTTCCCGGCAGGTGGCTGTTCTGGCCACTGATCCCCAAGGTCGGCGACCCCGTGACCGCCGACCGCCGCGGCCTGTGGTCGCGCATCGGCCACGGCGTCGCCGAACGGCCCGCCCAGGTCGCCATCGGAGGAACCGCCGTCCTGCTCGTCCTCGCCTCCGGAGCACTCGGCCTCAAAACCGGCCTCCCCCAGGCCGATTCGTTCCGAAAGACCCCCGAAGCCGTCCTCGGACAGCGCACCCTCGCCGCCGTCCAACCCGCCGGCGCCGTCGACCCCCTGACCCTCATCTCCAGCACCGCCACGAGCGACCAGGTCGTCGAAGCCGCCCGCCAGGTCCCCGGCGTCTCCGCCGTCACCCTCGGCCAGCACACCGACCGATGGGCACGCGCCGACGTCGTCCTCGACTCCGCCCCCGGAACCGGCGCCTCCGACCGCACCATCGACCAACTGCGCCAGCGCGTCGCACAGGTCCCGCAGTCCGACGCCATCGTCGGCGGAACCACCGCCGAGGCCTACGACGTCTCCCGCGCCAACGCCCACGACACCCGCGTCGTCGTCCCCCTCGTCCTCGCGATCGTCCTCATCGTGCTGATCGCCCTGCTGCGCGCCCTCGTGGCACCGCTCCTGCTGGTCGCGACCGTCATCGTCTCCTACTTCGCCGCCCTCGGCGCCAGCTGGACGATCTTCCGCACGTTCTACGACTTCCCCGCCATGGACACCAACGTCCCCCTGCTGTCCTTCCTCTTCCTCGTCGCGCTCGGAGTCGACTACAACATCTTCCTGATCGCCCGAACCCGCGAGGACACCATCGCCGGCCACGACACCCGCCGAGCGGTCCTGCGCGCCCTGGCCTCCACCGGAGGCGTCATCACCAGCGCCGGCATCCTCCTCGCCGCCGTGTTCGCCGTCCTCGGCGTCCTCCCGCTCATCACCCTCACCCAGATCGGCATCATCGTCGGCATCGGCGTCCTGCTCGACACGCTCCTGGTACGCACTGTCCTCGTCCCCGCGCTGGTCCTGCTCACCGGGCGGCGCTTCTGGTGGCCCGGCAGGCCCGAGAGCGCCCGTCCCGCCGAGGAACCCCCGGCGACCTGAGCCGGCTGGGCGGCGCGCCGAAACCCCCGCGGCGTGCCGCCCAGCCTTTCCTGCCCCGACCGGCTGACGCGCCGACACATCCCGGCCGCAACACCCGTCCGGCCTGCGGACCGCGCGGCGATCCGCCTCAAGCGCACCCTGTCCCGCTGACCGACGCACCCAGACGCCCTCAGGGCCCTGGAGGACCCGAACTCCTACCACTGTTTGGCCGACCGTGTCCGCGTACTCCACAACGTGCCCAATGGGATACGGGTGAATGGGCTCTGCCGCTGATCTTGTGACATCGGAGGCGTCCGATCGGTCCAAGCGCCGGCTTGGGCCCGGCCGAGGGCGGGGACACCATCCCGGTCTGTCATCGCGGAGCCGTAGGCTCTCGCCATGTTTTCGCGACCATCTGCGGGGGCGCGCGGCCCCTATGACGCGGCGTTCTTGCCGCGGCTGACGTTGACACTCCGGGCGGCGGACGAGCCCATCACCGCGCCGGTCGCGAAGCTCGGTGGCGAACCGGTCTGGCTCGAAGAGCCCTGCTGGCCAGTTGATCCGGTCACTGGCCAGCCCCTGGTGTTCATCGGCCAGTTTCCGGTGCCCGGGGACGAGCTCCGGCTCGCGTACCTCTTTGTCGGAGAGGACGGCCGCATCATGGGTGGCCTCGGCCCGCAGGATGGTGACGGCCTGCTGCTCGTGCAGCCTGGCGGCCGGATCCCGCCGTTCGCGTCCGTCGGAGACACCGACACCCACGGTCGGACCCTGTGGCGGTGGGGCCCCGACGAAGAGGAGATCCCTGTCGAGTTCCATGTGGACTTCGCGACAGTGCCGGACCACCTTGAGCGGCAGGTGGCCCGCGACGTGGCGTGGGAGGCGTCCATGCGCGGCGACAGTCCTGACGACGTCGAATTCTTCGGCGCCGACCTGGTGGAGTATCTCGGCGGGACCGCTTCGTTCCCGCATACAACAGCGCAGGTCGAGGAGCCGTGGCTCTTCTTCGTCCGGCTTCAGGACAGCCCTGACGACGGCGACAGGTACTTCCTCAACTTCGGATACGGGTACGGCTTCGGCTTCCTCAGCCCCGACCGGTTGGAGGGACGCTTCTACTGGGAGTCTTCGTGAGTAGGAGAAGGCGATCGAATCGTCTGTCCCCGGATACCGCCGCCGGACATGCCGGGGCCTCCACCGGATGTGACCACCGTCCCGGGCAAGGCATGCAGGAGAGATGAACTCACGGCGGTGGCTGGACCCTGTGGCGCCCAACCAGCAGAGCGGGAAGACGATCATCATCCCTCTCGTGCTGATCGTTACCATCTCGATCGTGGACATATGCCGGCCCCACCGCAGATGCACCTCGGGCCGCTGCTCGTCGCCCTCTTCGCGCGGCTGCGCGAGCGTCACGAGCGGGAGCTGCGGCAGCTGCGTTCGGTGGCGGAGGCCACCCAGGCCGTGCGTGGTCCAGCGGCCGATCCCGGCGCGGACGGGACCGCTGCGCATCGCTTCGGTCTACCTGGCGGCGGGAGGCCGCGGCCCAGATCGGCGGCGACCTGTACGCGGCCGTGCGCACCCGGCGGGGCAGCCGCTTCCTGGTCGGCAACGTTCGAGGCAAGGGGCTGGAGGCGATCGGTGAGGCCTCGCTGGCCCTCGGCGCCTTCCGCAAGGCGGTCTACCGGCAGGTCGACCTGCTCCGTTGGGTCGCCCATCTGGAGAAAGCGGTCTTCGGTGAGTCAGGCGGCGAGGCCAACCTCCAGGATGCTGCCGGCAGTTCCCTGGATACCGACGACGGCGAATCCTTCATCTCAGCGGTCGTGCTCGACATCCCCGGGACCGAGCCGGTGATCCACCTCGCGGACTGCGGCCACCCGCCGCCACTGCTCCTGCGTGACGGCACGGTGCTGCCGCTGGAAGCCCGGCAGCCCGCTCCGCCGTTGGGCCTCACCGGATTCGGCCCGGACGGTGTCGAGGTCGAGAGCTTCCCGTTCCGGGAGGGGACCTCGTGCTGCTGTACACGGACAGGTTGATCGAAGCCCGTGATGAGTCCGGCGCCTTCCATCCGCTCACGGCACGGGCTCGGCTCGTGGCTGTCGGACGATCCTGGGCGTTACTGCGGCACCTGTGCCAGGACCTCCTCGCTGGACGGGTGGCCCTCCGGCGGGCGCGGACGTTCGTCAGCTGGGATCGCGGCTGGCCTCGGCCGCAGACCCCTACGCGCCCTCGCGCTGCGCCTGGACGACCTGGTCGACGTCGGCGCGCTGCCGCCGGAGCGTCGGCCGGGGCGCAGTACGTCTCTGGTCCGCCGCGCACGGTCTGTCCGCCCTCCTGGTCGACGGCCCGCTGGGCCAACTGCCCTCCGAGGAGAGCGAAACCGCCGTCGCCCGGGGACTGTGAACACCTCGCTGTCCCGATGACGCGCCGGGCGGCCCCGGGCTCCGAACGACAAAAGCCGTGCCCGGCCACCCTGAGAGGGGTGGCCGGGCACGGCTGTCGGCTGCGGGTCGTCAGTCGAGGGCGCCGTTGATGGTCGCCTTCGGGATGGCGATGTTGGGCACGTGGTAGCCCGCGAGGATCTTGCCGTAGGAGCCGTCGTCCATCAGCGACTGCAGCGCGGCCTGGATGGCCTCCTTCAGCCCGGGCACCGACTTGGAGACACCGATCCCGATCGGGGAGGCGCTCGTCGGCCCGACGGCCTCCTTGCCGACGACGGTCTCGAACGTGGTGCCCCCGTCCGCGGTGTCCGCCACGTAGGCAGCTGTCACCTCGTCGAGGAAGTCCGCGGACACCTTCCCGGCGCGAAGCGCGAGCTGCGCCTCGGAGTCCTTGGGGAAGGCGAGGACGGTGATCGGGGGCTTGCCCTGCTGCTTGCACAGCTCCTGGCGCTGTTCGAGGATCTTCTGGTGGTTGGTGCCGGTCTGCACCGAGACGCTCTTGCCGCACACGTCGGTGACGACCTTGATGCCGTCGGGGTTGCCCTTCTTGACGAGCCAGCCGGGGCCCGCGTTGATGTAGTCGACGAAGTCGGCGGCCTGCTGGCGCTCCTTCTTGTCCGTCATGGCGGACATGACGGCGTCGAACTTGCCCGCCTGCACCGCGGGGAGGAGGCCGTCGAACTTCTGGCTCGCGAACTCGAACTTGACGCCCAGTCGGGCGCCGATCGCCTGGCCCAGGTCGTAGTCGATGCCGGTGATCTCCTTGCTTCCTTCGGCGATGTACATCTCGAAGGGCGGGTACGGCAGGTCGGTGGCGACCCGCACCTTGCCGGCCTTCTTGATCGCGTCGGGCAGCTTCTCGGTGAGCTTGGGGTCCGTGGAGATCGTGACGCCATTGATGGAGGTGGCCGCGGCGGCCGGTGATGCGGCCTTGCCGTCCGAGGCCGTGTCGGCCTTGGAGGATCCGCATGCGGTCAGCGCGAGGCCGCAGGCGGTCGCCAGGGTCAGCGACGTGATCACCTTGATCGCGGCGGTGCTGTGGGAGGTCATGGCAGGAGCCCTTCGATCATGCGCGTCGGGGGAGTGTGTGCGAGGCGCGAACAGAAGTTACATCTGCATCGAGTCGTGAGTGAATGTATCGAGAGTTACATTCGCGCAACGGTGTCGAAGGTGTGGTCCGGTGCGCTCTTTGCGCGGCCCGCCCGGCGGCGGTCGGATGTTGCTTCGTTACAGGAGCTCTGCTAGTTAGTCACTCTGAAACGTACAGTACGAGCTGTACGGGACTCGCGACAGATCCTGGAACGCCGTGAACCCTCACCCGACACACACCGCCCCCACCAGCACCCCCCAGCGCGTCGAACACGACCTCCTCGGCGACCGCGAGCTGCCCGCGGACGCCTACATCGGCATCCACACCCTCAGGGCCACCGAGAACTTCCCCCTGACGGGAACACCCGTCTCCGTCCACCCCGAACTCGTCGCTGCCGTCGCCGCGGTGAAACAGGCCGCAGCGCTCGCCCACGCCGATCTGGGCGTCCTCGACCCGCTCCTCGCCGACGCCATCGTCCATGCCTGCCGGGAGATCCGCGCCGGCCTCTGGCACGAGCACTTCCTCGTCGACGTCCTCCAGGGCGGCGCCGGCACCTCCACCAACATGAACGCCAACGAGGTCATCGCGAACAGAGCCCTCCAGATCCTGGGAAGCAAGCCCGGCAACTACGCGCTGCTCAGCCCCAACGACCATGTCAACCTCGGCCAGAGCACCAACGACGCCTACCCCACCGCGGTCAAGCTCGCCCTCTACGAAGCCGCCCACGCGCTCATACCGTCCATGGGGCGTCTCGCAGGCTCTCTTGCCGAACGCGGCACCGCCTTCGAAGACATCGTCAAACTGGGCCGCACCCAGCTCCAGGACGCCGTCCCCATGACACTCGGGCAGGAATTCAAGGCCTTCGAGCTCGGAGTCCGCGACGACATCGCCGTCCTCAACCGCTCCACCCAGGCCCTGTGCGAGATCAACATGGGCGGAACCGCCATCGGCACCGGGCTCAACGCCTACCCCGGCTTCGCACAGGCCTGCGCCGACCACCTCGCCAAGATCACCGCAGTGCCCGTACACCCGGCCCGCGACCTCGTCGAAGCCACGCAGAGCACCGGAGCGTTCATCGAACTCTCCAGCGCCCTCAAGCGGTTCGCGCTGCGCCTGGTCAAGCTCTGCAACGACCTGCGCCTGCTGGCCTCCGGTCCCCAGGCCGGCCTCGCCGAGATCAAACTGCCCGAGCTGCAGGCGGGCTCCAGCATCATGCCCGGCAAGGTCAATCCCGTCATCCCCGAGGCCGTCACCCAGGTCTGCTTCGACGTCATCGCCGCCGACACCGCGGTCTCGCTCGCCGCACAGGCCGGCCAACTCCAGCTCAACGCTTTCGAACCCCTCATCGCCCACAGCCTCCTGACCGCCCAGCGCCGTCTTACCGCCGCCTGCTCGCTCCTCGCATCGACGTGCATCGAGGGAATCCGCGCAGACGCCGAGCGGACCTACGGCCACGCCAGCGGATCCGCCGTCCTCGCCACCGCGCTCAACCCCGTCATCGGCTACAAGCTGTCCACCGAGCTCGCGCGACGCGCAGTGGCGCAACAGCGCCCGGTACGTGACGTGGCCGGCGAAGCGGACGTGCTTCCACCCGAGGTCCTTGACGAGCTTCTCGACCCCCGCCGCCTGATCGGCGGGTAGCCGAGTTTCGGCTGCCGACCGACCGGGACGCTCCAGGAGCCCCTCCTCTGCTCGCCTGGAGGTAGGGGGCCTCCTGCGCGGGCAGCCCGCTGCCGACCACAGCCGCGACCCGCTCCGGCGCGGACGCCGCCCACTGCTTCGGGGATGCCTGGACACACCAAGCGGTGCGTGAACGATGCGACTTTCGCCCGGTGTGCCCTCCGGCGACGTTGGAACACGGAGGCGCCCGTCTCCGAAGCACGAAATGGAGCGCTGTCATGGACTTCCGCGACGAGCTTCCCGTCGACCACCGGCTCGCCAACGTCTACCGGTTCGGCGCCGGACTGTGCGGCGTGGTCCTGCTGGTCTTCGGCTGTCTGGGCCTGGCGGACGGCCTGGCATTCTTCAGCACTACCGGCGAGCGGGTCGCCGGCCTGTCCAGCAACGGTCTGCTCAGCTGGATCTCCATCGCCACTGCCGTGGTACTGATCGTCGGAGCAGCGATCGGCGGCAACACCGCGTCCACCATCAACATCGTCGTCGGAACCCTCTTCGTCCTGAGCGGGTTCGTCAATCTCGCCCTGCTCGACTCGGGAGCCAACGTGCTGGCCTTCCGGATCCCCAACGTTCTCTTCAGCTTCGTGATGGGCCTGTTCATTGCCACGTTCGGGATGTACGGACGGGTCAGCGCCAAGCTTCCGCTCGACAACCCGTACTGGCGACACCGTCACCCCGAGTCGACCGCACCCCAGACGGTCCGGCCGATCCACTCCTCGGCGCCCCGCCCCGGCATCGCCGGCCCGGCTCGATGAGCCGACCCCGAGCAAGCCGACGCCCTACTGACCACACTTCACGTACCGATACCACCGCAGCCCTCTGTGGCACCCTCCCAAGCGCCAGGAGGAAGCCACAGGGGGTTATTCCTGTCGGCCATGCTCTGCAGCGTTCGGAGCGGCGGCTTTGCGTACGTCCGCAACAGGCCGGGGACTTCTCCGGCGTCCTTGCAGGGATCAGCGTCCGGGCCGACCGCCGGCAGGCCGATGACGACGGCATTCCCGTGCTCACGCGCCGCACCACTTTTGGCCACGACACCCAGTCCAAGGTCGTCTGCTCCTCATGCGGCGAACCTCTCCACCGCCAGGACGTCCAGGTGTGCACCGGACCCGGCTACCCCGCCCGGCTCCTCCGCAGCCCCGGCATGCAGGGGCGCTTTGCCGTGAACGGCCACCCGGACCCGCCTCGCCCACACCTGAACCGTGATCCGTCCGGCATGAGCACCCATCCTCGTGCACCGGGGCGGGGGACTTCAGTGACGCCGTGCGGGGGCTGTTGGCTTGCGGGCGTCATCGGCGTTCCCGAGGATCGATCGTATGGCAACTGCAGCGGTCGCTCTCCTGGGCCAGTTCTCCGTCGCCTTCACCGGCGAGCCAATCGCCCGTGCCGCCGCTACGGTCGCCGACCGGCTGCAGCTCACCATGCCGATGACCGGGCTCCTCGCCCTGAGCGCGCAGCTGGGAGCACCGGATCTCGAGCTCGGATAGCCGCTCGGCGGAATCCATGACCACCACCAGATCCCGCTTCCGGTACTCCGGTACGTCTTCCTCCTTCGCGTAACGCCGCACGTAGTCCGCCCGCCAGTCACCTCGCGTCCTTGCCCGGCGGGCCGTCGCACGCCGCCGCCGACGCTGACAACCGTCCCTGCACCAGCCGGACCTGCGGACCTCTCCTGGGCAGACACTCCGACGGCGGCCGCAACGGGGGTGGTCGCGTGGGCACAGGCTTCCACTGCACAAGCGATGCGATAGGAAATCGGCACAGAAGCAGTGCGAGGCTCGAGTCGTCACCGTCGGCGGAGGCGTGAGCGTGATGGCAGTCCACCTCAGCACTGCAGAACTGCGCCTTCTCGGACGCCGCAGGGGCACGCTGAACTGGCTCGCCTGGCGGCCGGTGACACTCGTCGTCGGGGTCGCTCTGCCGGCCTCCTTTGCGGCGGGTTGCCTCATCTGCGCCGTCGCCTTCACCGCCACTGCCGTAGTACCGGTTCTCCCGGCCGGCGTCGCCATGGCCTTCGTGTTCCGGCGGCTGCGCCGCCTCTCAGACCTCTGATCCCTACATCCGAGGCGAACTGGCATGGCGTTCTCAGATCCGGCGCTCTTCGCGCGCACCCCTCGCGATCCATCGGGGCAAGCGCCGAAGCGTTCCCGTGGCCCGTACGACCTGGATGGGACAGGCCTCTCACCCGGGCATCCACCGGCCTCACCCTGCGAACCGTCAGTAGCGGTTCCTCGTAGCCGAACCGGCCTGCTCGCCAGGGTGAGGAGCATGTTCCCATGGCTGGACTAGCGACGTCTGGCACGCCTGCTCATTCGGCTCCCGTCGTCGATGAGCAGCGTGATGGAGCATGTGTCACCACAGGCGACGTGGCCCGCCGTTTCGGTGTCTCGCCGACAACGGTCCGGTCCTGGGAGCGGAGGTACGGCATCGGACCGGCGCACCACGAGACCGGCCGGCACCGCCGCTGGAGCCCACAGGACATCGCGGTGGTCGAGGTGATGTGCAACCTGACTGCTCGCGGCGTCGCGCCGGGCGAAGCAGCGAGGTTGGCGCTGCGCCCCGGGGCGGATCCGGCAGGATCCGGCGACGCAGCGCCCGCGTCGGCGAGGCGCGCCGCAGCGCCGGGAGGCAGCTCCGCTCTGCCGGTCGGACCCGTCAGGCCCGAGTGCCGCGGGTTGGCGCGGGCCGCGGTGCGGCTCGACTCGGCGGAGGTGTCCCGGATCCTGCGGTCGGTGATCGCGGAGCTGGGGACCGTGGAAGCCTGGAGCGAGGTCATGGCTCCTGCGCTTCGCGCCGCCGGCCGGAAGTGGGCGGCCGAAGGAGAACGCTACGTCGAGGTCGAGCACCTGTTGTCCTGGCATGTCTCCACAGCGCTTCGCGTCGTGGCCGATCGCAACAGCGACACCCGGCCCGGGCCCTTCGCGCTACTCGCCGGTGCACCGAGAGAACTCCACACTCTTCCGCTGGATGCCCTCGTTGCCGGACTCGCCGAACGCGGCCTGCCCAGCCGGATGCTCGGCCCGGCCGTTCCGGCGCCGGCGCTCCTGGAAGCGGTCCGCAGGACCGGGCCGGCAGCCGTAGCTCTGTGGTCCCAGAGCAGCCAGACAGTGGACTACGCCCTTGCCCGGCAGACCATGGAGGCCGCCTGGGGAGGGCGGGGAAGCCGCTCGCACCCGTTTGTGCTGATTGCGGGCCCCGGCTGGGCGTCCGTCCCGCCGGAGGGTCTGATACGCCCCAACGATCTGAGAGGTGCTCTCGACCATATCGAGCGACTCCTGACCGCCGGACAGGGGCACCGAGCCGTCGTGGGCGACCTCGGTGCACCACCGGCCGGCCGCGCCGGCCCTGGATGCTCCGGCGGTGGCCGCTGACCGGGCACGGCGAGAATACTCGGCGCACCGGCAGCGGTTGGGCAGCAGTCGGCGTCCTTCGTACCGACGAACGGTACCGCGTCGTGACCGAACAGCCTTTCCCCCAAAGGTTACTGACCTGCTGTCGCTCCGATGCGCAGCCCGCTGGACGGCCCGACGACAACGCAGCCCCCAGGGGGTTCGCCGGCCGACGCCCTGTTGACTCCTTTGGAAGACCGGGACTCCGGGAGATCAACTGAGAGCCATCCGATCGCGGGCCCGCAACGAACAGGAGTGTGGGGCGACGCACGCTTCATCAACACGAGAGGAACTCCGTGATGGTCACCGTTGAACGGAGCATCACCATCGATCGTCCGGGCAACGAGGTGATCGCCTACCTGGCCGACTTCGGGAACACTCCCGAATGGGATCCCGGAACGGAGAGCTGCGACCGGATCGACCGCGGGCCGGTCGCCGTGGGCGCCACCTGGCTCAACGTGTCGCGCTTCCGTGGCCGCCGTACACAGCTCATGTACACCCTGGAGCGCTACGACAGCGACCGGCTTGTCTTCGTCGGCCGCAACAAAACGGTCACCGCGACCGACGACATGACCCTGCGCCCGCTGAACGGCCGCACGGTTCTCCTCTACCGGGCCGAGCTGCGGTTCAACGGAGCAGCACGCCTGGCGGCCCCGTTCCTGCGGACCGCATTCGAACGCTTGGCTGACGAGGTCGAAGAGCGGCTCCCGCAGGTCCTGGCCGCCAAGACCCAGGAGATCTGAAAGGGATCCGCCCACCGGGAGGCGAACCATGGACATCGACGGAGCGCGGCTGCTCGTAGTGGGCGCCACGAGCGAGCTCGGAGGGCGGCTCGCAGAGCTTGCGGCCGACCGTGGAGCGCTTGTGGTTCCCGCCGGCTGTGACGTCGGGCGGCTCGTGGCCGTCGCCCGGCGCACCAGCTCCTCCTTCTCGCAGACATTCGACGCTTACGATCTCGACCGCTGCTCCGAGCCGGCCGGCCAGGCCGCCGAGCAGCTGGGCGGACTCGACGCAGCTGTCGTCGCCATCGGTGCCGTGGCATTCGGACGGGCCGAGGACACCTCGGCCGAGATCGAGGAACACCTGATGACGGTCAACATGCCGACGCCGGTCGCAGCTCTGCGCGGCGCTCTTCGCGTCATCGGCAGGGGCGGCGGCATCGGAGCTGTCACCGGGATCATCGTCGAGCGTCCGACCGCCTCGGCGGGTGCTTACCGTGCCTCCCGAACGGCGCTCAGCGGATGGCTCGAGACCGTGCGTCCGGAACAGCGCACACGGGCCGTCAGTGTCCTTGAGGTCCGCCCGCCCCACCTGGACACCGGCTTCGCACAGCGCGCCGTCGCCGCAACGCCGCCACGCCTGCCTACCGACAGCGACCCCGGCCCCTGGGCCGATGCGATCCTCGACGCGCTGTTCGCCGGCGTTGAGCTCGTCCGACCCGACCCCGGCGACGGCCGAACTCCTCATGCCTGTGCCAGCACTCGGGGCGGCGGCCCAGGAGACACCCTGACGCCCTGCGACCGCCCACCGACCGGGACGGAGCTGACAAGCGATGCCTGCACGCACCCACCAACACCAGCGCGACCTCGTGGGCCGCATAGTCCAGGCGGTCGCAGACGACGACCGGCTCACCCTGGAAATTCTCCTGATCGCCCTCGACGCCGTGGCGGACGAGTCGATGCTCGCCCGCCTGGATGCCGCCCTGGGGCGCACGTCCTGCATGTTTGGTGCAAGGGCGAACGGTTCCCACGCGGGGCCGGAGAGCTGAGGTCTGCAGTGGATCGGTGTGGCCGCACCGTCGCGCGGTGCGGCCACGGTCCTTGCGGAGGGCGGGTATCGGTCAGCGGGGTCGCCTGTTCGGCGTGCTGACCGGGGTGTGCATGATCAGTAGACGTACAGGTGGGTGTTCATGTTGGCGAAGGAGACCGCGGTGCCGCTCTTCCAGGCCCGGTAGCCGGTGCCCTTGGTGAGGTCGGCTTCGAAGGTCGGGCCGCTTTCGTAGCTGATGCCGTACTGGTAGGTGCTGCGGCCGGCGTTCACGAGCTCGGTCGCCATCTTCACCATCTGGTAGGGGTGGCCGGTGGTGGGGGCGGGGGAGGAGAAGATGTCGCTCCAGCGGCTGCCGACGGTGCCGGTGCCGGGGTTGTAGGTGGGCTTGGTGGAGGTGGTGGTCCAGGTTGTGGGGTTGTAGCTGTCGCCGTTGGTCAGGTAGGACCACTTGACGTTGTCGATGGACCAGTAGCCGCTGTGGGTGCCGATGGTGGCCGAGCGCAGGTCGAAGACGGAGACGCCGTTGGTGCCGACGACGGTGTCGGTCTCGTTGCTGGAGCCGGGGTTGGTGACGACGAGGGCGGTGTCCTCGTCGATGCCGAAGGCGCGGGTGTGGCCGGTGTCGGCTGCCAGGCGGGTGATGCGTCCCTCGCGGCCGCGGGCGGCGAAGTGGGTGTCGACCAGGCCGGAGGTGAAGAAGTTGAAGCCGCCTTCGGGGCGGTAGCTGAGGTCGTTGGGGTAGCTGCTGCTGATCGAGGTGTAGGAGCCGTAGCGCAGGCCGTCCCAGCTCTCGCCTCCGGTGACCATGTCGGGGCCGTTGGCGATGGTGGTGCCGGCGCTGGTGCCCATGATGGCCGCGCCGGCGGTGAACTTGGCCCGGATCGCGGCGAGGGCGGGGGAGTCGGTGTTGTCGCTCTTGAGGAGCGTGGTGACGAGTCGGCTCTGGTCTCCGCCGCCGAAGAAGAAGCCCGTCATCGAGTTGATCTGGTTGATGACGCTCTGGCTGGAGTTGTTGGACATGTGGTCGAGGTCGATGGGGATCCACTGGGCGTCGGCGGCGCCGTAGGTGTTCTTGAGCAGGTCGACGTAGTAGGAGCCGTTGCAGACGGAGTTGCTGCAGGTGGCGGGGTCGTTGGCGTTGGGGTCGTTCGCCGGCACGTCGGAGGCCGCGGTGATGACGCCGATGCGGGCGGTGGATGTGCCGCCCGCCTTGGAGATGAAGGTGCCGTAGACCGCGGAGTTGGTCGCCGCGACCGCGCCGCCGGCCAGGATCAGGCTGCCGGTGGGGGTTGCCGCCTGGGCGCTCGAGGTCGGCGCGAGGAGGGCCGTTGCCAGACCGAGGGCGGCGACCAGGGATCCGGCGACGCGGCGGCCGACTGCGGGGCGTGCGGACAGGGACATGCGTGCTCCTGTGGGGGAGGGCCGGGCCGCCTGGGTGAGGGGCCGTCGGCGAGGAGGGTGTGCGCTTGGCCGGAGAGGGGGCCGGGCAGCGCAGGGTTGCGCTTCCAGAAGCCGGGGGCGTTGCTGGGCGCAGCAACGGAACATACAGATCTGCTGATGTTGGCGGTAGATGTAACGAGCGGTCGAGGTGAAACCTTGACCATCTGAGCATCCATCAGGGCTTTGTCTGGGGCTCGTTGAGCGTTACCTGTTCGTATCCTTCATTACATATGGCCATCAAGATGGTTTACCTGTAACGTCCTCGCTTGCGGCGCAGCCCCTCGGCGCCGCTCAGGTTCTCGAAAGGTTGCTCCGTGAACTTCTCTGCCACCCGCAGATCGGCCCCGCTGGCCGCCCTCGCCCTGTGCGGCTCCCTCGCCCTGACTGCCTGTGGGAGCAAGGGGGACGACGCCCCCGCCGACGCCGCCAAGGCCCCCGCCTCCGCGACCGCGGTCACGGTGGCAGGTGTCGCCATCAGCCCCGACGCCGCTCTGCACGGCGCCCTGCCCGACACGATCAAGAAGGCGGGCAAGGTACGGGTCGCCACCGACATCCCGTACCCGCCCTTCGAGATGTACGTGGCCGAGGGCAAGAGCGAGATGACCGGCCTCGACTACGACCTCGGCCAGGCCCTCGGCGCGAAGCTCGGCGTGACCTTCGAGTTCCAGGCGCAGAAGTTCGACGGCATCGTCCCGGCGATCCAGGCCGGCAAGTACGACGCGGCGATCAGCGCGATCACCGACAACAAGGAGCGCGAGAAGGTCGTCGACTTCGTCGACTACTCCGCCTCCGGCACCGGCATCATGGTCGCCAAGGGCAACCCGGACAAGATCGTCACCCTCGACGACCTGTGCGGCAAGAAGGCCGCCGTCCAGACCGGCACCAACCAGCAGAAGCTCCTGGACAAGCACCAGGACGCCTGCAAGAGCGCGGGCCGGGCGCCGATCGACGTCCAGGCGTTCCCCAAGGACTCCGACGCCCAGCTCGCACTGCGCTCGGGCAAGGTCGTCGCCGACGTCCTCACCAAGCCGGCGGCGGGCTGGACCGCGAAGACCGCCGACAACGGTGCGGCCTTCGAGGTCGTCGACGACCCGGCGGCCCAGGGCGGCTACAACGCCTCCCCGAACGGCATCGCGATCGCCAAGAACCTGCCGCAGCTGACCGACGCCGTCCAGAAGGCCCTGCAGTCGCTCATCGACGACGGCTCGCTCACCAAGATCTTCGACAAGTACGGCGTCGCGTCCATCGCCGTCAAGTCCGCCACCAAGAACGGCGCGGTGGACTGACATGCCGACCACCGCACACCGCTCCACCGGCGCCACCATGACGGGCACGCCCGACCCCGACCGGCTGGTCGCCGTCCCCGTGCGCCACTGGGGACGCTGGATGGCCGCCGCCCTCGCCCTGGTCTCCCTGGTCGGACTGATCGGCTCGCTCGCCAAGAACCCGAACCTGCACTGGGACGTCGTCGGCCACTACCTGTTCGCCGACCTCATCTTCGACGGACTCGTCACCACCCTGTGGCTGACCGTCGCCGCCATGGCCGTCGGCCTGGCGCTCGGCACCCTCGTCGCCGTCATGCGCCTGTCGAGCAACCCGGTCCTGTACGGGCTGTCCACCCTCTTCGTCTGGCTGTTCCGCGGCACCCCGCTGCTGGTCCAGATCATCTTCTGGGCCTACGCCGCCGCCCTCTACAAGCACCTGATGATCGGTATCCCGTTCACGACGGTCACCTTCGTCGAGTTCGACACCAACCAGCTGCTCACCCCGTCGATCGCGGCCCTGCTGGCACTCGGCCTCAACGAGGCCGCCTACGCCTCCGAGATCGTCCGCGCCGGCATCCAGTCCGTCGACCCCGGCCAGACCGAGGCCGCCCACTCCCTGGGCATGAAGCCCGCCCTGACGATGCGCCGCATCGTCCTCCCGCAGGCGATGAAGGTCATCATCCCGCCGATGGGCAACGAGACCATCAACATGCTGAAGACCACCGCCTACGTGTCGGTGATCGCCGCCCACGACCTGATGTCCAACATCCAGGACGTGTACGCGCAGAACTACCAGGTCATCCCGATGCTCGTCGTCGCCGCCCTGTGGTACCTCGCCCTCACCACTCTCCTGAGCGTCCCCCAGGCCTGGCTGGAGCGCCGCTACGGCCGCGGCACCAGCCGCGCCGGCCACGTCTCCCCGCTGCGCCGCATGTTCGTGGGCGTCGCGGACTTCCTCCCGTCGAACCGAAACCGGAAGGGCTGATCCGATGGCCCAGCCCATGGTGCACGCCCAGGGCGTGCGCAAGCACTACGGCAAGCTCGAGGTCCTCAAGGGCATCGACCTCACCGTCGAACGCGGCCAGGTCTGCTGCCTGCTCGGCCCGTCCGGCTCGGGCAAGTCCACCTTCCTGCGCTGCATCAACCACCTGGAGAAGGTCGACGGCGGCCGCCTGTCCGTCGACGGCGACCTGGTCGGCTACCGGCAGGCCGGCAACCGCCTGCACGAACTGCGCGAGTCGGAGGTCGCCGAGCGCCGCCGGGAGATCGGCATGGTCTTCCAGCGCTTCAACCTCTTCCCCCACCTGACCGCTCTCCAGAACATCATGGAGGCGCCGGTGCGGGTCGCCAAGGTGAACACGGCGACCGCCCGCGCCGAGGCGCAGCTGCTCCTGGACCGGGTGGGCCTCGGCGACCGCGCCGACCACTACCCGGCGCAGCTGTCCGGAGGCCAGCAGCAGCGCGTGGCCATCGCCCGGGCTCTGGCCATGAAGCCGAAGCTGATGCTGTTCGACGAGCCCACTTCGGCGCTCGACCCCGAGCTGGTCGGCGACGTCCTGGACGTCATGCGCGACCTCGCCGCCGACGGCATGACCATGGTCGTGGTCACCCACGAGATCGGCTTCGCCCGCGAGGTCGGCGACACGGCCGTGTTCATGGACGAGGGCGTCGTCGTCGAGGCCGGCGACCCGCGCAAGGTCCTGGTCGACCCTGAACAGGAGCGCACCAAGGCGTTCCTCTCCAAGGTCCTGTGAGCGCCCCCGCCGACCAGGCGCACCGCACGGCCGCGGCCGAGTTGTCGGCCGCCGCGCAGGAAGTCTTTCCCCGCTACCTCACCGACCTGGCCCACCTCGTCTCGATCGACTCCGGGTCCTACAACGCCGACGGCGTGAACCGGGTCGCCGACTGGTTCGAGGAGCGCCTGCGCTCGATCGGATTCAGCACCGAGCGCATCACACCCGCGGCGGTGGAAGGGCGCCGCTTCGGGGACGTCCTCGTCGCCAGACTGACCGGCTCCGTGCCGGTGGAGGACGGGGGAGCGCGGATCGTCCTGGTCGGGCACATGGACACCGTCTTCGAAGACGGCACCGCCGCCGCCCGCCCGTTCCGTACCAGCGGCACCCTGGCCCACGGGCCCGGCGTCAGCGACGACAAGGGCGGCCTCCTGGCCGGCGTGACCGCAGCCGAACTCCTCACCCGGCACGGCCGGATGGCGTTCGCCGAACTCGTCGTCCTGGCCACCCCCGACGAGGAGGTCGGCTCGCCGGCCAGCCGTCCGGTGACCGAGCGCATCGCGGCCGGGGCGCACGTCGCCCTCGGCCTGGAGTGCGCCCGCGAGAACGGCGACCTGGTCATCGAACGCAAGGGCGTCGCCGACCTGCTGATCACCGTCACCGGCCGGGCCGCCCACGCCGGCATCGAGCCCGAGCGGGGCGCCAACGCCGCGCTCGCCGCTGCCCACCTGGTGGTCGCCCTGCAGGCCCTCAACGGCCGCTGGCCAGGGGTCACCCTGAACGTCGGCGTGGTGCGGGCGGGGACCCGGACCAACATCGTCTGCCCCCAGGCCGAGCTCCAGGTCGAGGTCAGGGCCGCCACCACCGCCGGCCTGCACACCGCGATCGCCGAGATCCGCACAGCCGCCGCCCGCACCGTCGTCGAGGGCACCACCGCCCGGGTCGAGCAACTGGACCTGTGCCCGCCCATGGAGCACACCTGCGAGGCGGCGGCAGTCCTCGCCGTCGCGCTGCGCACCGCCGCCGATCTCGGCCTGCAGATCCACGGCGCGTCCACGGGCGGTGTCGGTGACGCGAACTTCACCTCCGGCCTCGGCATCCCCACCCTCGACGGCCTCGGCCCCGTCGGCGGGGCCGACCACACCCCCGAGGAGTGGCTGGACATCGTGAGCGCTCCGGGCCGCATCGCCCTGTTGGCCACGCTCACCGAGCGCCTCGGGCGCCGCTGACACCACGCCCGTCGCCCACGGGCCCGCCGGCCCCACGACCGGCCCGGGCGGGTTGCCTGCCTCACCCGCCCCGGCCACCCATCGCCGGGTGTGCGCCGCCCTCGGGCGCACACCCGGCGACGCACGGTTCCCTCACATGACCCCATGGAGCTCCCGGATGAACCGATACCTCCGCACCCGCTGCGGGCGGACCGCTCTCGCCCTCGCGGCCGCACTGACCGTCCTCGCCTCGACCGCTCAGACCGCCGGCGCCCGGCCCGCCGAGGCCGGAGGCACCCTGATCCTCGTCGGCGGAGGCCTCAAGGACGGCAACAGCGAGATCTACGGCGAAATCATCCACAAGGCCGGCGGCATCGGAAAGGCACGCATCGGCGTCCTGACCGCCGCCTCCGTCCCCGAGAGCCAGGACCCCGACGCCGCGGACCCCGACGCCTGCTCCAACTCGCACTGCAACGGTCTCTACTACGCGGACCTCTTCAAGCACTACGGCGCGGCCGACGCCCAGTGGGTGCCCGTCGACATCGAGCACGTCGACGCAGCCGACTCCGACGCCGTCGTCGCCCAGGTCGAGTCGATGACCGGCTTCTTCTTCGGCGGCGGCGACCAGTACCGGTACATCACCAGCCTCCTGCACGGCGATGCCCACACCGACTCCAAGGTGATGGCCGCCATCCGCCGCAAGCTCGCCGCCGGCGCCGTCGTCGCGGGCTCCAGCGCCGGCGCACAGATCGCCTCCGGCCCCGACATGGTCAGCGGCGGCGACAGCTACCAGGCGCTGCGCGACGGCAGCGCCCCCGGCTACTTCGAGGACCCCACCCGCCTCGGCTACATCCCCCAGGGCGGCTTCGGCATCTTCGACGCCGGCCTGCTCGACACCCACACCGGCACCTACGGCCGGGAGGGACGCGCGATCCGCCTGGCGGCCGACACCGGCCACCAGCGCGTCTTCGCCCTCGACGAGAACACCGCGATCGAGGTCGAGCACGCCGGCACCCACGCCGAGAGCCTGCGGGTCCTGGGCACCCACGGCGTCTCCGTCTTCGACCTGCGCTCGGCCCGCACCGGCACCGTCCAGGGGCACTGGGCGATCGACGGCGTCCGCTACAGCTACCTCACCGACGGCGACCACTACGACCTGCGCACCTGGCACGTCCACGCCGCCGACGGCAAGAAGCCCCTCACCGCCTCCACCGCCACCGCCGTGCCCGCCAACCACGACGCGTTCTACTCCGTCGACAACCCCGACGGCGTCCCCTACTCCTTCTCCGGCACCGCCCGAGCACTCACCGCCACCACCGCCCAGCGCACCGCGACCGCCGGCACCTTCGAAACCGGCCCCACCTTCGAGGCACTCTTCCGCAAGCGCGGCGACACCCGCGCCTGGACCACCGACGGCACCACCACCGCGAGCTTCGCCGACCTCCAGGTCGGCATCCACCCCGCCGGCGGCTGACGGCCCGGCGGCCCCGCGCCGTACGAGCCGCCCCGCTCAGTGATCTCCGCAGTCCGGCACTTCGCTAGGCTGCGGAGACACGATCCATCGAGCACCACCGACGATCCGCCCGCAGACCGGGAAGGGAACCCCGCCCATGCCCACCGTCACGCTCGCCGAGGACATCCGCCAACGGCTCGGCGACTGCAGCCCCGCCGAGCGCAAGGTCGGCAGGATCCTGCTCGCAGGCTGGCCGGCCGCAGGATTCGAGACCATCGCCACCCTCGCCGAGCGTGCCGACGTCAGCGCCCCCACCGTCATCCGGTTCGTCAACCGCCTCGGCTACCGCGGCTTCCCCGACTTCCAGGCGGCGCTGCGCACGGAGCTCGACGAACGCCACGCCTCGCCCGTCACCCTCTACAGCGCAGGCAACTACAAGGCCGCCGGATCCGACTCCGCCGACGTGCAAGCCGGAGCGGCCGGGCTCCTCGCCCACGGCCGCGAGGTCTTCACCGCGGCCGTCGACCGCACCCTGGCCGAGGTCACCCCGCACGACCTCGAGCGCGCGGTGCAGCTCCTCGCCGACCCCAAGCGGCGCATCACCCTCGCCGGCGGCCGCTTCACCAACCTCTTCGCCCAGTACCTCGGACTGCACCTGATGCAGGTGCGCGACAACGTCCGCTTCCTCCCCGACCGGGCTGTGGAGCGCACTGCCCTGCTCTCCTCGCTCGCGCGCCGCGACGTCCTCGTCGTCTTCGACTACCGGCGCTACGAGGAGGACAAGGTCACCGTCGCCGAGCTGGTCAAGGAAGCGGGAGGACGCGTGATCCTCTTCACCGACACCTGGCTCTCCCCGGTGAGCACCCACGCGGAAGTCGTCTTCTCCAGCCAGGTCGGAGCCCCGTCCCCGTACGACAGCCTGGTGCCCACCCTGGCGGTGGTCGAGAGCGTGGTCGCCGGCCTCATATCGGAGCTCGGCGACCGTGCCCACGAGCACATGCGGCACAGCGAAGAGATCGCCACCCGCACCGGCCTCACCTGACGGACGATTCGGCGGACCGCCCGGGTGGGGGCTGAGGGTCAGCAGACGGGCGTACCGGAGTAAAGGTTGGAGTCCGGGACACCGTTGACGACACTGCGGGTGTAGTACCCGCAGGTTGGACGGTTCGCGAAGTCGTAGGTGCTGCCCGGTGTCAGGTGCCAGATCTTGAAGTTCGAGAAGGTGAGCGGCCTGCCGGAGACCGCCTGCTCGGGCTGGTGGTCGCCGAGCACGACGTATGCGTCCTTCGCGGACAGCGTCGCCAGGCCGTTCTTGTCGATGAAGAGGGAGCCGCCCTCCTCGACACCCACGCCCCAGGCCTTGCCGGACCCCGTCAGGCCGTCCTTCACGGCCCGGGCGACGAACGCCATGGTGCGTCCCATGCGGTCGCGGGTGACGAAGTGGGAGTCGTTGACGGTGTCGCCGTAGTTCGGCCAGCTGAACATGCCGGTGGTGAAGGTGACGCTCCGGTCGTAGGGGTTGGCGAGGGCGGTCGCGGAGTCCGTGCTCGCGGTGCAGGCGTCGTAGACGACCGAGCTGTTGATGTGGTGACCCGCGCTGCCCCCGCCGACGCCGCCGCCCTTCGCCACGACCGACTGCACCGACGCCTGGAGCGGGGTGCCCTTCCAGCGTGCGTAGTTGCACTGGTTGCCACCGGCGAAATAGACGAACTCCGAGTTCCGCACGTCGGTGTTCACCTGGGAGTTCGACGCGTCCTGGGTCGACGTGAGGACGTAGGTGGTGCAGGAGTTGACGTTCGGCAGACCCATGATCACGTCGCACTCCGGGGTCGGGCTGCCGGACGCCGCGGATGCCGCCAGCACCGTGACGTTGATGCTTCCGCTGCCGCCTCTGACGGCGTCCACGGCCTTGGTCATGGTCGCCGGGACGATCGCGCCCGAGCCGTTCATCGTGTAGGCCGGGCCGCTCCAGGAGGCACGGCTGACGTCGCTCGCGCTTCCTTGGCGGTGGCGCGTCACCTTCGCTTCCGCGACCGCCGGCAGCGACAGCACCGCCGTGGCTGCCAGGGCGGTGGCGAGCATCGCGCGGCCGGTGCGGCGACGGGCGGGGTTTCCGAAGGACATGGGGCCTCCAACTCTCGGCTGTGGGGGATGCCTGAGGAACCCTGCAGGGGTGGAACAGAACATACAGATAAGCTTATATTTTCACCAGATGTATCGCACGCTTCAGAATCGGCGGCGCGCTTCGACCGGGGCGGGCGGCCCCTCCCTGCTACGTGGGGGAGTGGCGAGGTGGCCCGGGTGCCCTACCTGGACCCATGTGCCCGGTTTCCGAGCTTCACTGACAGTCGATCAGGCAGTGCGCACACTCCGAGTTGGGGAGCTCGCCTCGGCACGCGCTTGGCCGCCGCGGAGGGCCGTCGTCGCTGCGGGTGCGGTCACGGCCGGTCTCCTGCCCGCCCGCGGGCGGGCATTCGCCGGCACGGCCGTCAGGGGGCGGGGCAGAGGCGCCGTTCGGCGCCGGTCAGCCGGAGCAGCCGCAGGACCTGGGGGCCTGCCCCGCGCAGGACCAGGCGTCCGCCGCTGCGGTCGGCCTGGTTGCGGGCTTGGATGATGACGCCCAGGCCGTGGCAGTCCATGAACTCGACACCGGACAGGTCGAGCACCACCTCGCTGTGCTCCCGCAGGGCGGCGTCCAGTTGACGCCGCAGCGCGGGGACTGTGTCGAGGTCGATCTCGCCGGTCGCGGTGACGACGGCGGCTGTCTTCCGGTCGTACATGGCGGTCTCCGCTGTCGGCTCGGTCGCGACACGGGTTCCTGGAGGGGGCGGGGTGGGCTGTCCCGTGGCGAGACTGGGGAGAGACGCCCTGCGGGACAGCCCCGTCATGCGGTGGCCGGTCAGGCCTGGATCTGCTTGCGGGTGCCGTTGTGGCTGATTGCGATCTTGCGGGGCTTGGCCTTCTCGGCGACCGGGATCCTGAGGGTCAGCACGCCGGCGTCGTAGTCGGCGCTGATCCCGGCGGGGTCGAGGGT
>NZ_JBICYJ010000073.1:0-29099 GCF_043200835.1 Kitasatospora sp. NPDC048365
GGGGGGGGGGGGGGGGGGTGGGGGGGGGGGGGGGGGGGGGGGGGGGGGCCAACCGGGGGGGGCCCCCGCGGGCCGCCCGGGGGGGGGCCCGCGGCCCCCCCGGTGGGGTCAGCGGCCGACCGGCTCGGGGACCGGCTGGGAGCCGGCGCGGGCCAGGTTGCGCGGGTGCGAGGGGTTCAGGAACCACTTGCGGGCGGACAGCACCCACCACAGGGCGGCGAAGCCGACCACCACGGCCACGGCGACCGGCGCGTAGTTGAAGTTCTTCGCGGTGATCGGGTTGACCTGGGGCAGCATGAACAGGACGGTGATCACGGTCACCCACAGCACCGCGATGATGCCGATCGGACGGCTCGCCCGGCCCAGGTGCCACGGGCCGCGCTGGAAGCGGTCGCCCTGGCGCAGGCGGAGGAAGGTCGGGATCACGTAGGCGATGTACAGGCCGATGGTCGCGATCGAGGTGACGGCCGCGTACGCGGTGGCGTTGATCAGGTACGGCAGGCCGAGGGCGAGCGCGCCGACCACCGCGAGCCAGACGGCGTTGGTGGGCGTCCGGGTGTTCGGGTTGATGCGGTGCCAGGTCCGGCTGAAGGGCAGCGCGCCGTCCCGCGAGAACGCGTAGATCATGCGGGAGTTGGCGGTCACCGAGGCCATGCCGCAGAACAGCTGGGCGCCGATCACGATCAGCAGCAGGGCCTTGCCGCCGGCGTCGCCGAGCGAGTCGATGAACACCTGCGCCGGGGGGACGCCGATCGCGGTGCCGAGGGTGCCGTCCCAGTCCTGGATGGCGAAGGTGAGGCCGACGATCAGCACGAAGCCGGCGATCCAGGAGGTCCAGATCGAGCGGACGATGCCGCGCGGGCCGGCCACCGCGGCGTCGTTGGTCTCCTCGGTCATGTGCGCGGAGGCGTCGTAGCCGGTGAAGGTGTACTGCGCGACCAGGAGGCTGAGCAGACCCACGTAGAAGCCGCTCTGGAAACCGGTGTTGTTGACGAAGTGGCCGAACACGAAGGAGGCGGACTGGTGGTGGTCCGGGACGATCGCCAGCAGGCCGACGATCACCAGCACGCCCACGACGTGCCACCACACGCTGACGCTGTTGAGCACGGCCACCAGGCGGACGCCGAAGGTGTTCAGCACGCCGTGCAGCAGCAGGACGCCGGCGAACAGCGACATGGTGTGCTCGGGCGTCACCGCGAACTCGAACTGCAGGTCCAGGTACGCGTTGAGGAAGGTGGCGGCACCGAAGTCGATGCCCGCCGTCACGGCGACCTGGCCCAGCACGTTGAACCAGCCGGTGAACCACGCCCACGCGGCGGCCGACTTGGGCGGCGCCATCTCCTTGGCCCAGAAGTACAGGCCGGCCGAGGTCGGGTAGGAGGAGCACACCTCCGCCATCGCCAGACCGACGAACAGCGTCATCGCGCCGACCAGCACCCAGCCCCAGGTGAGCATCGCCGGGCCGCCGGTGTTCAGGCCGAAGCCGTACAGCGTCAGGCAGCCCGACAGGATCGAGATGATGGTGAAGGACACCGCGAAGTTGGAGAAGCCGGACATCCGGCGGGCCAGCACCTGGGTGTAGCCGAGCTGGGCGAGGCGTTCCTCGTCCGACAGGTGGTCGGGTTCCAGAGGCATGAGCGGGGGGTCCTCTCGGGGGGAGGGCAGCGCTGAGCACTGAGCGACGGGGAAAGGGGGGAAGGGGAAGCGGTACGGGCGGACCGGGCCCGGCGGGCGGCGGGCCCGCAGGCCGGGCTACCCGCGGCGGCGGCTCCGGGTCGCGTTCCTGGCGCGCTCCTTGTGCGTCCGGAACAGCTGGTCGGCTTCGCCGCAGTACGCCCAGGGGAGCTGGGCGGCATAGGGGCCGATCTCCTCGAACACCTCGTGGGCCTCGCGGTGGCGACCGGCGAACGAGAGCGCGTGGGCGAGGTAGTTGGCGTCGTCCATGAAGTTGGCGTGCGGCGTGTGCGCCCTGCGCAGCCACCAGCGGTCCAGCACCCGGTCGATGTCGGGACACTGCATCCACGGGTGGATCGCCGACCCGGTGGAGCGCTGCTCCTGCCGGAAGCGGTAGTGCTCGGCCTGCGCCACCAGCAGCAGGACGATCAGCGGACTGCCGTCCGGCACGCTGTGCACCTGGTCGCGCGCCCAGTCGAACATCACCGTGGTCGACCCGTGCTTGCGTGGCATCAGGTAGGCCATCACCTCGTGGTAGCCCTCGCGGTTGAGCGGGTCGCGGCGGCGGACCTCGCCCCACAGCTCCAGCAGGGTCTTCCAGTCCGGGGTGAGCGTGCGGACCACAGCCATCATCACGAGCCACGGGGAGGGGTCGCCCGGCGCCGCGTCGGCCGAGGCCAGGCAGCTCCGCCAGACGTCGTCGAGCACCGCGTCGTCGGACTGGCCCGACACGATGGCCCGAAGTGCCTTGACGTGGGCCAGCATCGCCAGCGCGTCCGGATTGGTCGGCTCGGCGGACGCCCAGGTGTCGGCCCAGCGCAGCCGGACCCCGTTGCGGGCCAGGATCTGCAGTCGGAACACCCGGCGGTCCCAGTCGCGCCCGGTGGCCGCGATCAGATCCCGCGGGCCGTCCCAACGCCCCATCAGGGCGTCCTCGCAGACCGTGCGGAGAGCCTGGTCGTCCCGGGCGGGATGGTTGTCCAGCAGCGCCTCGTCGCGCCAGCTCCACCTAGGCACGAGGATCCAGTGCTTCGGGCGTGGTCGTGATCACGAGGGTTCTTCTCCGTCTGGCAGGTACACGGGCGGATGGATACGCGGAGTCAGGGTTCGGTCGCTCTGCGGGAAGAAGACAACCAGAGGCACAAGCGTTCGCAATAGGGCTCACAGGGGGCACACTCGATCACTTCGGTGCTTCGGAGGCTCAGTTGGACCTTAAGGTTTAGTAAGGAAGCCCTCACGGACGGTCAAATTCGCTTACAGTCCCGGCACATGGTGAGTGACGAGGACAGCACGGTCAGTACGCGCACGCCCAACCAGCGGCTCAGCTCGCTCATCGACCAGGCCGGGCTGTCGAACAAGCAACTCGCCCGCGCCGTCCGCGAGACCGCGGCCCGCTACGGCACCAACGCCCGCTGCACCCACACCAGCGTCCAGCGCTGGCGGGACGGCCGGCGCAGCCGCGCCGTGCCACCGGCCCTGATCGCCGAGACGCTCTCGCTGGCCCTCGGCCGCGCGGTCACCCCGGCCGACATCGGCATGCCCGCCGAAGGCCGCCCCCGCTCCCCGATGGACACCGCCTTCATCGAGGCCCCCGAGGAACTCGCCGCCGCGGCCTGCCGGTTGTGGGAGGCCGACCTCGACCGGTCCGACCTGATCCACGCCGAACTGCCGATCGGCCTGCTCTCCGGCCCGGCGCTCCACTGGCTGCTGGCCGAGGAGGCGCCGCCGGTCACCGGACACGGCCCCGGGTTCGTCCCCGGTGCCGGTGCCGGTGTCGGTGTCGGTGCCGGTCCCGGCCTGGGCCCCGGCCTGGAGGTCACCCAGGCCGACCTCGGCCGGTTGCGGGCAACCCTCCAGGCGTTCGAACCGATCATGGCGCGCCACGGCGGGGCCGTCGCCCACCGCCCGGTCGTCCAGTACCTGCTCAGCGACCTGGGGCGGCTGCTGACCGGCAGCTTCACCGAGCAGGTCGGGCGCGCGCTGTTCGGCATCGCGACCCAGGGCCTCCTGCTCGCCGGCACCTGCGCACACGAATCCGGACTACCGGGGCTCGGCCGCCGCTACCACCTGCTCGCCCTCTTCTTCGCCCACCAGGCCGACGCCCGGGCCCTCGGCGGACGCGCACTCGTCGCGCTCGCCGGATCCTGCTCCGCGCCCGCCGACCAGCCGGCCGTCCTGGACCTGCTGCGCGCCGCTGCGCTCGGCACGCGTTCGGAGGCCGGCCCGGTCCGGGTCGCCGTCCACACCGCGGAGGCGTGGGCGCACGCGATCCTCCGCGACGCCGCGGCCACCGACCGGGCGCTCGCCCAGGCCCGCCGGGCCGCCGCCGAGGACGGGGGCGTGGGCGTGGGTGGTGGCGTTGGCGTGGCCGGTAGGGGCAGGAGTGGTGGGGGCGGAGAGGCGGCCGGCGGCGGCCGGGTCGGTGACGGCGGGGCGGATGCGGGCGTCGATGTCCCGACCGGGCGGGGTGTCGCCGTCGGGACGGGCGCGTTCGCCGGGCGCGGGGAGGACGAGGGAGGCGGCGGCCGGGGTCAGGTGGCGGCCGGGCCCGGTCCGCGATCGGGAGAGCCTTCCGTACGCGCCCGGGTCGCCCAGGACATCACGGAGGCCGAACTGCGCTGCCGGGTCGCCCTCGGGGAGCAGACCGCGGCGCGGCAGTGCGCACAGGAGGTGCTGACCGCGCTCGGCCCGGCCGACACCGTCCGGACCGTGGTGGTGCACGGCCTGCTCGCCACCGCCCAGCTCCGCAGCGGCCTGACCGACCAGGCCTGCGACACGGCGGAAAGGGCCCTGTGGCAGTCGGCCGGGCTGCAGTCCGCCGCGGTCGACAACCGCCTCGACGCGCTGGCGGACGAGCTGGCCGCCCTGGAGTACGGCGGCCGGCCCGCGGTCCTCGCCAAGCTCATCCGCGAACAGCTCCACCACCGGGTGCCCCGCCGACGGGGCACCGACCGCTGAACGGATCCGCGTCCGCGTCGGCCTCCGCGTCCGCCGGGTGGCCTTCGGGGGCGGAGCGACGGATCACCGCTCGGCGGTGGACCCCGCCACCGGCTCCCGCCGCCCGGCCCAGGAGTACAGGGCGCCCAGCGCGGCGAGGCCCACCAGGTGGTGGATCAGCAGGCCGGTCCCGCCGCGCGCGGCGGCCGGGGCGTACGTCCGGCTCGCGGCCGCGAGCACGGCGAACACCGCCCAGCGGGCCGGGCTGCGCCAGCCCCGGGTCCGGCCGATCGCCAGGAAGGCCAGCAGGAAGCAGGCGGCGGCGATCAGGAGGTTCAGGACGTGCATCATCGGGGTCTGCTCCGGGCTGGTGCGGGTGCCGTGGTGCTGTGCTGCGGTGTGGTGCTGCGGGGAGAGTAGCGGGAGCGCTCCGCGGGACGATCACCGGCCGGTCGGTGGTCGCGGGGCCGGCCGGTCAGCGGTCGTGGCGGTCGGGTGCGGGGCGGCCCAGCAGCAGGAGGAACGGCAGCCAGAGCGGGGCGAGCGAGGCAAGCGGGCCGACCAGTGCCGGCCGCAGGCGGCGGACGTGGCGCAGGTAGAGCAGGGCGGCGACGCAGCTGACGGCGGCCCAGGCGACGGCGAGGAGCGTGACGGCCGCCCGGCCGAGCGGGTTCGCCGGGAAGCCGAGCGTCCAGACCGCCAGGCCGGAGCCCGCCGTCGCCGTCACGAGGGCGGCGGCGCCTGCCGGTCCCAGGACGTCGAGAAGCTCCGCCGGCCGGACGCCGGACCGCCCGGTGCGGCGAGGCCCGCGTCCGGGCAAGGCCTGCAGCAGGGCGAGCGCGAGGCCGCCCACCGCCGTGAGTCCCTGCACCACCGGCCCCGCCGGCCGGACGTCGGGCGCGCGGCCGGTGCGGAGGTATTCGCCGAACGGGTCGCGGAAGAGCCCGCCGCTGGTGACCGCCACCCAGATCGCCACCGCGGCGGTCGCGGCCAGGGCGAGCAGCACGGCGGCCGAGGTCAGCGCGAGGCGCCACGGCGCGGCCAGCGAACCGGAGAGCGCCCAGGCGCCCCAGCCGGCGACCGCCGACGGCGCGGCCGCGGCGACGGCGATGCCGAGCAGCGCACCGGGACCACCTCCGCGCCGCTGTCCTCGGGCCCCTGTGGATCTGCGCACCCGTCCTCCCCCGGTCCGGTCGGGCGCAAGGGTATCGGGCGGGAAAGTGGTGTGGTGTTTGCCACAGGGATGGCCGTATTGGTGGTGAAATATCACGCGATACGGCTTTCGTACCCGTATGGGGCGATCTGTGGCGGATTGATTCGAAGGCCCGAGTGGCGGTGGCGGCTTTGAATCAATGGCCTCTATGGATGTTTGACCAGTGAAGCGAAGGTTTCCTCTTCTGTCCAATCGCCGTCGGGCACGGAATCGGTGGCGGTTACGGTGCACGCATGGTTCAGCTCGATTCCCGTCCGAGGGCCGGCGCCGACGCCGCCGCCGGTACGGACACCTCCACCGGCGTCCGGTCCAAGGGCCTCAACAGCAACTCCGTCGGACTGCTCGGCAACACCGTGATCGGCGTCTCCACGGTCGCGCCGGTGTACTGCCTCACCACGACGCTCGGCACCACGGTGGCCGCGGTCGGCCTGCAGATGCCCGCGCTCTTCCTCGCGGGCTTCCTACCGATGCTGCTGGTGGCGTTCGCGTACCGGGAGCTGAACAAGGCCATCCCCGACAGCGGCACCTCCTTCACCTGGACGGTCAAGGCCTTCGGCCCGAAGGTCGGCTGGATGTGCGGCTGGGGCCTGGTCATCGCCACCGTCATCGTGCTCTCCAACCTCGCCGGCGTCGCCACCGAGTACCTCTACCTGCTGCTCGGAGAGATCACCCGCAGCGACGCGGTCACCGCGCTCAACGACAACAAGCCGGTGCACGTCCTCACCTGCCTGGCGCTGATCGCCGCCGCGACGCTGATCAGCTACCGGGGCATGACGGCCACCAAGGGCGTGCAGTACGCGCTCGTCGGCCTGCAACTCGCCGTGCTCGGACTGTTCGTGGTGCTCGCCGTCAGCAAGGCGCTCGGCGGCGGATCCGCCGGCTCGATCGACTTCTCCTGGCAGTGGCTGAACCCCTTCGCCGTCAGCTCCTTCACCTCCTTCACCGCCGGCCTCTCGCTGTCCCTCTTCATGTACTGGGGCTGGGACGCCTGCCTGAGCGCCAACGAGGAGACCGGCGGCAGCGAGAAGACCCCCGGCCGCGCCGCCACCCTCGCCATGGCGGTGCTGGTCGGCTCGTACCTGCTCACCGCCGTCGCCGTCCAGATGTACGCCGGCGTCGGCGGGAGCGGCACCGGCCTCGGCAACCCCGAGACCTCCTCCAACGTGCTCGCCGTCCTGGCCGGACCGGTGATGGGCCCCGTGCTGGGTGTCCTGCTGTTCGTCGCGGTGCTCGCCTCCGCGTCGGCCAGCCTGCAGACCACCTTCATCCCGGTCAGCCGCACCGTCCTCGCGATGAGCGTGTACGAGGCGCTGCCCGCCTCCTTCACCGAGGTCAACGAGCGCTACCGGACCCCCGGCCGGGCGATCGTCACCGCCGGCGTCGGCACCGGCGTGTTCTACACGGTGATGACCATGGTGAGCGAGCACGTCCTCGCCGACACCATCGCCGCGCTGACCCTGATGATCTGCTTCTACTACTCGCTGACCGCCTTCGCCTGCGCCTGGTACTTCCGCCACGACCTGCGGCGATCGGTCAAGGACGCCGTGCTGAAGGGCGTGTTCCCGGTCACCGGTGGCGTCGTCCTCGCGGCGATCTTCGGCAAGAGCCTGGTCGACATGTTCGACCCCTCGTACGGCTCCGGCAGCTCGGTGTTCGGCGTCGGCAGCGTCTTCGTCGTCGGCGGCGGACTGCTCGCCCTCGGCCTCGTCGTGATGGCCGTCATGACCCGCCGCAGCCCCGCATTCTTCCGCGGCGAGATCCTCACCCGCGACACCCCGGCCCTGGTGATCCCCGACTGACCGGCCCCGTTCTCATGCCGCCCCGGGAGCTCGTGCGCATCCCGGGGCGGTTGCGCGTTCTCAGGCGACCCAGCTGCCGGTCAGTGCCTGCACGGCCGAACCGTCCAGGTCCTTGAGCTTCACCCCGGCGAACGCGCGAGCGGCCTCCGAGGTCAGTACCCGGAAGGCCGGCCGCTCGGTGGCCAGCAGCTCGACCAGGTGCGCTGCCACCTCCTCGGACGTCTGCGCGTTGGCGAAGGCCCCGCGGGTCCGCTCCAGGTAGGCCGACAGGGCGGGGGCGTACGGACCGGCCAGCTCCACCGCGTTGTCCGCGAGACCCACGTTGCTGACGAACTCGCTTGCCACCGCACCCGGCTCGACCACGCTGACCGACACCCCGGCGGTCGCCGCCACCGGCGCGAGCGACTCCATGAAGCCCTCGACCGCGAACTTGGCGGCGCAGTACGCCTCGTTGAACGGCTGGCCGATCACCCCGCCGACGCTGGTCACCGTCACCACCCGGCCCCCGCTCGCCCGCAGCATCGGCAGCGCCGCCTTCGTGACGTGCAGCACGCCGAAGAAGTTGACCTCCATGACGGCCCGGACGTCGTCCACGCCCTCCTGCTCCAGCGTGCCCACGTGCCCCGCGCCGGCGTTGTTGACCAGCGCGTCCAGGCGGTCGAGGCCGCTCAGGCACGCCTCGACCGAAGCCGGGTCGGTGACGTCCAGCGCCCGGACGTCGACCGCGACCCCGGCCTCCTCGGCGGCAGCCAGCAGGGTTCCGGCCCTGTCCGTGTCGCGCATGGTGGCGACCACGTGCCAGCCGCTGCGCGCGGCCGCCACGGCGGTGGCCAGGCCGATGCCGGAGGAGGTGCCGGTGATCAGGACGGTCTTGGTGCTCATGGGTGGACTCCCGCGACGATGCTTATGGTTCATAACCAATATCTTTCATAACTATGGCGCGGGATATTTCACTGTGTCAAGCACCTGGGTAGGATGAACCGCATGTCCAGCCCCACGGATGCGCTCACCACGGAGATCGTCGGCCTCTTCGCCGCCATCAACCGGCGCTACGCCCAGGAGTCCGAGGGCGCCGCGGCGACCCACGACCTCACCCCGCTCCAGGCCAAGGCACTGCTCGCCGCCGAGGAACCCGTCCCGACCCGCCGCATCGCCGACCGGCTGCACGCGGAACCGTCCAACGTCACCGCGATCATCGACCGGCTGCAGGCCCGCGGCCTCGTCGAACGCAGCAACGATCCGGCCGACCGCCGCGTCAAACGCGTCGCGGCCACCGCCGCCGGCCTCGCCGTCGCGGCGGACCTGCGCGCCCGCATGCCCTTCGCCGCGGAGCCGCTCGCCGCGCTCACGGTGCACCAGCGCGAGTCGCTGCGCGAGCTGCTCCACCTCGTCCTGGAAGCGTGACGGTCGGCCGCCGCTTGCGGAGGTCGGCTCAGAGGCCGCTGGTGTCGAGATCGAGGTCGAACGGGGCCGGCAGTCGGACCGGCCCGCCGAAGGGGTGGGGGCCGTCCTCGGTCCCGTAGCCGAGCTGGCCGGGGTTGCTGAACAGCGTGCAGGTCCGGGTCTGCCGGTCGACCAGGAGGTAGAGCGGGGCGCCGTACTGGCCGTAGCGGCGACGCTTCACGGTTCGGTCGGTCTCCGCATTCGACGGGGAGGTGACCTCGACGACGAGCAGCGTCTGATCGGGGAGAAGCGCGCCTTCGGTCTTCGACGCCAGGTCGGCCGGCACGACGGCAAGGTCGGGGATGTACCAGTTCTCGCTGCCCGGAAGGTCGAGGTTCCCGGAGCCCGAGACCAGACCGAGGGACGCAAGGCGAGGAGCGAGCTGCCGTCGGACGATCTCGGCGGCGGATTCGTGGGCCCACGACGGCGACATGGGGGTGATGACTCCCTCGATGATTTCAGCTCGGTCACCTGCGATGTGCTGGATCGCGTACTTCAGTGCCCTCTCGGGATCGCTGACCGTGTACTCCGGGGGAACGCGGGGGGCCGTGCTCATCTGCGGGTCTCCTCGCTGTCGGTCGCGGTCGGGGCCGATGCTGTGCCGGATACGAGTATCGGCCCCTGCGCGGGAGTTGATGGAATCCTCGGCGTGGCGCGGGCGGTCGCGCGGTAGAGGTCGCCTCCAGGGGGGTCGAGGGTGGCGGCGCGGTGAGTGGCGGCGAGGGCGATGCGGCGGGCAGCTGCCCAATTCGTCGGTCGCGGAGCACGTCCGTGCGGGAGGCCGGCGAGGTGATCGAGCGAGAGGTCGCGATCCGGATCCGACTACCGGGCCCGAATCCGCGGGCTACCGGCCCGGACCGCCGTGGACGAGCTGCACGACAGGGTGGGCGAAGTGGCCGCTGCGCAGGGACGGCTGCGCGCCGTGTGGGACCTCCGCCGGAGCCTTCCGGGCCTGTCGCCCGCCGAGGCGCCGGCCTGCGTGTGCGGCCTGCTGGACGGCGAGGCGCCGGCGCAGCTCGTCGTGCGCGCGGCCGCAGAACTCGTCGAGCCGGGCAATCCCGTGCTCGGGGTGAGAACCGTCCGGGGCGGGACCGGGAGGTAGGGTCGCCGGCGTGCGGTCCGGTCGGACGGGCCGCCAGGTCGTACGGGAGACCCGATGGCAGGATGGCGCCGGTTCGAGCAGCACGAGACAGCGCTCGAGTACTGGGAGATCCGTCAGGAGGGGATCCGCTGCTTCCTCCGGTGGGGCTCCGACCGGGCACCGGGCAAGGCGAGCACGTCCGTCCTCGACGACGAGGAGCAGGCGCGGCGGCACGCAGCCCGCAAGATCAACGACCGTCTCCGGAAGGGCTTCCACGAGGTCGACCCACCCGGTGATCCGGCGGAAGCCGACGGCGACGTGCCGGTCCTGGACGTCATCGCCAAGGCGGCCGGCCCCCACGCGCCCGCTCCCCACTACCTGCCGGTCGACGGCTTCGAGCAGGTGTACTGCCGTACCCACGCGCCGGACCACCCGATGGGTTTCCACGAGTACTACCTGCTGCGGGACAACGGGCGCAGCGCGGTCCGCTTCACCGTTCGGGCAGGCAGCCACCGGGCCGAGACGGTTGCCTCCTTCCTCCGGTTCCTGGACTCCGCGCGTGACCTCGCCTTCGACGGCAGCCCGCACCACAAGGTGGCGCTCCCCGGCCCGGTCGGGCCGTTCGGCCACGCGCTGCTCTGCTCGCCGGCGCTGGGGCGGGCCTGCGGGGCCTACCCGGCGGCAGCGGCCCGGGTGGCGACGGCCTTCCCGATCTTCGACTGCGAGATCGGGGACCAGGACCGGGAGGTGCTGGTCGACGCCCGCATCCACGGGCACGGCGCGCTGCCCCACAGCGACTGGGCCCGGCCGCCGCACCCCGCGGTGGACCTCCGCTTCGACATCCAACCGTCGTTCCAGCGGCCGACACCGACGTTCAAGGTGTTCCGGTCGGTAGACGTGGAGCGGCTGATGGACGCGCTGCCGCAGGCGTCGGCGCAGAGCTGGCTGGAGGTGCGGTCCTTCCGCGGCGGGATCAGACGCCTCACCCCCGACGCCGTCCCGCCGTTCGCCGAGGTGCTGTCCTTCCTGACGGCCTGAGCCGTACCGCCTGACGCGCCGGCCTTGGCGGTGGCGGTGCCCTGGTCGGTGGTGGGGCACTGTTCGTCGAGTTTCACCGCGCGGGGTCGACCGCGGTGTTCGTCGGGTGCTGTCCCGGCGCGGGGGACTGTGTACACACCTTCCAGTCCCGGTCGTCCAGGACTGGCGCGGGCGCCGCGATGTGGCCGGTGCCCGGCCTGCCCGCCGGGGTGGTGGGCGGGCCGGGCGTGGGGTGGGGGTGTGGGGCTAGAGGGTGACGGCCTTGCCGCCGATGGTGACGGCGAGGTGGCCGTCGGAGGCGAAGGACCAGGCGAGGGCGCCCGAGTAGGGGGCGCAGCGGGAGCCGTTGGTGCCGGTCCAGAACTGGTTGGTGGTGTCGGCGTCGCCGATGGTCTTGTCGTTGGAGCCGCTGACGGTGAAGCGGCAGGAGGTGTTGGAGCGGAACACCGAGGTGCCGGCGTCCCAGGAGTAGTTGCGCTGGGCGTTGTCGATGCTGAGGTTGCTGGAGACGGCCATGGTGCCGGGGTTGCTGTTCCAGGTGAAGCCGTGCTTGCCGTTGTGGTAGGCGATGCTGCGGCGGACGGTGTGGTTGACGGCGATGTCGTCGCCGCCGAGCTTGTAGCCGTTGCGGTCGCCGTTGGCGTTGACGGTGCCGTTGGAGAGGGTGCCGTTGTTGTAGGAGAGGGAGTCCTCGATGGTGACGGGGCCGATCGGGCCGGTGTCGGTCTTGGTGTAGAGGTCCCAGCCGTCGTCGATGTTGTTGTGGGAGACGGCGTAGCGGAAGACGTTGCCCGGGCCGACGGTGAGCTTGGCGGCGAAGCCGTCCGCGTCCTCGCCGTCGGAGTCGGCGTTGTCGTGGGACTCGGCGCTGAGGACGAGGTTGTTGGACGGCCACTGGGCGGCGGGGGTGGTGGAGGAGATCCGGCCGAGCTGCAGGCCGGAGTCGCGGTTGTAACGGGTGACGGTGCGTTCGATGACGTTGTTGCTGCCGCCGACGTAGATGCCGTTGTCGCCGGCGCGTTCGACGGTGATGCCGTACACGTGCCAGTAGTTGCCGTTGACGGTGAGGCCGCGGTTGGCCGGGTCCTCGGTCATGGCGGAGAAGTTCAGGACCGGGGTCTCGCCGGGGTAGGCGGAGAGGGTGGTACGGGCGGAGGCGGTGCCGTTGTTGCCGGCCGGGACGGTGACGCCCTGGGTGTGGTTGTAGGTGCCGCCGCGCAGGTAGATGGTGCCGCCGGGGGTGATGCGGGCGATCGCCGAGGTGAGGGTGGTGGGGGCGGACTGGGTGCCGGCGGCGCCGTCGGTGCCGCCGGGGGCGACGTAGAGGGCGTCGGCGGTGGGCGGGGTGGTGGTGGCCGTGTCGACGTCGAGGTAGTCGAGGTTGGGCAGGCCGGCGGCGGTGGTGGGGGTGAACCGGATCGTGTTGCTGCCCGAACGGACCGGCACGGTCAGGGTCTTGGTGGTCCAGCCGGTCCAGGTGCCGGTGCCCTCGAAGCTCACCGAGGCGGTGGTGGTGCCGTTGACGGCGAGGTCGGCGGGTCGGGCGGTGGTGGTGCCGTTGGCGAACCGGATCTTCAGGGTCGCGGTGCCGGCGGCGGCCGCGGTCACGGTGAACTGGGCGTGGGCGCCGGTCGCGTTGGTGCCGTTGCAGAAGCCGGTGCCGGAGAAGCCCGTCCAGTCGGAGTCGACGGTGCCGGTGCAGACCGTGGGCGAGGCCTCGGCCTCGTAGCGGGTGGTCGCGGCCTGGGCGGGGCCGACGGACAGCACGGTCAGGGTGGCGGCCAGCAGGGTGGCCGACGCGAGGGCTGCTCTCGTGTGCATGGCGTTCGTCTCCGGATGAGTGGGGGTCAAGGATGTGAACGTGGTGCGGGCACGGCGCCGTTGCAGGGACCTTAAGGGCCTGTTGCGACCTCGTCAATAGACTCGTACATGATTGGTGTTCATGGATGTGAACACGGGACTTTGGGCAGGTCGGATCGCGACCGATGGTCCTCGGTGGGCCGCGGACAAGGGGGCAGGGTGGGAGAGGTCTGGACCACTCGACTCCACGGGACGCACCATGAGTTCCACGCTCCACCGCGCAGCACGTCAACCCGCCGACGGCGGGCCCGATCCGGAGCAGTACCGGCCCGGCCGCACCGTCACCGACTGGGACCCGGAGGACCCGGTCTTCTGGAGATCGGTCGGCCGCCGGGTCGCGACGCGCAACCTGTGGATCGCCGTGCCGGCGCTGCTGGTGGCCTTCGTGGTCTGGCAGGTCTGGTCGGTCACCGCGACCGGCCTGCAGGACGTCGGCTTCGGCCTGACCACCTCGCAGCTGTTCTGGCTGACCGCCGTTCCCGGCCTGACCGGCGGCACCGCCCGGATCCTCTACACCTTCCTCGGCCCGCGGATCGGCCAGCGCCGGTTCACCGCGCTCTCCACTCTCGTGCTGGTCGTCCCGCTGCTCTGGCTCGGCATCGCGATCCAGGACACCTCGACCCCGTACGCGGTGCTCGTGGCGATCGCCGCGCTGTGCGGGTTCGGCGGCGCCAACTTCTCGTCCTCGCTGGCCAATATCGGCTTCTTCTTCCCCACGCGGGAGAAGGGCGGGGCCGCCGGCATCGGCAACGGCTCGACCTTCCGGCAGATCCCGGTGATCTTCCGCAGCCGGCACCTGCGGGGCCTCGCCGAGGGCACCGCGGCGCACGACCAGGCGCTCAAGCAGGCCGAGACGGAGTCCGGCGCGGTCACCGGCTTCACCGCGGGGATCGCTGCCTACGGGTTCTTCTTCATCCCGGCGATGTTCGCCAACTTCGCGGTCACCAGCGCCATGTGGGGCTTCGTCGCGTTCTACGCGAGCTGTCTGGCGATCACCTGGTGGTACTACGCCCGCAGGGGCGCCGCGTACCCGAGCTGAACCCGACTCCGGTCAGTCCCGGCGGGCGAGGAAGAGGTAGGTCCGCCAGGGGAGGGTGAGCCGGCCGCCGAGCTCGGCGGTGACGGTCTCCTCCAGGTCCTTCACCAGGTCGTCGCGGACGCCGTCGGGCAGCACCAGGAGCTGGGAGGTGGTCGCCCGGTAGGACGCGAACTCGGCTGCCTCCCACTCCTGTTGCCAGTCGTAGGTGAGCAGTTCGAGGCCGTGGAAGCCGTGGCGTTCCGCGGTCCGGCCGGTCGGCCAGACCTCCGGGCCGAGCCCGCCGTCGTCCCGCGCCTCCTGGCCGTGCCGGGCGAACGCCGCCTCCACCGCCCGGTGCCCGGGCATCGCGTCCCACTGCTCGACGTTCCACAGCAGGGCCAGCAGGCCGCCCGGCGCGAGCGCCTCGGCGGCCTTCCGCCAGCACCGCTCCTGGTCGAACCAGTGCCACGCCTGCGCGCAGACCAGCCCCGCACCGCGGAACGGCGGCCGCCACTCCTCGAACGGCTCGACGTGGACGCCCAGCCCGCGCAGCCCGGCCTCCGCGTGCGCCCGCAGCATCACCGTCGCCATGCCGACGTCCGGCTCCACGGCGGTGACCTGCAGGCCCCTCGCCGCCAGCAGGCGGGTTGCCTTGCCGGTGCCCGCGCCGGGTTCGACGACCGTCGTCCCGGGCAGCCGGCTGACGATCTCCTCGATGGCCGGCGCCGGGTAGGACGGACGGGTGAGGTCGTACAGCGGCGCGGCCGGGCCGTAGCTGCGGGCCCGGCGGGCCCACATCTCGGGTGCGTTCACTGGCGTTCCTTCGGACGGAGTTCGGAGGGCCGGCCACGCGGGCCGGACCGGGCCGGCGGACGGGGGCGGGGAGGATCGGCGGACGGGAGGGCCGGCCGGACGGTCCGGACCGGGCTACGGCTTCGCCGGCCGGTCCGGGCGGGGGACGAACAGAGCTGCCGCGGCCGCGCCCAGACCGGCCAGGACGGCGGCCAGCAGTGCGATCCGCAGCCCGACGGCGGACGGGTGGACGGCGCCGCCGGCCGTGGTGGTCATCGCCGCCAGCACCGCGCTGACCACGGCGCTGGCCACCGAGGCGCCGACCGAACGGACCAGCGTGTTCAGGCCGTTGGCGGCGGCCGTCTGCGACTCGGGGGTGGCGGCGACGATCAGCGCCGGCATCGCGGCGAAGGCCAGCGCCAGGCCCGCCCCGACGATCACCGCGAGGACGGTCAGCCACCAGCCGCCGCCCAGCAGCGGGATCCCCGTCGCGTACCCGGCGGCGATCACCAGCGCGCCGAGGACCAGCGTCGCCCGCGCCCCCCAACGCACCGACACCGCAGGCGACATCAGCGCGACCGCCATCATCACGACGCCCGCGACGGACTGCAGCAGCCCGGTCCGCACCATCGAGAACCCGACGCCGTACCCGGTGGCGGGCGGCGCCTGGAGGATGTGCGGCAGCACCAGCGAGATCACGAACATCGCGAAACCGACCAGCAGCGTCGCGGCGTTGGTGGCCAGCACCGGCCGGCTCGCCGAGGTGCGCAGGTCCACCAGCGGCTGGGCGGTGCGCAGCTCGTACCGCACCCACCAGGCGGCGGTGGCGGCACCGAGCAGGGCGGCGGTCAGCGTCGGGGCGCTGGTCCAGCCCCAGCCGCGGCCCTTGGAGAGGGCCAGCAGCAGGCAGACCAGGGCGACCGTCAGGCCGAGCGCCCCCGCCCGGTCGAACCGGCCGCCGTACCGCGGACCGCTGGGCACGAACCGGGCCGCCAGCAGCAGGTTGGCCAGGCCGAGGCCCGCCACCGCCCAGAACAGCACGTGCCAGTCGGCGTGCTGGGAGAGGAACGCCGAGAACGGGAAGCCCACGGTCGAGCCGACCCCGACCGTGGCACTCATCACCGCCAGCGCCCGGCCGAGCCGCTCGCGCGGGACCTGCTCGCGCATGATGCTCAGGCCCAGCGGCAGCGCGCCCGCCCCGCACCCCTGCAGCGCCCGCCCGGCGATCAGCAGCTCCACCGAGCCGGCCAGCGCGCAGAGCACCGAGCCGGCCACCATCAACCCCAGGCACCAGAGCAGTACCCGGCGCTTGCCGCGCATGTCGCCCAGCCGTCCGCTGACCGGCGTGCACACCGCCGCGACCAGCAGCGTCGCGGTCACCGTCCAGGAGGCGTTGGCCGCCGAGGTGTCGAGCAGCCGCGGCAGCGAGGGCAGCAGCGGGATGGGCACGGTGTTGACGAGCGCGGCGGTGAAGCCGCCCAGCGCCAGGACCGGAACGGTGATGCCGCTGCCGGTCGCGGCGGGGGAGGCGGCCGGCGGGGCGGGCGGTGTCCCGGTGCCGGCCGGTGCTCCTGCGGTGGGTGCCATGGGGACGACGACCTCCAAGCTGGTGGGGGAGGTGCCCGCCCGCCTCGGAAGGCGGGCGGGCGGGGCGGGCGGAGCGGTGGGTGGCCGCTCAGGCGGTCCGCTGCGCCACCGCGCGGGCGACGGCGCGGACGGTGGGTTCGCGCATGAAGTCGCCGAGCGGGTGCTGGTACCCGAACCGGTCGCGGATCCGGCTGAGGATCCGTACGGCCTTGAGCGAGTTGCCGCCCAGGTCGAAGAAGGACCGGTCGAGCGGGACCGACTCCAGCCGCAGTTCGGTGCACCACATCAGGTGCAGGGCCTGCTCGGTCGGATCGGCGGGGGCGCCGGTGGTCGTCGCCGTGGCCGGGCCGGGCTTCGCCGCGACCGGGTCCGGCAGGGCGTCGGCGCGCAGCTTGCCGCTGGCGTTCACCGGCAGCCGCTCCAGCAGGACCCAGTGGTCGGGGACCAGGTAGGCCGGGAGAGCGGCGGCGAGGGCGGTGCGCAGCGGCGCGCTCCACCGGGGGTCGAGGTCGACGCCGGGCGTCGGGCCGACCACGTACGCCACCAGGTGGGCCTCGCCGTCGCCGTCCCGCCGGGCCAGCACGGCCGCGTCCCGGACGTCCGGCAGCCGGGCCAGCGCCCACTGCACCTCGCCGGGCTCGACCCGGTGGCCGCGGATCTTCACCTGCTCGTCGGTACGGCCGAGGAACTCCACCGTGCCGTCGGCACGCAGCCGGACCAGGTCGCCGGTGAGGTAGCGCCGCCCGGCGTCCGCGTCGTCGACGAAGCGCCGTGCGGTGAGGGGCTCGTCGCCGAGGTAGCCGAGGGCCAGGCCCGGCCCGCCGACGGCGAGTTCGCCGACCGCGCCGACCGGCACCGGCCGTCCGGCGGCGTCCACGATGTGCACGCCCGCGTTGTCGACCGGCCGGCCGATCGGGACGCGCGCCTCGTCCAGGTCGGTGACCCGGTGCGAGAGGGCGATGACCGAGGCCTCGGTCGGGCCGTACTCGTTGAACAGCTCGACGGACGGGTGCCCGTCGAGGAACCGCCGCAGGGCCGGGGTGGCGACCAACTGCTCGCCCGCGAGCCGCACTTCGCGCAGGGTCGGGACGTCCAGGCCGTGCTCGACCAGGTAGCGGAACGGGGTGCCCGCCATGTGCAGCCGCTCCACGCCGTGGCGGCGCATCGCGGCGGACAGCTCCGCCGGGTCGCCCCGGAGCTCCTCCGGCACCAGCACCAGCGCCGCGCCGGAGGCGAGCGTCGCGAAGATCTCCTGGACGCTCACGTCGAAGCCGGGCGAGGTCCACTGCAGCGTGCGCAGCGCCGGGCCGGTCCGCAGCTGCCAGCGCACCAGGTTGACCGGGCCGCGGTGCGGCACCAGGACGCCCTTGGGCCGGCCGGTCGAGCCGGAGGTGAAGATGCAGTACGCCGGGGAATCCGGGTCGACCGCGGTCTGCGGCCGGGTCGCGGGCAGCGCGGACCGGTCCTCGTCCACCAGGACGGTCGGCAGCGCGTGGGAGGCCCGGTCGGTGCTGTCCGTCAGGAGCAGGGCGGTGCCGGCGGCGGACAGGCAGTGCGCGACCCGGTCGGCGGGCAGCGAACGGTCCAACGGCAGGTACGCGGCACCGGACTTGAGAACGGCGAGCAGCGCGACGACCAGCTCGGGACCGGCCGGCAGGCTCACACCGACCACCACGCCCGGACCGGCGCCGATACCGGCGAGCGCGTGCGCCAGGCGATTGGCGGACTCGTCCAACTCCCGGTAGGTGAGCGCGAATCCGTCGCCGAGCAGGGCGGGTGCCTGCGGGTCGGCGTCGACGCTGCGCTCCACCAGCCGATGCAGCGGCTCGGCGGACGCGCCGGTGTCCTCGCCCTGGACGGCGGCGAGCGCCGCCCGGTCGGCGGCGGTCGGAGCGGTCAGCGCCGACAGCCGGGCCGGTCCCGCCCGGTGCAGCAGTTGCTCCAGGTAGTCGAGGACCCGCCGCACCGTGGACTCCTCGAACCTCCCGGCGTCGTACTCCACCGCGCAGCGCAGCCCCTGCCGGTGACGGGTCAGGTAGAAGGTCAGCTCGAACGGGGCACGGTCGCTGGGCAGATCGACGGACTCGATGCCGACGCCGGGCGGGGCGAACTCCAGCGGGGTGTGGTTCTCGTACTCCACCATCACCCCGAACAGCGGGTTGGCCCCGGCGACCCGCTCCGGGTTCAGCGCTGCCACCAGCTCGTCGAACGGCACGTCCTGGTGCTCGTACGCGTGCAGGGTCCGCTCGCGCACCCGCCGGACCAGCTCGTCGAAGCCCGGGTCGCCGGACAGGTCCATCCGCAGCACGACGGTCTCGATGAACATGCCGATCCGGTCCTCGGTGCCCTCCGGCCGGTTGGCCACGGCGGTGCCGAGCATGAAGTCGTCCTGCCCGGCGAGGCGCCCCAGGACCGTGCCGAGCCCGGCGAGCAGCACCATGAACGGCGTCGCGCCGACGGAGCGGGCGAACGCCGTGACGCCGTCGGCGAGCTCCGGGCCGAACTCGTGCAGCAGGCTGCGGCCCCGGGCGCCGGACGGGCCGGCGGTGGACGCCGGACGGTCGGCCGGCAGCGCCAGGACGGGAGCTCCCGCGAGCTCCGCCAGCCAGAACTCCAGACTGCGGGCGGCCGACGCCGGCCCGGCGGGCGGTTCGTCGGCGAGCGGCGCGAGGCCGGCCGGTGGCTGCGGCCACGCGCGGTAGTGCGCGGCCAGGTCGCGGCAGAACACCTCGGTGGAGGCCGAGTCGAAGACGATGTGGTGCGCCAGCAGGAACAGTACGTGCCGCTCCGGAGCCAGCCGGGCGAGCCGGAGCCGGACCAGGGGCCCGGTCGCCAGGTCCAGGACGGTGTCCCGCTCGTCGGCGAGCAGCCGCGCGAACGCCTCCTCGTCCGGCAGGCCGCTCAGGTCGACCGGCGGACACGGCAGCGGCGCGGGCGGCAGCGCCACCTGGTGGAGCTCGCCGCCGACCTCGCGGAACACGGTGCGCAGCTGCGGATGGCGGGCCGCCACCCGGTCCAGCGCCCCGCGCAGCGCCTCGACGTCCAGCGGGCCGGTCAGCACCAGGGCCTTGGGCTCGTGGTAGTCGGTGCGGCCCGGGTACATCCGGTCGACCAGCCAGAGCCTGCGCTGCGCGGGCGTGGCCGGCGTCGCCACGCCCGGCAGCGGCGGCGAGGCGGGCACCGCGGCGGCCGGGGCGGCCGGGACGGGCACGGCGACGGGCACGGCGACAGGTACGGGCTCGGGCGCGAGTGCCGGGGCGGCGGTGCGCGGCTCGGGCAGCCGGGCGGCGACCGCCGGCGGGGTGGGGTGCACCGGGGCCAGCGGCGCGAGCCGGTACGCGGGCGTCGCGGGTGCGGGTGCGGGTGCGGGTGTGGGCACAGGCGTGGGGACGGGGGCCGTTCCGGCGCGGGACGGCGCGGGCCGGTGGATGTCGCGCAGCCGCGCGAGCAGCGGGAGCGCGGCCAGCAGGCGGTCGGTCGGCACGCCGAAGTCGACGAAGCAGGCGATCTCGTCCGCGCCCGCCGCGACCACCGCCTCGGCGACCGGCCGGCAGCTCTCCGGGCTGCCGATCAGCGCCCGGTCCTCGCAGTAGCGGTCGAACGCGCGGTCCAGCAGGAAGTCGACGTCCTCGGGGTCGGCCCGGTCCAGATCCGCACCGAGGCCGAGGCTCTGCGCGAAACCGCCGAGTAGGGACAGCGAGGAGCGCAGGTAGGAACGGAACGGACCGGCCGCCTCCCGACGGGCCTGCTCCGGGTCGGCGCCGAGGTAGCTGTGCATCAGCACGACCACCCTGCCGCCCGCCGGGTCCAGCCCGTGCTCGGCGCGGGTGCTGCGGTAGAGCGCGATGTTGGCGGCCAGGTCGGCCACGCTCTGGGTCATCAGGTTGGTGACGACCCCCAGGCCCTCGGCGGCGGCCCGGCGGTAGCTGTCCGGGTTGCCCACGACCGCGACGAACATCGGCGGCTGCGCCTGCACCGGACGGGGGAACAGCCCCACCTCGACCGTCGCGCCGGTGCCCGAGACCGCCTTCACCCGCTCGCCCGCCCAGAGCCGGCGGACCGTCTCGATCCCCTCGTACATCAACTCCCGGTGGCGGCCGTAGTTCTGCGGCGCGAGCACGAAGTCGTCGGCGTGCCAGCCCGACGCGACACCGATGCCGGCCCGGCCCTGCGAGAGGTTGTCCACCACCGACCACTCCTCGGCGACCCGGATCGGGTCGTGCAGCGGCAGCACCACCGACCCGGCGTGCAGCCGGATCCGGGAGGTGCGGGTGGCGACCGCGGCCGCGAGGACGGACGGGTTGGGGAAGATCCCGCCGAAGGAGTCGAAGTGCCGCTCCGGCAGCCACAGCGCGTGGAATCCGCTGAAGTCCGCGAACTCCGCGGCGGCGAGGACGTGTTCGTACTTTCCGGCGGCCTGCTGGTCGGGGTAGTCGCCGAAGAAGTACAGGCTGTAGTCGCAGGCGGACGGGCCGGCCGGCGGACAGGCGGCGGGTGCGACGGTGCTGGGCGCGACGGCGCTCGGCGCGACCGGCTCGGCGGCGGGCTGCACGGCGGGCTGCACGGCGGGCGTCGCGGTGGGCGTCGTGGTGGGCTGTGGGGCCGGTGTTGCGGTGGCCCAGAGCGAGAGCTGTCGGTCCATCAGGCCGGTGACCTGGGAGAACATGTCCTGCGCGACGCGCAGCTGGGTCTCGCACAGCTGTGCCAGCTCGCCGGCGACCGGCTGCGGGGCCGGGACGGGCGTGGCGGGGGAGGAGTCGGCGGGCACGGTGGGTTCGGCTCCCGGGGTTCGGACGGAGGCGTCGGGCCCCGGCGGCTCGGCCGGGGCGGCGGGGCGGACGGTGGTGTTCGGGGCGCGGAGCTCGGCGGGCGCGGTGGGAGGTGCCGCCGCTGGGGCGGGAGGCTGGGCGCCGCGGGTGGCGAGGAGGCCGGCCAGCCGGCGCGGGGTGTCCGCCTCGTCGAAGAAGGCGCGCATCGGGACGCGTACGCCCAACTCCCGTTCCAGCCGCCGGGTCAGGCCCACCAGCGACAGCGAGTCGCCGCCGAGGGCGACGAAGGTCCGGTCGGCGTCCAGGCCGGCCGGGTCGAGACCGAAGCGTTCGGCCGTCAGCCGGGTGACCCGGTCGAGCAGCCCGTCCGCCGCAGCGGTCGGCGCAGCGGCCGGCGCGGGCGGCACGGGCGGGACGGGTTCCGGGCGCGGCGCCGGGACGGCGGCGGTGGCCCCGGCCGGCACCCGCCGGGCGAACCGGGTGCGCCGGAAGGGGTAGCCGGGCAGGGAGATGCTCCGCCCGCCCTCGGTGAGCCGGGCCCAGTCGAGCGGGTGGCCGGCGCAGTGCAGTTCACCGGCCGCCAGCATCAGCGCCGTGTCCTGCTGCTCGTCGCGCAGCTGGGAGGTGGTCCAGGCGAGTTCGGGCAGCGCGCGGCGGCCGAGGCGGGTGAGGTCGTCCTGCGGGCCGAGTTCGAGGACCGTCGCGCAGCCGCTCGCGTGCAGTCCGGCCAGCGCGAGGTCGAAGCGGACCGGTACCCGCGCCTGCCGGACCAGGTAGTCGGCGGGCGGCACGGTGCCGGCGTCCAGCCGCAGGCCGTCCGCGGCGGTGACCATCGGGACGGCCAGCGGGGCGAGCGCGCAGGCGGCGACCGCCTCGGCGAGCGGCTGCAGGACGACGTCCAGCATGCCGCTGTGGAAGGCCCGGTCGACCGGCAGCCGGCGGGCGGCCACCCCGAGCCGGTCGAGGACCTCGTGGGCGTGGCGCAGGGCGAGCGGCGTGCCGGAGACGACGAACGTCCCGCCGCCGTTGCGCGCGGCGAGCTCGGCCCCGCTCTCGCGGGCCACGCGTTCGGCCACGGCCGTGTCGGCGCGGAAGGCGAGCATGCCGCCCTCCGGCACCGCGGTCTGCATCAACTGCCCGCGCCGGGCGGCCAGTCGGACGGTGTCGGCGAGCGACAGCGCCCCGGCGGCGTACAGCGCGGAGATCTCGCCGAGGCTGTGCCCGAGGACGAGTGCCGGTTCGACGCCCCAGGCGCGCCACTGCTCGGTCAGCGCCAGCTGGAGGGCGACCAGCGCGGGCTGGCCGAGCGAGGTCGGCAGCGGCTCGTCCGTGCCGCCGTCCGCCAACAGTGCGGACAGCAGACCGGGTTCACCCGTGGCGGCGCGGTGGGCGTGCTCACAGCGGTCCAGCGTCTCGCGGACGACGGGCAGGGCCGCGTACAGCTCGCGGGCCATGCCGCGCCGGGCGGACCCCTGGCCGCTGAAGGCGAAGGCGATCGGACCCGGCGTACCCGCGCCGGGGGTGCTCTGCCGGGAGCGCCGGCCCGTCCCCGGGAACGTGTCGGACGCCAACCCGTCGAGCGCGAGCGCGAGTTCGGCGGCGGAGGCGCCGGCGACCGCGGCCCGGACGGCGAACCGGGGCCGGGTCGCGTGGGTGGCGGCGACGTCCGCCACCGCGAGGTCGGGGGCGGCGCGAAGGTGCTCGGCCAGTTCGGCGGCGCACCGGCGGACGGCGTCCTCGTCCCGGCCGGAGAGCGGCACCACGCGCGCACCGGGGGCCGCGGCGGCGTCCCGGGTGCGCACCGGCGCCTCCTCCAGCACCGCGAAGGCGTTGGTGCCGCCGACACCCAGGGCGTTGACACCGGCCCGCAGGACGGTCGAGCCGCCGGGCGCGAACGGCAGCGGTCCCACCTCGGTGGCCAGGTACAACGGGCCGCTGCCGAGGGCGAGTTCGGGGTTGGGCCGGGTGAGCGCGCGGGTCGGGACCAGCTCCCGGTGGCGCAGCATCAGGATCACCTTGATCAGCGCGGCCATGCCGGCGCAGCTGTCCAGGTGCCCGATGGCGGCCTTGACCGAGCCGACGGCGCAGAACCCGCCGGGCCCGTCCGGGCTGTCGGCGCCGAGCGCCTTGCCGAGTGCGGCGAACTCGACCGGGTCGCCGACCGGGGTTCCGGTGCCGTGCGCCTCGACGTAGCTGAGGTCGGTGCCGCGAACTCCGGCCCGCTGCAGCGCCTTTCGGACCACCTCGACCTGGCCCTGGACGCTGGGCGCGGTGAATCCGATCTTGCGGGCGCCGTCGTTGTTCACGGCGGTGCCGGTGATCACGGCGAGCACCGGGTCGCCGTCGGCGAGGGCCGCGGCGAGCGGCTTGAGCAGGACGACGGCGACGCCGTTGCCGCCGACGGTGCCGTCGGCGCCCGCGTCGAACGGCCGGCAGGCACCGGTCGGGGAGAGCACGGACTCCGGGTGGTAGCGGTAGCCGGTGCCCTGCGGCAGTTGGAGGGAGGCCGCGCCCGCCAGGGCGAGGTCGGCGTCGCCCTCGCGCAGCGCCTGGACGGCGAGGTGCACGGCGACCAGCGAGGTGGAGCACGCGGTGCGCACGCCGATCGCGGGCCCGGAGAGGCCGAGCCGGTACGACACCCGGGAGGCCAGGTAGTCCGGCAGGCTGCCGAGGGCGGACTGCATCCCGTCGGCCAGCTCGGGGTCGGGCGCGGCCGTGTCGGACTGGTAGCCCGTCAGGTTGGCGCCCTCACCGGCGTAGACGCCGATCCGCGTCCCGGCCGCGGCTTCCGCGTAGCCGGCGCTCTCCAGGGCGTGGTAGCTGCACTCCAGGAACAGGCGGTGGGCGGGGTGGGTGAGTTCGGCCTCGCGCGGGCTCAGGCCGAAGAACTCGGGGTCGAACTCGTCGGCCCCGGCGAGGAACCCGCCGACGGGCACCCGGTCGGGGGAGGCGATCTCGGCCTCCGACAGCCCGGCCTCGCGCAGCTGCTCCGGGCCGAACGCGGTGAGATGGCCGGTGCCGGCCCGCAGGTTCGCCCAGTACTCCTCCGGGGTGGCGGCGCCGGGGAAGCGCAGCCCCATGCCGATCACCGCGATCGGCTCCCCGGCGGGCATCGGCTCCCTCGGGGCGTCCCCGCGGAGCGCGGGTGCGGTGGTGTCGATGCCGAGGTCGGCGAGGTGGTCGGCGAGACCGACGACGGTCGGGTGCTCGAAGAAGGTGGCGACCGGCAGGTCGACGCCGAGCCGCTCGCCGAGCAGGCGCCGCAGCCGTACCACCGAGACCGAGCCGAGGCCGAGTTCGTAGAACGGGCGGTGGTCGTCGCCGCCCGCCGGGTCCAGGGTCACCGGGGCGAGTGCGTCGATCTCGGCGCGCAGCAGGGCCAGCAGTGCCGCCGGGTCCACCGCCTGCACCTCGGCCGGGGCCGGAACGGGCGTCGGGGCCGGAGCGGCGGCCGTGGCCGAGGTCGGGTCCGAAACGGCGGCCGGCTCCGAAACGGCGGCCGGGGCCGGAACGGGGGTCGCGTCTGGGGCCGGCGGCTGGGTGGTGAGGCGGGCGGCGAGTTCGCGGCGCTGGACCTTGCCGCTGGAGGTGCGCGGGAACTCCGCCGCTGCCAGCGGGACGATGTGGCGCGGGAAGAGGCCGAGGCGGCGCAGCACCTCGCGGCCGATCTCCGCGCGGGTCTTCTCGACCGGGCGGTCCCCGGAGGGGGCGAAGAACAGGGCGAGCGCCTCCGTCCCGAGCTCCTCGTCGGGGACGCCGCAGGCCGCCGCGCCGCCGGCGGCGACGCCGGGCACTGCCTCGACCACGGCCTCGATGGCGTGGCACGGGTGGTTCTCGCCGTTGATGACGACGATGTCCTTCTGCCGGCCGATCATCACCGCCTGGCCGTCGCGGATGAACGCCAGGTCGCCGGTGTCCAGCCAGGGCAGGCCGCCGTCCGCGTCGGCGACGAAGGTCCGGGCGTTGGCCTCGGGGTTGGCGAGGTAGCCCGGGGTGTTGCGGATCGAGCGGACCTGGAGGAGGCCGACCGTGCCCTCGTCGACGATCCGGCCGTCCGCGTCGACCACGCGCAGGCTCGCGCCGGGCGCGGGCGCGCCGACGGCGACGAAGGTGGTGCACAGGTCGTCCGGGACGTCCTCGCCCGCGGTGACGGTCGCCCCGCCGAGGCTGTCGGTGCGCAGCCGGTGCAGGCTGCCGGGGGCGCGGTAGCGGCTCCAGCTGATCGCGGTGGTGGTCTCCGTCATGCCCCAGCAGGGCACGAAGCAGTCCGGGTCGACGCCGTACGGCGCGGTGGCCGCGAGGAAGCCGTCCACCACCCGGTCGGGGATCTGCTCGCCGCCGCTGACCAGTGTGCGGACGTGGGAGAGGTCCCAGGCGGGGGCGGCGCCCTCGGCCAGGACCGAGCGGATCAGCCGGAAGCCGAAGGCGGGCGCCCAGGTGTGCCGGGAGCGGTGCTCGGTGACCAGGTCGAACCAGCGCACCGGGTCGGCGAGGACCAGCTCGGTCGGCACCTGGACGTTGTCGCTGCCGAGGTACACCGGCAGGACGTGGTACAGCAGCAGGGCCGCGCTGGCGTCCACCGGCAGCCAGCTGAGCGTGGAGTCCTCCTCGCCCCAGCCGAGTGCCTGCCGGCTGCCGGGGAGGAAGTCGAGCAGCGCCTCGTGCGTCAGCGGGATGATCTTGGGCGTGCCGGTGCTGCCGGAGGAGAGCATCAGCAGCGCCGGGTCGCTCCCGGCGGGTGCGGGCGCGTCGGCGACGTCGTCCGCACCGGGCTCCGACTCCCGCCGGGCGGTGGCGTCCAGGACCCGCAGCCCGGCGGTTGCCGGGTGCCCGGCGAGGTCGGCGGCGCCGGCGGCGTCGGTGAGTACCCGCGGGTCGTCCAGCAGCCGGCAGGCCCCGGCAACCCGCTCCACCGAGCGGACCCGGGCCTCGGCCTCGCGGCGCACGTCCACCGGCAGCGGGACGATCCCGCCGAGCACGCACGCCCAGAACGCGGGGAAGTAGTCGGCGAGTTCGAGTCCGTACAGGACGAGCGTGTCACCGGGCCGCAGGCCCTCGCGGCGCAGGGCGCCGAGCACCGTCCGGGCGCGGGCCAGCAGTTCGGGGTACGGGAGCGGGGCGGCCGTGCCGTCCGCGCCGACGACCACCGTGGCCCGGTCCGGCCACCGCTCGGCCGCCCGGGTCAACACGGCTGCCAGGGTGGGTGGTTCGTCCTGCTCCCGGCGCACCGCCGGTCCGTGGCAGATCGCCTGCCGACGCTCTTCGGTCTGCTCGGTCCGCTCGCTCATCGGTGCACGTCCCCCGTTCAGCGGGTACGGCGCCAGAAGGCGCCGTACCCGTCGATGTCCTTGATCTCGTCGTCGATGCCGTTGGCGCGGCGGTAGTCGTGGACGGCCTCGGCGCAGACCTTGATCAGGTAGTCGTCCACGATCACGAAGCCCCCGACGGAGAGCTTCGGGTAGAGGCTGGTGAGCGCGTCCATGGTCGACTCGTAGAGGTCGCCGTCGAGCCGCATCAGGGACAGGCTCCGCACCGGCGCGGTCGGCAGGGTGTCCTTGAACCAGCCCTGGAGGAAGCGCACTTGGTCGTCCAGCAGGCCGTAGGCCTCGAAGTTGCGGCGGACCTGCTCCAGCGGCACGCCCATCACGTCGTTGAGCAGGTGGGTCTCCAGCTCCGCGTCGCCGGGGTGGCCCTCGGGCCCGACCACCGGCATGCCGCGGAAGGAGTCCGCGGCCCACACCCGGCGGTCCGTCACCCCGTGCGCGCGGAGCAGGCCGCGCAGGAAGATCGACGTGCCGCCGCGCCACACCCCGGTCTCGATGAAGTCGCCCGGGACGCCGTCCGCGAGGATCCGCTCGACGCAGTACTGCACGTTGTCCAGCCGGCGCAGGCCGACCATGGTGTGCGCGGTGCTCGGCCAGTCCAACCCGGCGTGCCGGCTGATCGGGTCGTACGCGGTGTCCGGGGCCCAGTCGCTGGGCAGCGGCGGGTCCTCGTAGACGGTGTTGGTGAGGGTGCGCTTGAGCAGGTCGATGTAGAGCTCGACGCCGGTGTCCACGGCGGGCCTTCCTGTCGCGACGCGCGCGGACGGACCCTCGGCCGGGGCGGGCAGCAGGTCCGCCCGGACCAGGTCGACGGCGTGCGCGGCCTGTTCGGTGATGTAGAGGTGACCGGCCCCGGGGAGCGTCCGGATGTCCACCGGCCGGCCCGCCGCCTCGCGCCAGTCCGCCGGGTCGAACGCCTCGGTGACCGGGTCGGCGCCGCCCCACAGGACGGTGACCGGGCAGTTCAGGGGTGTAGCGGGCGGCTGGTGGCGGTGGGCGTCCGTCAGGCGGGCGTCCTCACGGACCAGGCCGACGTAGTACCCCATCGCGTCGCTGCTCGCCGCGATCTCCGGCGGGATGCTGCCGAGGCGCAGTAGGAAGTCGACCACCTGCGCGTCCGACGTCCCGGCACCCCAGACCGGCCCGAAACCGTGCTGCGGGGGCGGGCACGCCGAGACCACCAGCCGACGGGCCGGACGGAACCCCCGCTCCTGCAGCAGCCGCACGCCCTCGTACGCGATCAGCCCGCCCATGCTGTGACCGAGCACCGCCCAATCGGCCTCGCCGGCACCGGCGGTGACGAAGGAGGCGAAGTCCTCGGCGGCCTCCCGGATGCTCCGGTAGCCGGGTTCGGCGGCGCGGGTGCCGCGTCCGGCGTGCTCCATCGCCCGCATCTCGACCGCGTCCCCGAGCAGCGTCTGCCACTCCTTGAACGCCGCCGCCGTCCCGCCCGCGTGCGGAACGCAGAACAGCACCAGCCGGTCGTCAGGACCCCCCAAGACCGTCACCCTTCGCATCGGCGCAGCGCCCCCCGGCGCGTGGCTTGATCGGAAACGCCAATACAATGTCACATGCGCAATGGCATTCCAAGGGCCGAGTCGAACGGATCGACCCTGAGGGGTGGGAGGGTGGCGGCGACGGGCGGTGACCCTCAGCGCGGCAGGCGTGGTCGCAAGGGCTTATGTATCTGGAGGAATCGGGACACACTAGGCTGCTTGCGTGTACATGTCACTATTTGCTCTTGCCGCTCGGCGGGGCACAATCCCCGACATTCGTTCATATGAGCGCTTCGGCTCTGCATAATTCCGGTGGAGGACTCGTGGAGACCTCCACCGGAAGCAGAGGGGGTTCCGTGATCTCGCCCGATCAGAGTGGAGAGCTCGTCGAGGCCACCTACAGCTGGGCCCGGTCCCTGGGGACGGCGTTCGGCGGAACTGAGCAACGCAGGCCCGAAGTCGACGAGCTGACGGCCCATCAGGTGAACGCGGCTGTTCTGCAGGCCCGGCAGCGGGTGCTGCTGGTGGAGGCGGCCGAAAGCGCACCCGGCCCCCGCTGTTGGTTGGGGTTGCTGATCGCGGCGCTCGCCGAGAGCGCCCGGCGGGGCAGGGACGTGCGGCTGCTGATCGGCGGCAAGCGGCCGTGGTGCCCGGAGCGGGCCGCGGAGTGGGCGGCGCTGGACGACCTGCGCCGGGCGGGCGTGGCCGTCCGGACGGTGCCCGGCCTCGTGCCGTCGATGCTGCTGGCCGACGCGGTGGTCCTGCTGGGCGCGGCCCGGGAGGCGTCCGGCGGTCCGGGCGACGTGCTGCAGGTGACCGAGCGGCCGACCGCGCAGGTCGCGCACCACCTGGCGGCGATGCTCTGGGAGAGCGGCGAGCCGGTGTTCTGAGCCGCCGTCGGGTGGGTCATGGCGCCGGATTCGGTGTGGTGGGGGGGGGGGGGGGGGGGGGGGGGGCGGGCGGGGGGGGGGGGGGGGGGGGGGCGGGGGGCCCGGGGGGGGGGGGGCCGGGGGGGGGGGGGGGGGGGGGCCCCCCCCCCCGCCCCCCCCCCCCCCCCCCGGGCGGGGT
>NZ_JBICYJ010000074.1:0-25779 GCF_043200835.1 Kitasatospora sp. NPDC048365
GGGAGTCCATGCGGAGCATCGGCGACTGAGGAGAAGCCGTCGAGGTGCGTGCCCCGGCGGCGGCCCGCAGGCGGGGGTTTGAAGACGGACCCTAGGCCTTCCCCGGCCCGCCGTGGCGCCCGAGCAGCACGGCGGTCGCCGCGGCGGCCGCCACCGCGGCGACGGCGGCTCCGGTGGCGGCGGCGGGCACGCCCCAGGTCTGCCAGGCGAGGCCGAACAGTGCGGAGGACGCCAGGTAGGCGAGGGCCTGGCCGCTCTGGACCAGGGCGAGGCCGGTGGTGCGCAGCCGCTCCGGGAGGACCGGGGTGGTCAGCGCCATCAGGACGCCGTCGGTGGCGGCGTAGAAGAACCCGTGCAGCAGCAGAACGGCGAGGACGAGCGGCGGGCCGCCGAGCGGACCGGCCAGCAGCAGGTACACGGCGGCGACGGCGAGGTAGCCGGCGAGCAGGACGGGCGTCCGGCCGATCCGGTCGGCCAGCGCCCCGAGCGGCGCGGCGAGCAGCAGGTAGGCGAGCGCCGTGCCCACCGCGAGCAGCGGGAACCAGCCGGTGGCGAGCGCGGTGCGGCGTTGGAGCAGCAGGTACACGAAGCCGTCACCGACCGTGGCCAGGCCCAACAGGCAGGCCGCACCGAGGAGTCGGCGGACAGCCGGGCGGCCGAGCAGCGCGGCGGCCTCCCGGGCGCGCGGGGCAGCCGTGGACCGCGGCCCGGGCCGATCACGGTGGTCGCGGACGAACAGGGCCAGCAGCACCACCCCGAAGCAGGCCACGCAGAACGAGGTCAGGAAGACCGCGTCGAAGGCCTGGTCGGCGGCGGCGAGGACGGCCAGCGCGACCAGCGGCCCGGCGAAGGCGCCCACCGCGTCCATCGCGCGGTGCACGCCGAACGCCCGGCCGAGGACGGCGGGCGGGACGGAGAGGCCGATCAGCGCGTCCCGGGGTGCGGTGCGCAGGCCCTTGCCGGCCCGGTCGGCGGTGATGGCGAGCGCGAGCCCGGCGGTCGATGCGCCGGCGGCGAGCAGGCCGAGTCGCGCGGCGGCGGACAGGCCGTAGCCGAGGCCGGCGGTGGCCTTGCGGCGGCGGGTCCGGTCGGCGAGGTAGCCGCCGGCCAGCCGCAGCAGCACGGTCGCCCCGCCGTACAGGCCGTCGAGCAGGCCGTACGCGGCGGGGCCGAGGTGCAGGCCGGCGACGAGGTAGAGCGGGAGGACGGCCGTGACCATCTCCGAGGAAACGTCGGTGGTCAGGCTGACGGCGCCGAGCGCGAGGACGTTGCCGCCGACCTGGCGCCAGGGGGCGGCGGCGGGTCCGCGTCGGGGGCGGATGCCGGTGGTGGTGAGGTACACGGGCGGTCGGTCCTTCGCAGCGGTGGGCGGGGCCGGTTCCGGGCGACCCGGGCGGCTCAGGGGCGCAGCCGGGCGGGTGATTCGGCGTCGGCGGCGAGCAGGCGCGGGGTGCCGCTGCCGTCGGCGGGGACGGTCCAGACGTCGGCGCCGGTACGGCCCTGGTGCGGCAGCGCGTAGGCGAGGGTGCCGTCGTCCAGCCAGGCGGCCTGGTCGTCGACGCTGCGGGTCTCGGCCGTCGGGGTCTGCGCCAGGTCGGCGAGCGAGAGCACGGTCAGGCGCCAACTCCGGTCGGGGAGCATCTTCTTGTACGCGATCCGGGTGCCGTCGGGCGAGAGCGACGGGCATTCGACGTTCTCGGCGAGGACGTGCAGGTCGCGCCGGGCGAAGTCGCCGCGGACCAGCAGGCGTTGCCCGCCGGTGGCCAGGGTGGCCCAGAACCGGTTGTCGTCGGCGGCGAAGGTGACGCCCCAGAGGTTGGCGTCGGGCGGGGCGCGGTGGCCGTCGACGGTGAAGTTCTCCAGGTTCCCGGCGAGTTCGCCGGTCCCGGTGTCGAGGATGCCCGAACGGGTCGAGAACTGGCCGCCGTTGTAGGAGTCGCCGGTGACGAAGACCGTCCAGGAGACCATCCGGCCGGTCGGCGAGACCCGGGCCCGGTTCGGCACGCCGTTCAGCGGGAGCGTCCGCAGCTCCTTCAAGGCCTGGTCGGTCACCACGAGTTCGGCCGAGACCAGGCCCTGTCGCAGGCAGACCCCGGTACCGGCCGCAGCGTACAGCCGCAGGCAGGAGAGCGGGCTCACGGCCCGGCTGCCGTCCTCGCGGACCAGGGCGAGCCGGCCGCTCGCCGTGTCGCGGACGAGCAGGCCGGCGGTCCGGAGCGTGAGGCCGGATGCGGGCGGACCGGCCGCCGGTCTGGCGCGGGCCAGGATGTAGCCCGCGCAGACGGCCGTGAGCAGCAGGGCGACGGTCGCGGCGACCAGGATCCGCCTTGTCACGATGGGTGTCCTCCGTGGTTCCGGTCAGCCGACCGTGACGTCGTCGAACCAGGTGATGCTGGGGTCACCCGGGTAGTTGTCGTCGTGGTTGACCAGTTGGAGGGTGTAGGAGTGGCCGGGGGTGAGGGTGTCGGTGATCTTCTGCCAACCGCCGTTCGCCGTACAGGTCCTGGGCAGCGGGGTGCTGGTCGTGCCGCTGGTGTTGTGCTTGAGCACGACGGTGGCCCAGGCGTAGCGGACGGTGTCACGGCAGTCGCCCTTCCACCACACGGTGAGCGTGGTGGCGCCCGGCGGGGCGGTGAAGGTCTGCGAGATCACCGAGTCCCCGTCGGTGGGCGTGGTGGCGCCGGCCGCCCCGCTGTACGCGCCGCTGCGTCCGGCGGCGACGGCGGTGGTGCCGGAGACCGTCCAGCCGTTGAACGTCCCGTACTCGAAGCCGCCGTTGACCACACCGGGCACGGGCGTCGGGGAGGGCGAGGGGGACGGGGAGGAGCTGGAGCTCGGCGAGGGCGAGGGCGACGGTGTGGGCGAGGTGGTCCACACGTCGGTGATCGGGGTCGCGCCGGCGGCGCTGCCGAGCGGGGCGAGCCCGTAGGCGTCCTCGATGGTGCGCAGCAGGTTGTAGTGGTTGATCTGCTCGGCGTAGGTACCGGTCCTGACCTGGGCGCCGACCAGGACGGTGGCGATCTGGTTGACCGAGCTGAAGTTGTCCTCGTCGAAGGTGACCACCAGCAGGCTGTTGTGGGTCTTCGCCCACTGCGCGTACCCGTCGAGGTTGGTGCGCAGCCAGCTGTCGCCGGTGGGGATCGACGCGGCGCAGCCGGTGGCGCCGTGCATGTCGTTGCACATGTCGGGCACCACGAAGGACACCGTGGGCAGTTGGGTCCAGTCGGTCGGGAAGGTGCTGTACCGGACGTTGCTCGCGGCCGGCACGTTGTCGAAGTCCACCCAGGGGTTGTGCTTGCGCACGTACCGGCCGTCGCCGGACGAGCAGCCGGTGAAGCCGTCGCTCGGCAGGCCCTCGGAGTAGCCCTTGAAGCTGAACCCGGCGGCGATCAACTGGCTGCCCAGGTTGGCCTTCCCGGTGAAGTTCTTGGGGCAGCTGTCGTCGGTGACGCCCTGCTGGCCGCCGGAGAACAGTGCGACGTAGTTGCCCTGGCTGGGGTGGGTCACGCCGAACGACTGGCTGAAGCTCGCGCCCTGCGCCGCCAGCGAGTTGATGTACGGCGCGTCCGCGCTGCCGATCACCGCCGAGTAGTCCTTGTTCTCGAACGGGACCACCACGATGTGGTCGAACCGCGGCACCGCGCCGACGGCGGCCGTCTGCGCGCCGGCGGCGGTGTCCGTCCGCGCGCCCGCCGCCACGCCCGCGCCGGTGGCCGCGGCCAGCGCGGCGCACAGCGCGGCCACCGCGAGTCTTCTTCTCAGCATGAGGTCTGCTCCCTTCCGGTCCGGTGGAAATCGCCGCCATGCTGGTGCGGCCGCGGGCGGGTGGGAAGCCGCCCGGCGCGACGGTCCGTGGACGACGGGCCGCCTCGGACCTCGCCGACCTGGGCCGATGCCGGGGCCGTCGAAAAATTCAGTACCGGCCGGTAACCAGGGGGCTGCGGTGGTCCGCCGCGCCCGGCATGATGTGTCCCCGACAGGCGTCCCGACGGGAACGCACCGGCCGAGCCGAGAGGAGGCGGACCCGATCGACGGCACCCGCGAGGCATCCGCCCACCGGCCGTTCCACACGGCGCTGCGGGAGGCCATCACCGCCCGCGGCCTCACCCTGGCCCGGCTGCGCGAGCACCTGGCCGCGCGCGGGCAGCCGGTCGGGGTGTCCACGCTCAGCAACTGGCAGCGCGGGGCCGGCCGGCCCCGCGGCCCGCAGGGGCTGCGCGCCCTGGCCGAGCTCGAGCGACTGCTCGACGTCCGCCCCGGCGGCCTGGCCCGGCTGCTGGACGAACCCGCCGGCCGCGCCCGGCGCACCACCGCCATCCCCGGCACCCCCGTCGGGGAGGCGCGGCGGCTGCGCGCCCGGCTCGACCCCGACCGCGACCCCGGCCTGGCCGAACTCGCGGTGCACCACGACGTCACCGTCTCCGAGCACGGCTGGGAGACCGCCGTCCGGCTGGTGGTCCGCTCCCGCCGCACCGGCGCCGACCGGCACGTGGTCCTGGCGCACACCACCAACGGCACGGTGCCGCTGATCCGCACCGGCCGCGACTGCCGCCTGGGCCGGGTGTGCGCCGACCCCGCGCAGGCGCTGCTCGCCGCCGAGATCCTGCTGCCGCCGCTCGACCGCGGCGAGACCTTCACCGTCGAGTACCGCACCTCGGGCCGCGGCGAGGAGTCGTACCACGGCCACTGGTTCCGCACCCCGGGGCAGCGCTACGACCTCACCGTCCGGCTGCCGGCCGCCCGCGGCTACCGCCACGCGGCCCGGATCTGGCGGCTCGACAGCCGCCTCCCGCACAAGGACGTCGCCCGGCTGCGCCTGATCGGCGGCACCGTCGCCCACCTGCTCGACCCGGACGTCTCCCCCGGCTTCCACGGCATCCGCTGGGCCCGCTGACCCGCCCGCCTGCCGCGGCCGGGCCTCAACTGCCGCGCCCGGACCGGGCGTAGCGGCCCGGGGTGACCCCGAGCACCCGCTTGAAGTGCCGGTTCAGGTGCGACTGGTCGTAGAAGCCGGCCGCGGTCGCCGCCTCGGCGGGCGGCCGGCCGCCGAGCAGCAGCCGGCGGGCCCGGTCGACCCGCCGGGACATCACGTACTGGTGCGGCGCGATGCCGTACGCGGCGCTGAAGGCCCGCACCAGGTGCGCGGGGTGCGCGTGCAGCAGCCGGCCCGCCTCGTCCAGCGTGACGGCGGCCGGCAGCCGGGCGTCCAGCAGGTCGCGCAGCTCCCCGGCGACGCCGCGGGGCGGGCCCCCGACGTCCACCGCCAGGCGGGGGCGCAGGCTCGCCCGCAGGCGCTCGCCGATGAAGGCCAGCCGGCTCTCCGCCTCCAGTTCGTCCCCCGGGTCGGCGAGCGCCGCGTGCAGCCGGGCGACCCGTCGGCGCAGCAGCGGGTCGGTCAGGTCGGGGCCGTCGACCGCCGCGCCGATGTAGCGCTCGTCGAGCTGCGTCATGTCCAGGTAGACCACCCGCTTGCGGAAGCCGTCGGCGGTGGCCGGCTCGCCGTTGTGCGGGACCTGCGGCGGCAGCAGGCTGACCGTGTCGCCCGGGGTGCCGCGCTCGTGCCGGTCCAGGTCGTAGCGGACCACGCCGGAGTCGACGATCAGCACCGTCCACGCGTCGTGGACGTGCATCGGGTACACGTGCTCGGTGAAGCGGGCGTGCAGCACCTCCACCACGCCCGGGACCGCCGGGCGCCAAGCCGACACCTCGGGTCGCGACGCCATGCAAGGAACGTACAAGACCGGGCCGCCGGGCATCGCGCAGTCTCGACCCATGAGCACCCCCGAGCAGGCCGCCCCCGCCGCCCCCGTCCGCTTCGACACCAAGATCGCCGTCCTGCTCCGCGAGGACCTCGAACCCTGGCAGCGGCTGAACGTCACCGCCTTCCTGGTCAGCGGCCTCGGCACGGCGGCACCCGAACTGGTCGGCGAGCCCTACCGGGACGCGGACGACACCGCCTACCTGCCGATGCTGCGCCAGCCCGTCCTGGTCCTCGAAGGCGGCAAGGAGACCATCGGCCTCGCCCACCGGCGGGCGCTCTCCCGCTCCCTCCCCCTCGCGGTCTTCACCTCGGACCTCTTCACCACCGGCAACGACCGCGACAACCGTGCCGCCGTCCGTGCCGTGCCCACCGCCGACCTCGACCTGGTCGGCCTCGCCGTCCACGGCCCGCGCAACGCCGTCGACAAGGTCCTCAAGGGGGCCCGGATGCACCCCTGACGGCCAGGGTGTCGGCCGGTCCGTCGAGGTGGGCGGGGGTGACCACGCCGGGCCGCGAGGCCACCCCCTGTTCCTGTGCGCCGTGCGGCGCGAAGACCGTGCGTGCCGTTGCCGCTCGGCGCCGGAAGCAGTTCCGGCGAGACGTCGACGGCGGGCCGCGGTCCGGCTACTGCCAGGGGCCGGGGGCCGGCGGCGGGGTGACGGGCGGGCGGTCGTCGCAGGTGATGGTGTTGGGCACCTCCCACGGCGCGAGCCAGGAGCTGTTGCCGCCCTGGTCGGCGAGCCGGAACTCCGAACCGTCCGGGGTGAAGTGGAAGGTTCCGCAGTTGTTGACGCTGACCGCGCCGACGTTGCGCGCCTGGACGTTCTCGAAGGTCGCCGAGCCGGCCGCCCGGGCGCTGACCACCGAGGTGCCGGTGCCGTCCACCTTGACGTCCTTGAAGTGCACGTTCGTGATCGAGTAGAGGTCCTTGACCGGCCAGTCGGAGACGAACATGGCGGCGTTGTAGGTGCTGTCCAGGAAGTTGTCGCCGGTGACCTGGATGTCCGCCTTGATGTCCTTCTCCAGGGCGTAGAACCAGATCGCGCCGAGCCCGACGCGCCAGTTCAGCTCGAAGGTGCCGGCCCGCACGGTGGTGTTGTCGGTGATCCGCAGCTGCCCGGCGAAAGCCTCCGCGCCGAAGCGGGAGCCGACGTGCAGGGCGCTGCCCTCGCGGATCGGGTCGGCGATCAGGTTGTTCGACACCGTGTTGTCGGCGCCGCCGTAGATCGCGATGCCGTTGGCCAGGGTCGGCGTCTGGACGGTGTTGTGGTCGATGACGTTGCCGGCGTCCTGGGCCTTCTCCGACCACAGGGCGATGCCGTCGTCACCGGTGTTGCGGATGAAGTTGTTCGAGATGACCGAGTCGGTCACCGCGGTGTGGAAGTTGATGCCGTCGGCGATCTGGTCGGCGATCTGGTTGCCGGTGATCCGCAGGTTGTGCATCGGGCCGTCGAGCCACAGGCCGACCTTGGTGTGGTGGATGTACAGGCCCTCGACGCTGGAGTCGCTGAGCGCGCCGCCGACGCCGTTGACCTGGTCGGTGTCGATCCGCTCGCGCACGTCGCCCTCGATGGCGAAGCCGGACAGGTGCACGTTGCGGCTGCCGCCGTCGGCGGCCTCCTTGCCGTAGAAGCCGACGCCGGTGTGCGCGCCGCCCGGCAGGTCCGTCTGGTGCCCCTTGATCACGGTGTACCAGCTGCCGGCGCCGACGACGGTGACGTCGTCCACGACGATGTGCCGGTTGACCTGGTAGGTGCCCGGCGGGATGTAGACCTTGAGGTGCTTCTGGCGGGCGAAGGCGATGGCCCGGTCGATGGCGTCGGCCGAGTCCCGCCGGCCGGTCGGGTCGGCGCCGAAGACCAGGACGTTGGCGGCGAGCAGCTCCACGTGCGGCGGGGCCACGGTCTGCGAGTCCAGCAGGTCGACGACGGTGGCGGCGGCCCCGGCGGGGACGCTCAGCCGGACCTTGGCGCCCGCCGGGTAGCTGCGGCCGAGCAGCAGCCGCTGCTCGTCGAAGGCGTGTCCGGGCCGGAAGGGCTTGGAGACGACCGGCGCGGGGGTGGTGGCGGCGGGGACGCAGCCGCACTCGGTGATCCACCAGTCCGGGTGGAGCAGGTCCGCGCCCGGGTCGTTGGTGAACGGATACTGGTTGTAGAGCCAGGAGTACTGCGAGGTCAGCGTCATGGTGTGGCGCTGCTTGCCGTCGACGCTGACGTCCAGCGGCGAGGTGATGCCGCCGCCGGCCGGGGCGTCCGGGAGGCTGTACCGGACGGTGATCGCGTTGGCGGCCTTCGGCAGGGTGAACTCGACGTACTGCCCGGGCTGGAGCCGGACGGCGTTGCGGCCGGACGCCTCCGCGGCCAGGCTGTACGCCTCCCGGTTCGCGCCGAACGCGGTGCCGGTGGTCGGCGCGTTCTCCGCCTCCTGCTCCTGGAAGCCGAGGTCGGCGCCTCGGCCGGTGACCAGGGACGGGTCCAGTGCGGCCCGGGTGACCTTGACGGCCGGGCCGCCCTGCGCGTGGGCGACGCTGCCGCCGGCGGCGGCAGCGAGGCAGACCGCGGCGGCCAGCGCGGTGGCGGAGGAGCGTGGGAAGTGCATGGTGGGAAACCTCCCGTACGGGGCTGACGAGTCGGGGGTGTGGGGGTGTGTGGTGGAACTGGAAGGGGCCGCACCACTCCCCCCAAGGAAAGATGCGGCCCCCTGAGCGCCCTGCGCTCCGTCCGTGTCAGGGCAGACGGAGCCAGGCCGCCGTGTCGGGGGGCAGCTGACCGTCGGTCAGCGGCCCGCTGGTGAGCAGCACCGTGTCGTGCGCGGGCAGGTCCACCGGCTCGGTGCCGAGGTTCGCCACGCAGGCGAAGCCCTCGGTGCCTCGGCTGAACGCGAGGACCTCCGGCGCGGTCGGCAGCCACGCCATGTCCGGTGCGGCGAGGGAGCGTTCGGCCCGCCGCAGGCGCAGCGCGGCGCGGTAGAGCTCCAGCATCGAGTCCGGGTCGGCGGACTGCGCGGCGACGGTCAGCCGCCCCCAGTCGGCCGGCTGCGGCAGCCACGGCTCCTTCGAGCCGTCCGGGGCGAAGCCGAACGGCGCCTCGACGCCCGACCAGGGCAGCGGGACACGGCAGCCGTCCCGGCCCGGGTCGGTGCCGCCGGAGCGGAAGTGCATCGGGTCCTGGAGGCGGTCCAGCGGCAGGTCCTCCACCTCGGGCAGACCCAGCTCCTCGCCCTGGTAGAGGTAGAGCGAACCGGGCAGGGCCAGGGTGAGCAGCGCGGCGGCCCGGGCCCGGCGCAGGCCGAGCGCCAGGTCGGTCGGGGTGCCGAAGGCCTTGGTGTCGAAGTCGAACCGGGTGTCGGTGCGACCGTACCGGGTGACCGTGCGGGTGACGTCGTGGTTGCACAGCACCCAGGTGGCGGGGGCGCCGACCGGGGCGTGCGCGCCGAGCGTGGCGTCGACCGAGGCGCGCAGCTGCGCCGGGTCCCACGGGCGGGCCAGGAAGTCGAAGTTGAACGCGGTGTGCAGCTCGTCCGGGCGCAGGTAGCGGGCGAACCGTTCGGTGTCGGGCACCCAGATCTCGCCGATCAGCACGCGCGGCTGCTCGTAGGAGTCGGCGATGGCCCGCCAGGACCGGTAGATCTCGTGCAGGTCGTCGCGGTCGATGTAGGGGTGCGGGCTCGCGCCCTCGACCAGGTCGGGCAGGCCGGGGTCCTTGGCCAGCAGGCCGGCCGAGTCGATCCGGACGCCGGCCGCACCGCGGTCGAACCAGAACCGCAGGATCTCCTCGTGCTCGCGGCGGACCAGCGGGTGGTCCCAGTTGAGGTCCGGCTGGGCGGCGGCGAACAGGTGGAGGTACCACCAGCCGTCGTCGATCCGGGTCCACGGGCAGCCGCCGAACTCCGACTCCCAGTTGTTGGGCGGTAGTTCGCCGTTCTCGCCGCGGCCCTCGCGGAAGTGGAACAGCTCCCGCTCGGGGCTGCCGGGGGCCGCGGCCAGCGCGGCGCGGAACCACGGGTGCCGGTCGGAGACGTGGTTGGGCACCACGTCCACGATGGTGCGGATGCCGTACTCGCGCGCCTCGACGATGAGCTTCTCGGCGTCCTGGAGGGTGCCGAACACCGGGTCGACGTCCCGGTAGTCGGCGACGTCGTAGCCGCCGTCGGCCATCGGCGAGGGGTACCAGGGGTTGAACCAGATGGCGTCCACGCCGAGTTCGGCGAGGTACGACAGCTTTGCGCGAACTCCGGCGAGGTCCCCGATGCCGTCGCCGTTGCCGTCGGCGAAACTGCGCGGGTACACCTGGTAGATCGCCGCGTTCCGCCACCACTGCTCTGACACGGTCCGGGTTTCCTTTCGAGGGGCGTTGTCGGGACGGGGGTTGCGCGGGTTCAGCCCTTGAGGCTGCCTGCGGTGAGGCCCGCCATGATGTTCCGCTGGAAGACCAGGAACAGGACGATGGTCGGGAGCGAGGCGAGGAAGAGCCCGGCGATCAGCGTGTTCTGCGGCATGGAGGTCGCCGCGGTGTTGACGCCGACGTTGAGCGTCTCGTGGGCGGGCACGGTGATCAGCGGCCACAAGAAGTCCTTCCAGACCGCGACCAGGCCGAAGATCGAGACCACCCCGAGGATCGGCCGCGAGAGCGGCAGGACCACGGACCACAGCACCCGTACCGGACCGGCCCCGTCGATCGAGGCCGCGTCGAGCAGCTCGTTGGGGATCGAGTCGAAGAAGCGCTTCAGCAGGAAGATGTTGAACGCGTTGGCCACGGTGGGAAGCCAGATCACCCACGGGGTGTTCATCAGGTTCCAGTGCACCAGCGGCAGGTCGAGCACCGTCAGGTACTGCGGGATCACCAGGGCCGCGGCCGGGATCATCATCGAGGCCAGCATCATCCCGAGGATCACGTTGCCGAAGATCGGGCGCAGCTTGGAGAGCGAGTACGCGGCGGCGACGCAGAAGATCAGCTGCAGGAGCAGCGCGCCGCCGGCGTAGACGACCGTGTTGAGCAGCAGCTGCGCCATCCCGAGCCGGTCCCAGGCCTCGGTGAAGGCGTGGGTGCTGGGGCTCTCCGGGAAGAGCGTCGGCGGGGTCCGGACAAGCTCCTGCGGGGACTTGAAGCCGCCGGTGGCCATCCAGTAGAGCGGGCCGATGAAGACGATCGTCGCCATCACCAGGGTGGACACCAGGACGATCCGGTACATCCGGCGGCCGGCGGGCTGGTTGAGGCGCACCGGGGAGATCAGGGTGCGGGTCGCGGCGGAACGGGCTTCCTTGCTCATCGTCACTCCTCCCCGCCCCGGCGCTCCAGCCAGAGGTAGACGGCCGAGAAGGCGCCGAGTACCAGCAGCAGGACGACGCCCAGTGCGGCCGCGGTGTTGAACTTGTCGTAGCTGAACGCGTAGTTGTAGAGCAGGTAGACCACTGTGGTGGTCGAGCCCTGGGGTCCGCCGCCGGTGAGCACGAAGGACTCGGTGAACATCTGCATGGTGGCGACCACCTGCAGCATCAGCATCAGGGAGAGGATCAGCCGGGTCTGCGGCACGGTGACGTGCCAGATCCGGCGCAGCAGTCCGGCACCGTCCAGCTCGGCGGCCTCGTAGAGCTCGCCGGGGATGCTCTGCAGGGCGGCGAGGTAGACCAGGGTGGCGCTGCCCATGTTGGCCCAGGTGGAGACGATCACCAGCGAGAGCATCGCGGTGTCCTGCGAGGCCAGCCAGGACGAGGTCGGCAGGTGCAGCGCCTCGAGGATCTGGTTGAACAGGCCGTATCCGGGGTCCATGAAGTACTTGAAGAGCAGGATGCCGGCGACCGGCGGCAGCATCACGGGCAGGTAGACCAGGATCCGCAGGTAGCTCTGGGCGTGCCGGAACTCGTTGATCACGATCGCGGAGACGAACGGCGCCACGAAGCCGAAGAACAGGGCGATGCCGGTGAACTCGAGGGTGTGCTGCCAGGCCGGCCAGAACTCCGGGTCGGCGAAGATCTGGCGGAAGTTGTCGAACCCGACCCAGCGGGTCTCGCCGTAGCGGACCTTCTGGAACGACATGACGATCTCACGGACCATCGGGTACCAGGTGAAGAGCGCGAAGCAGAGCAGGGCGCCGATCAGGAAGGCGTGGGCGCGCAGGTTGCGCGTCAGCGCGCGGCGCCAGGCCCCGCCCGGCGGCGGGTTGCCGGTGCGGGCCGCTTCGGCGCGGGCCGGGCCGCGGGTCAGCGTGGTGGTCATGGGAGGTGACTCCTCGTCAGGGTGCCGGCCGCCGGCCGGACCGCGGGGAGGTGCGGTCCGGCCGGGCGGCGGGTCACTGGTTGGCCAGGATCTGGTTCGCCTGGGCCTCGGCGGTGGCGAGCACCGTGTCGAGGTTCGCGTTGGGGTCGGTCATCGCGGCCGACATCGCGGTGTCGAGGATCTTGTACAGCTGCTGGGCCGCCGGGGGCTCGGTCAGCGTGGTGGTGGGGTTCTTGATGTAGGGGTCGTAGTTGGACAGCGGCAGGTTGCCGTTGGCCTTCAGCGACTCCGTGATCGCCTTGATCTGCGGCGAGTCGGCGCTCCAGAAGTACGGCTGCGGGACGGCGATCGCGACCGGGTCCTTGCTGCTGCCGGCCAGGGTCTTGGCGCGGGAGTAGTTGAACTGGCCGGAGTCCGGGGTCTGGTACTGGAAGTTGATCCAGGCGATCTCGGCCTTGATCTGGTTCGGGGTCTGGCCCTTCTTGATGTAGTACAGGTCGCCGCCGCCGAGGCTGTTGCCCGGGCCGGTGGCGCCCGGCATCGGGCCGAGGCCGTAGGCCTTGGCGTCCGCGCCGAGCACCTCGATCAGGTGCTTGATGACGTCGGGCGCGCCGAGGAACATGCCGACCTTGCCGGTGGCCAGCGGCGGGAAGGCGTCGGCCCAGCCGGTCACCGGGGTGGCACTGATGCTCTGGTCGGTGAAGCGCATGTCGTGCAGGCGCTTGAGGACCTGCTTGCCCTCGGCGGAGTTGAACGCGGCCTTCTTGCCGTCCTGCGAGACCATCTTGCCGCCGAGGCTGTAGAGCTCGGAGGTGAAGTGCCAGCCGCCGGTGTTGCCGCCGCTGTAGTCCTCGTAGCCGGAGATGCCGTTGCCGAGCGCGGAGATCTTCTTGGCCGCGGCCTGCACCTCGTCCCAGGTCTTCGGCGGGTTGTCCGGGTCGAGGCCGGCCTGCTTGAACAGGTCGCGGTTGTAGACCAGGCCGGTGCTGTAGTAGTTGATCGGCAGCGCGTAGACCTTGCCGTCGACCGTCATGTTCTGCTTGACGCTCGGCAGCATCGAGGAGAAGCCGGGCACCGTCTGGTCGTTGACGTAGGCGGTGATGTCCTGGGCGTCGCCGGAGTTCAGCGTGGCGTCGCGGTCGGTGAAGTAGGCGTGGAAGGCGCCGGTCTCGTCGTGCGCCTTGTACTGCGCGGTCTGCTGGGCCGGCACCTCGCACTGGCCGACGTACGGCTTCGCGTTGATGGTGACGTTCGGGTACTTGGTCTTGAAGAGCGCGAGGTCGTCGGCGTAGTTGGCCTTGCCCGCCGCCTGGTCCGCACCCGGAGCGCAGTCGATCGAGATGGTGACGGTCGCGTTCGGGTCGAGCGGCTTGCCGTCCGCCGTGCCGCCGGCCGCGTCGCCGCTGCCGGAGGAACCGCTGCTGCACGCGGCGGTGGTGAGCAGCATCCCTGCCGCGAGAGCGAGAGCGGCCATCCTGCTCGATCTGTTCAGCTTCATGCGTACCCCATGGGTGGGAAGAGGTTTCGGTGAGGCCGGGCGAAAGCCGACGTGTGAGGAACGTAGGTCCTTGAACCGGTGATTGCAAGAGGTTGACGACAGACTGAAAAGTTACGACTGTGCATCGAGGGGCCTTCGACCCCTTCCGAGGCCTTGCGCCGCATCCGAACCGCGATCCGGGGCCCTTAAGGACCACCTTGCAGGTTCTTGCCAAATCCTGTTCTACTTTTGCGCATGAAGAGCAGACTCTCCGTGGTGGCGCAGAAAGTCGGAGTCAGCGAGGCCACCGTCAGCCGGGTCCTCAACGGCCGGCCGGGGGTCTCCGCAGCCACCCGCAACGCGGTGCTCACCGCACTCGACGTCCTGGGCTACGAACGGCCCACCCAGCTGCGCGGCGAACGCGCCCGACTGATCGGCCTGGTCCTGCCCGAGCTGCAGAACCCGATCTTCCCGGCGCTCGCCGAGGTGGTCGGCGGCGCGCTCGCCCAGCGCGGCTTCACGCCGCTGCTGTGCACCCGCACCGCGGGCGGCCTCGGCGAGGCCGGGCACGTCAGCATGCTGCTGGAGCAGCGGGTCTCCGGGGTGGTCTTCGCCGGCGGGCACTGCGCCGAGGCGGACGCCTCCCACGAGCACTTCGCGCAGCTGCGCGAGCGCGGCGTCCCGGTGGTGCTGCTGAACGCCGCCGTGGAGCGGCTCGGCTTCCCCCAGGTCTCCACCGACGACACCGTCGCGGTGGCCCAGGCCTTCGCCCACCTGACCGCGCTCGGGCACGAGCGGATCGGCCTGGTGGTCGGCCCGGAGGGTCACGTGCCCTCCCGCCGCAAGCTCGCCTCCTACGTCCACCAGTACGCCCTCCAGGGCCGCGAACCGCGCCCCGAGTGGACAGCGCGTGCTCTGTTCGGCCTGGAGGGCGGCCACGCGGCCGCAGGGCGCCTCCTGGAGGCCGGTGTCACCGGCGTCATCTGCGCCAGCGACCCGTTCGCCCTCGGGGTCGTCCGGGCCGCCCGACGGGCCGGCCTGGACGTCCCCGGGGACCTCTCGGTGATCGGCTTCGACGACTCGGCGTTCATCAACTGCACCCAGCCGCCGCTGACCACCGTCCGGCAGCCGATCGAGTCGCTCGGCCGGGCCGCGGTGGAGCTGCTGGTCGGCCAGATCGACGGCGCCGCGATCGCGCCCGGGGAGCTGCTGTTCGAGCCCGAGCTGGTCGTCCGCGGCTCCACCGGCCCGGCCCGGCGCCGGCCCGGGTAGGGGGCAGGGGCACGACGAAGAGGGCGGGCGCCCGAGGGCGCCCGCCCTTTCCCGTTCCCCGGTTACGGGTTGACAGTGATCTTGAAGGTGGAGGTGGTGTTCTGGATGTCCTTGAAGTTGTTGCTCATGGTGAGGTGGTTGAAGGTGACCGAGCCGACCGCCGGGCCCTGGCCCGCCTCGGGCATCTCGTTGGCCCAGATGCCGTAGCCGGACTTGGCGTCGAAGGCGTCACCGCTCTTGCGGGCACCGGTGATCGAGACGTTGGTGAACACCGTGTCGGTGACCGGGTTCTGCGGCTGGCCGCCGCTGTAGTTGGTCTGGAACATGATGCCGCTGTACGTCGGGTCCACGATGTCCACGTCGCTCACCCGGATGCCCTGGAACACCTTGGAGGCCGAGAAGACCCAGATCGCCGGGAAGACCTGCGCGCCCCAGAAGTGGCCGCCGCCCCGCACGATCGAGATGTTCTGCAGGTCGGTCGTCGGCGAGGCGCCGAAGCCGTTCATCGGGTAGCCGAAGTCCAGCGAGGAGATCGTGATGGCCGAGTAGCAGAGGGTGTCCGCGATGTAGATGTTGCGGAAGGTGTTGGCGTAGCCGCCGTAGACCGCGATGCCGGCCGCGCGCCAGGTCAGGATCGAGGTGAGGTTCTCGAAGACGTTGTTCTTCTCGTCGGCGCCGCCGGCGTCGATCGCGGAGAACAGCGCGAAGGAGTCGTCACCGGTCGCCCGGGCCTCGTTGTTGGAGACCAGGTTGTCGGTCGAGCCGTTGGTCATGTTGATGCCGTCGGCGAAGGTGTCGCGGATCCGCGAGTTGGTGATCTTCATGGAGTCCGTGTTGGCGCCCCAGTACATGCAGACCATGTGCTCGGTCCAGATGTTGTCGATCGTGATGTTCGCGACGTTGGCGAAGTCGAAGACCTTGCCCGGGCCGTCGATCCGCGAGGTGTAGTTGCCGAAGTAGGCGAACCCGGCGAAGGTCGAGCCGTTGGCGGTGGCCTCGGCCCGGAAGCCGACGTCGGTGTTGGACTGGCCGGTCGGCGCGTAGAACCGGGTGAACCACGGGCCGGCGCCGATCACCTTGACGGCCTTGCCGTACACCTGGAACTTGTTCGCGGTCTGGTAGTCGCCCGCGGGGAGGTAGACGCCCACCAGCGTGCCGGTGGTGTCCATCCGGACCTTGTCCAGGGCGTTCTGCACGTCCTGGTGGGTGAAGCCGGTCGGCACGACGTACTTCGCCGGGTCCGGGTTCGCGACCTGGGTGGCCTGCTCCAGGCTGACGAAGTCGATCGCGTACTGGCTGGTGTTGGCCGAGTCCTTCTGCAGCTTGATCTTGTGGCCGGCCGGGACGTTCACCCCGAGCAGCACGTTCGCCTCGTCGTAGATGTGCCGCGGGCTGCCCGCGCTCGGCCCGTTGCCGGGCGAGGTCTCGTTGCCGTACAGCCAGGCGTACTTCGAGGTCAGGTCGATCGACTTGAGGAAGCTGCCGTCCACGTAGACGTTCAGGGTGGCGTTGGTGCCGTCACCGCCCGCCGCGTCCGGGATGGAGAACCGGGTGACCAGGGTGTTGGTCGGCGCCTTGGTGGTGAACTCCACCGACGAGCCGGTCTGGTTGAGGGTCACCGCCTTGCGGCCGGAGGCCTCGCCGGCCACGTCGCCGATGGTCCGGTTCGGGCCGACCACGGCCGCCCCGCCGGCCAGCACGCCGTCCTCGGCCTCGTAGGTGTCGAACGGCATGTTCGCGCCGCGGCCCACGTACAGCTGCTGGGTGCTGGTGTTGTTGCCCTGCTTGACCGGCAGCTCGTTGGTGTCGTTGGCGATCACAGTCTTCACCGTGTACCGGCCGTTGGCCGCGGTCCAGCTGCCCAGCGAGACGGGCGAGCTGGTGGCGCCGGCGGCGATCGCACCGCTGTACGAGCCGGTCAGGGTCTTCACCACGGCGCCGGTGGTGGCGTCCGCGACGGTCAGGGTGACCGCGTGGCTGCCGGCCGCCGAGGCGACGGTGCCCTGGTTCTTGATCGCAACGGTGAAGTTGACCGCGCTGCCCACCGCCGGGTTCGACGGCGACCAGGCGACCGGCGCGGCCACCAGGTCGGAGCTGGCCACCGGGGAGACGGTCAGCGAGGTCGGGCTGGTCCAGCTGTTGTTGGTCTCGTCCTGCTCGACCACCGCGTCGGCCGCGTCGGCCTTCGCGGACAGCTGGTAGCTGCCGGCGTTCTGCGCGCCGATCGCCGCCGAGACGGTCGCCGAGGCGCCCGCCGCCAGCGCACCGACCTGCGCGGTGCCGACCTTGGTGGAGCCCAGGAAGAGGTCGACCGCGCTCGCGCCGGCCGCCGCCGTACCGGAGTTCTTCACCGTGGCGGACAGCGTGACCGTGTCGGTCTCCACCGGGCTCGCCGGGGAGCCGGTGATGCCGGTGACCACGAGGTCCGGGTTGGGCGCCGGGGTGCCGACCACCTGGAACTCGGCGATCTGCCCAGCCGGGGCACCCGAGTTGGCGGTGATCTTCAGCTGCACGTCGGCCACCCGGGCGCTCACCGGGATGGTGACCGTGTTGCCGCTCGCCGGGTCGAAGGTGTAGCTCTTCGCCGCCACCAGGCTGGTGAAGTTCTGGCTGCTCTGCTCGCGGCCCAGCACCTCGACCGTCTCGGTCCGCGACGACCAGGCGGAGGCCGGGTTGAGCTTCAGCACCACCGAACTGGTGTCGGCGTTGGAACCCAGCGCCACCGTCAGGGAGTTCGGGTAGGAGCCGCCCGCACCCTCCCAGTAGGTGGTCACGTCGTTGTCGTTGGCGTTGCCCGCGACGAAGGTGAAGACCGAGGACGAGGCGGTGATCGCCTTGCCCGCCGCCAGGTTGGTCCCGGTGCCACCGCCGCTGCCGGTGCGCACCACGGTGTTGCTGCTGGCCGACTGGTTGCCCGCCGCGTCCTTGGCCTTCACGTAGTACGAGACGGTCGCGGTGTCCGGCTGGCTGTCGGTGTACGTCAGCACGTTGCCCGCCACGCTGGTGCGCAGCGCGCCGTTGGCGTACACGTCGTACCCGGTCACCCCGACGTTGTCGTTCGACGCGCCCCAGGTCAGCTTGATCTGCCCGGAGGCCGGCTGGGTGAACGCCAGGCCGGCCGGCGCCGACGGGTCCTGGGTGTCACCGGTCTGCCCGGCGCGGGTCACCGTGTTGCTGGCCGCGGACTGGTTGCCCGCCGCGTCCTTCGCCTTCACGTAGTACGAGACCGTCGCCGAGTCGGCGCGGCTGTCGGTGTACGTCAGCGCGTTGCCGGCGACACTGGTCAGCAGCTGCCCGTCGGCGTACACGTCGTAGCCCGACACCCCGACGTTGTCGGTCGAGGCGCCCCAGGTCAGCTTGATCTGGCCGGAGGACGGCTGGGTGTACGCCAGGTTGGCGGGCGCGGACGGCGCCTGCACGTCACCGGAGTTCGGGCCGTACGCCTCGAACTCCGCCAGCTGCGCGGCCGGCCACGCGGTGTTGGCCGTGAAGGTCAGCCGCAGGTAACGGGTGGTGGTGGTCGGCAGGTTCACGGTGACCGCGTTGCCGCCCGCCGGGTCGAAGGTGTACGCCGCCGAGGCCACCAGGTCGGTGAAGTTGCTGCCGTCGGTGGAGCCCTGGACCTTCAGCGTCTCGTCGCGCCGCTCCCAGCCGGTGGGCAGCTTGAGCACCAGCTTGTTCACCGGCACCGCGGAGCCCAGGTCGCCCTGGACCCACTGCGGGAAGGCATTGTTGTTGCTCTCCCAGTAGCTGGCCTGGCTGCCGTCCGCCGCGTTGCCCGGGGTGTACTGCCCGTTCGAGCTGGACGCGGTGAACGGGCGGCCCTGCAGCAGGTTCGCGGAGGCGCTGGCCGCGCCGTACACCTCGAACTCGGAGAACTGCGCGGCCGGCCAGGCGGTGTTCGCCGCCACCTGGATCCGCACGTAACGCGCGCTGGTGGAACCGAAGTTGATCCGGACGGTGTTGCCCGCACCCGGGTCGAAGGAGTAGGCGGTGGCGCCCACCACGGTGGAGAAGTTGCTGCCGTCCGCGGAGCCGAGCACCGTCAGCGTCTCGCTGCGGCTCTCCCAGCTGCCGGGCAGCTTCAGCACCACCTGGTCGATGGCCGCGGAGCTGCCCAGGTCGACCTGCACCCACTGGGGCAGCGCGCCGTTGCCGCTCTCCCAATAGGTCGACTGGTTGCCGTCGTTGACGTTCCCGACCACGTACTGGCCGTTGACGCTGCTCGCGGTGACCGGCTTGCCGGCGGCGAGGTTCGGACCGCCTGCGGCGTGGGCCGGCAGCAGCGGCCCCGCGAGCAGGAGCATGCCCACCGCGACTGACGACGCCGTCAGCCGCGGGAGGATGCGTTGTGATCTCATGACATCCCTCTGTCTCTGAGTGGGTGGGGGTCTCTGAGCTGGTGGGGGGAGTGGGAGTCGAGAAAGCGACTAACTTCTGTCACTCTTTTGCGCTCGGCTGGGCAAGGGTTACAGAGGCATGACGAGCATGTCAACGGATCGGAACACCCCTCCGCACACGAAGCCCACCCACCAGCCCCGCCCGCACCCGCACCCGCGTCGACCCCGAAGTACCACCCCGCCCCGCCCTGCTCCCACGCCCCAACGGCCTCGCCGGCCCGACGCAGCGTCAGCGCCCCGCCCTAAACTCGCCGACTATGACCACCCTCATGACCTACGCAGGCACCGCGGCCCCCGACTCCCTCCAGACCCGCACCGGCGGCGTACCGGTCGCCCCGGCCGGCACCGCCTGGCCCCACTGCGCCACCTGCGACGGCCCCATGCAGTTCCTCGCCCACGTCCTCCTCGACGACCTCGGCCACCACGCCGGCCAGGGCGCCACCGAGGGGCGCGGCCTCCTCGCCCTCTTCATGTGCCAGAACGACCCGGGCATGTGCGCCGAGTGGAACCCCACCTCAGGCGGCAACCGCGCGCTGATCTTCCCCACCACCGGCCTGCAAGCCATCCCCGTCCCCACCATCGACACCGAGGACGAGGACGAGGACGACGACACCGTCCTGCTCGGCGAGGTCAGCGCCGTCACCTTCGAGCCCCCGACCCCCGCGGCCTACGACCAGGCCCACAAGGAATGGCGGACAACCCACACCGGCCGCTCCCCCCTGGAGATCCTCGGCCAACTCGGCGGCCACCCCACCTGGCTCCAGTACGACGAAACCCCCGCCTGCCCGACCTGCACCGAGGCAATGACCCTCGTCACCCAACTCGAAGAAGGCCGCACCCACACCACCGCCATGAACTTCGGCGGCCGCGGCAAGGCCTACGCCTTCGCCTGCGAGCCCTGCGCCCAGGCCCTCTTCCTCTGGCAGTGCTGACCACCCCACCGCCCATGGCATGCCGACCCCGTGCCCCCAGAGATGCCACCACCGAGAGCAGCCCTGGTCGAATCCTCCGCCGCATCGCCCACCGCGGCGCCCGCATGGTCTCCAAGTCCCCAGGAGTTCATCACCGGCGCTTCGTCAGGCGAGCAGCGGCCGAAACGCGAAGAAGCCCGCTGACCTGGAATGTTCCAGATGAGCGGGCTTCCGACATCACTGTCGGGGCGACAGGATTTGAACCTGCGACCCCTTGACCCCCAGATCAAGGAAGCAGTCATTCCCGCAGGTCAACCGCCTAGCGCCGAACAATCACGCGTTCCGTCGGGTTAGCAGGGTTCGGCACCGTGCACGGCGCGCGGTCCCCATCTGGTCCCCAGGCGCTCTTCCTCACGGCACCGACCAGACCCGCATAGTTGGCCAGGGATGTTCAGCTCCGTGCACAGCGCGTTGCCCCCGGTGGCTCCCACAGAACCCCGTACGCATACACAGTCGAGGGAGGCTGCCCCACCATCGTACGTGTGCCACAACTCGCTCAGCAGATCAAAGCAACGCCTCCAAGCGAGAAGCGTACGGCCGCGTCCACGGTTCTGAAAAATCACACGCGGCCAAATATGCGCGAGCTGCCATGACCTCCGCCCCTTTAACAAGAACGGGCGAGGTTCCGAAGTACTCCTTTGCGCGATGCGCAAGGTAATTCGACAGCCATTTACCCTTAACCAATTTTTGCCGGTCCGCCCTGGCGAATGCCCGCAACATTTTTGCGCGAAGGGCAGCAAGCTCTACTTGGCACGCCTGCGATCCGCACCTTGAACGCGCTCCAATGCGCTGTTCGGCATCGGCAACAAGTGCCGCATCGACCGGTCCGTACCTCGGTGAATTGATCGAAGACTCATGACCGTACCCCACGTCACACCTGGATCCCACCTTATTCGCCAGGCAGCACAGGATGATCCAGTCCTGCCACAGGTCGGCCAAATCCTGGACCCACCCCGAGATGTCCTTCGCAAGGGCCTTCGCCGACTGCATATCCAGCGAAAATATGTTCGCTAGTGCCACATCATCATTCCCGTGAAAGAAGGCTTCGGCTTCGGCGTCAAACATCTGCGTATAAATGACATGAGGGGACCTCCTGCGACCGCCCGAATAATCCTCATTGTCCCTATCCACCATAAATGCAATGGAATGCTTCCCGGAGGACGTTGTTACGCTCAGCTTCCGCTTGGATCTGAAGTATTCGTAGTGCGCCAGCACCGCCTTCTTGCCGGCGGAGCCGACGCCTGTCACGTCATCCTTGATCTGCTCAGAAAGCCAGACTTGATACCCGGCCGCAGAGACAGAGGGGCTATGACTACAAATCTGGTCGTAGAATCGACCGTCCAGATCCTTGCCCTCGACAATGACGAACAGCTTGTCGCTCGACACCATCACGCGTCTGGCGAAACCCGCCCTGGAATACGTGAGCCTCCGAGTTCCAGTCACAGTTCGATGATTGTCCTATCCGGGAGTTCTGCCATGACCTCGGGCGAGTGAGTGGCAAGAATAAGCTGAGCTTGTGGATTCACCGTACGCATGCAGTTAACAAGTCGATGCTGCCAGTCGACATGCATTGAGATTTCTGGCTCATCAATCAAAACGGAGTTGCTGCCAGCAGCCAAGCACTCCACGAGGAGACGGACGACCTGCTTTTCCCCGCTAGACAGGGATTCCAGAGGGATCTCGTCAGGACCGTTCAGAATTTTGAGGAACCTGCCCTCGAAATTAATTTGCTTCCGCCCGCGAAAGAGTTCTTGAATCAACTCCTGGAGGGCGCGCTTCGGCTCTTGCGCACTCTCCACGCCATTTTGAACCTCGACAATTTCTCCGACCACTTCCCTCATCAGGGCGTTACTGGTGAAACTCTCGGAGAACTGATCAAAACTTCCAAAATCCAGCTCAAGATTCTGGTCCTGGAAAAAGTTCTTGACTGCAATATAGGCCGTGTCTACATCGACGTCCGAGACAGTCGACTTTCCGGTCGAGGCCCGCTTGGGCTTCCCGACGACAGATTTTGCAATAGCGGCCAAGCCATTTTGCTGCGTCTGCCGAATCTGCATCAATTCGCGAGTGTAGTAATCTTGCCAGATGTGCTGAATTTGTCGCGCAAACATTCGATCATATGCAACATCGTCCAGAATATCTGAACTTCCCGGGCGAAAGCGTGGACTGTCGGTAAATCGCAGAACCGAGAGGTAGCTGTGGCGGAAGGATCGCCCATCAAGACTCGCCGGCTTTGTCGACCAGTGCATCTTTCCAGCCCGGTCGACTAGCTCTTCTCCGGCTCGGCGGTCGCGCCACTCAAGTTCGTCGAAGAGTCCCTCTGCAGGTTCGATCTCAAGATTCTTCCTAGCTTTGGGGTTTTGGATTCGACGCTCAATAATCTTGCCGTTGACGCCGATTTTGACAAACGCCCAATCAAATGGGACCCTTACAAGCAGAGAAGCCTCTCCCAGGAGCGCACTGTGGAGAATCTTTAGCAGGGACGTCTTGCCACTTCCGTTAAGACCCCAGAAGACATTGACGTCAGGCTGCATTTGATGCCGGACAATGCCATCCCTGCCGGCAAGACCTGCAATCTCGAAGCTAACAATGCTAGGCATTCGAATCCGTTCGGATTGGCGACCCCCTGATGGTGCGCCAATCATAGAACCGGGATCATAGCCGTGTCTCGACGTTGCGCACAGTCAGCAATCGGGGCGGTCCACCGTCCGAGCCCTGCGACGGCGTCACCAGAGCTGCTGCGGGTTGCCCGCGCGCACCGCTATCGTCGCCCTGCCTGCCATCGACCCGTAACGGGAGAGAAGCGTTCCCTCAGCTCGGAGCGACTTGGGCATACATCCCCGCACTCTGCTCAACTGCCGTTGGGCCATCGTGCCCGTTGCGTGTGGTCGCCGCGCGGTTCCCAGGCCGTTGACCCACCGCGCGGGGCTGCTACGTGTAGTGACACCCGCGGTGACTCAGTCGAGAAGGATCTCCTCGGGCCGCCTGTTGAGCACTTCGAGTGATCGGCTGCTCAACAGACCCTCTACGCAACCCATCAGATCGCCGCCGTGGTCCTTGCCTGCGATCTCGTACAGCTCCTTAATCAGATCTTGGCCGTTGATCAGCACCACCGGATACTGATCCTCGACCATCTCCAGCTGAGCTGCCTCCGAGTACGACCCGGTGGTGACGTACACACCGATCCACCCTCGCCTGAGCCTGGCCACGACCCGAGCGATCTGCTCGGCCGACACCAAACTGTCCGGCTTGATGCACTTCGCCTGCCCGAGAACGACCAGCTTGGTGCCGGCCAGCCCACTTCCCAGATCCAGCCGACCGACGAAGTCCGCGCCGCCGTCTCCCGACCGACGGGTGAGCCAACCCTCGTCGTATCGCTGTCCGGATCCCCGCATCACCTTTGCGGCAACGATCGCCGCCAACGCCTCGAATGCGTGCTTGTCGTTGTCGAACCTCTTATAGACCGCCAGAAGATCTGCCTCGACCCGACTCCCGGGCGTCGGCCGCTGATCTCGAACCTTGACGACTTGCGAGCGTGCCACGCGCCGGCGCACCTTCGGCAGCACCGAGTGGCCATGCTTCACCCACTCGCGCCATGCCGTCGGCGCCATCTCCAGTACCTCGGCGTCCGTCCGATCGGAGTCGCGCCGCGCGGTGATCCAATCCCACCTCAGCTTGTCGTCCTCCGCGGTCAGGTCAAGCACCACAAGGTCGAAGACGTAGTTGGTGAACGTCGTCCGCGTCGGCCCGCCCCACTGCACGACCCGCTCAGCCCGCTCGATCAGCGCTACTCCGCAGAACTGAACGTGGCCCTTGACCTTGCCGTTCTTCGACACCGAACGAAACAGCAGCAGCGGTGGCGCGGCAGCCCGCACCTCGGCGGTGGTCGCCTGGTGGCTGTCGAACGCCTCCAACAATGCCGCGTTGCCCGTGGTGCTCCCGATAGGCTTCGTCGTCTCGGGTTTGTGGTCGCCGAAGTAGCGAACGTGCCCGTTGTCGATGTCGAACACGTCGTGCCAGGGCGTCTGTTCTGACCCTGCCTTCCATGGACTCGACCGGATCATTACCGCCGGACGCCGCATCCCATCGGCAGCTTTGACCTTGGCCATCGCGTTGATCCCCGCTTCGAGCAGGGCGCGCTTCTGGCCGGGGCTTTCCGTGACGAAGTAGAAGTTGTCGAACCCGTCGATGGTTGACGGCGCCGTGTCCTTCGAGGCCGTGTACCTAAGCACGTCCCCCACTCTCAACGAACGCCCCACCACGCCCCCTCAACAAGCAGCCAAGTCCTACCCGAGATCTTGACATGGAGGCACAACCATAGTCGGTCCGTCTCAAGCCCATCGGTGGCTAACAGCAAGGGCACACCGGGACTCTGCTGAGCTGTGAGAGTGGACCGCGGAGCTGACCGCCTTACGGCCTCTTTGTCCCGAAGCGACCCGGGTGCCGATCAGGCCTTGGGTCAGACCGCCCTTCACCTGCGCACGCGGTTCCCGAACATCCGTGGTTGTCGCCGAAGCGCGGCGTCGTTATAACGCAGTTCCACACTCAGTTCCGAGGCCGGTCTTCGCTGCTCGTGAACCAGACGTGCGTGCATGCCGGTTGCTCTTCGAGCTCGCCCACCGTTCCACGGTACGTGCCTGCGGTGCCCGTCAGTGTGAACTCGTAGACGTTGGTCTCAGCCGTGAAGGATGACGCAGTGATCGTCAGCGAGTTGGTGGGTTCGTCGTAGAGGCGCTCGATGTCCCTGCGGACCAAGTCGGCAGCGCCTTCCATGGTCAGCGAAGCACGGGAGTCCTGCGCACCGGTCCGCTTCTTGATCCGGTTGAACGCCATGGTGACGGCAGCCCCCACTACCGCCGACCCGCCGTTGCTAAGGATGCCCTGGGAAACCTCGATCATGTACTCAGCGAAGGTCGAGGATGCGCCCCAGTCCGTTCGACGTTCGACGGCCTTGAAGGAGTTGGCCACAGGACAAGCAAGGGAACCGTCCAACGAAGCGACCTTCGAGAGCTCCTCGCGGATCGTGTCGCTGTCCACCTCGGCGTCAAAGATCCTCAATGTCCAGGCCTCGCGCGGGTAGTACCTGACGTGGGCTGAGAAGGCGACTGAAACTCTTGAGATCTCGACGTACACGGCAGGTCCCCTCCCACGCATCAGGTCGATAGCCACGATAGGGCCGGCTGAGGCTGAATGAGGGTGGTGGAGCGGTTTTGGCCGGTGTCCTGTCTGGTCTGGGTCCGAGCATGATCGGGGGGCCGTAAGCTGCTGCGACTCGGTCAGGGCTCTTTGGGCCTGACCGCAATTTGGCCGAGTGGCCCCCCGGTCTTGCTCGGTGCGGGTCCCGGTCCGGGCAGGTGGGTAAAACCGTGGAGCCGCCCGCCCCGGCCCCGGTGGGGTTGGTTCTGGCGTGCTGGTGTGCGCCGGCCCGTGCCCCGTTCCTCCGCTGTGCGGGGTGGAAGTTGGACCTGTCCGTTTCTGCCCCGGTCTTAGCTTTTCGCCCCTTTGCGGGCGCGGCCGACGACGGCGAAGCCCCAGCCGGGGCGCAGACAGGAGGCGGGGCGCGCGCCGGAGGAAGGCCGGCGCCGCCCGGTCACGTCCGCTGGAGTGGTGTATCGACGGCCACTCGGTGATCCGGTTTCAGGCTAGGCGGTCAGGGCTGTGGTGATGCTCTCGTCGGGGGTTT
>NZ_JBICYJ010000075.1:0-25764 GCF_043200835.1 Kitasatospora sp. NPDC048365
TGCAGGGGGGACCCTGTGGGAGAGTAGGACGCCGCCGAACAATCTTTCAGAGAAAGCCCCTCCCGGGTTCCGGGAGGGGCTTTCTTGCGTTCACGGGGCGCCTGTACCCAGCGCCAGGCGGAAAGGTAGACCTAGGTCCACCCCGAAGACGGGTGCCACAGCCAGTGATTCCGGATCCCCCGCCAGGAAGACTGGTGTCGCCGGCGGAACGGTCGGCAGGTCTTGGAGAGTCAGGAGCGGGGCTATGGCAGCAACGGGTCACGTCGATGGTGGGGGTGGTGCGGTTCTGCGTGCCTTCGTCGACGAGAGGCTGCGGCACGGAGCCGAGGCGGCGGGGCGGGCCGCGGTGGTGCTGACCAGTGCGGCCACGACGGTGTTGGTGCCGTTCCTGGTGACCTTGTTCGTCGGTCTCGCGGTCGCCCAGAAGCTGTGGGATCTGGAGGCGGGGCCGATACTCGCGCTCGGCACGACGCTGTCGGCGGCGGTGTCGACGGCGCTCTGGGCCTCGCGGCGTGGTGCGGCGTGGACCAGGGGGCAGTTGGCGCGCTGGTTCGGGGTGAAGCTGGAGGCTGCCTACAGCCCGCGGGTGCCGCTGGAGCAGGACGCGCGGGGGTACTGGTGGACGGGGTACTCGTACCACCGGGGCCACACGGTGGCGCGGTTCGCGCAGTTCGCGCACTGGGCGGTCCGTGACCGGGAGACCCGGAGCGATGTGCGCTGGCTGCTGGTGGGGCCGCTGGCGGCGGGTGCGCTGCTCGGGGTGCCGATGGCCCTGCCCTTCGGCGGGCTGATGTTCGTGCTGACCATAGGCATCGACCCGCGCACGTACGGGGCGTTGGCGTCTGACAATCCGTTGAGCTACCTGATATCGCTCTTCCTCGGTGCTGCCTTCCTCCTGGCCGGCTTGGTGCTGCTGCCGTACGGGCTTCGGGCGTACGCGGACGTGGCGTGCCGGATGCTGGGGCGCGGTGAGGGGCGGCCGAGCCACGCGCAGTTGACCCGTCGGGTGGCGGAGCTGACGGTGACCCGGGCGGACGCGGTGGACGCGCAGGCGTCGGAGCTGCGGCGGATCGAGCGGGATCTCCACGATGGTGCGCAGGCGCGCCTGGTGGCGATCGGGATGACGCTCGGGACGATCGAGCACCTGATGGAGAGCGACCAGGAGGCGGCGAGGCAGCTGCTGTCCGAGGCCCGGCAGGCGTCCGCGCGGGCGCTGCAGGAGCTGCGGGATCTGGTGCGCGGCATCCACCCGCCGGTGCTGGCGGAGCGCGGGCTGGCGGACGCGGTCCGGGAGCTGGCGCTGAGCAGCGCGCTTCCGACGGAGGTGACGGTGAGTCTGCCGTCGAGGCCGGAGGCGTCGCTGGAGACGGCGGTGTACTTCAGCGTGAGTGAGCTGTTGGCGAATGCGTCGAAGCATTCGGGTGCCGGTCAGGTCTGGGTGGACATCCTGTTCCGGGCGGGCCGGCTGCGGGTGTCGGTGACGGACGACGGCGACGGCGGGGCGTCGTTCGAGGGCGGCAGTGGGTTGCGCGGCATCGAGCGGAGGTTGGGTACCTTCGACGGAGTGCTTTCGCTGAGCAGCCCGCTCGGCGGGCCCACGACCATCACCATGGAGCTGCCGTGCGCGTTGTCCTCGCCGAGGATCTCTACCTTCTCCGCGAAGGGCTGACACGGCTCCTGGAGGCGCACGGATTCACCATCGCGGCTGCGGTGGAGACGGGTCCGGACCTGCTGGCGGCGTTGTTGGAACACCGGCCGGAGGTGGCGGTCGTGGACGTGCGGCTGCCTCCGACGTTCACCGACGAGGGGCTGCAGGCGGCGCTGGCGGCGCGGCGGCAGATTCCGGGGCTTCCGGTTCTGGTGCTCTCCCAGCACGTGCAGCAGCTCTACGCGCGGGAGTTGCTGGCGGACGGGTCGGGCGGCGTGGGCTACCTGCTGAAGGACCGGGTGTTCAACGCCGACCAGTTCATCGACGCGGTCCGTCGCGTCGCGGGCGGCGGTACGGCGATGGACCCGGACGTGATCGGCAAGCTGCTGCAGAGCAATTCGCGGTCCGAGCCGTTGCAGCGGCTGTCGAAGCGGGAGCGGGAGGTGCTGGGGCTGATGGCGGAGGGCTGTTCCAACTCGGCCATCGCGAGCCGGCTGACGGTCAGTGACGGTGCGGTCGCCAAACACATCGCCAACATCTTTGCGAAGTTGGAGCTGTCCTCCGACGACGAGGACGCGAACCGCCGGGTGCTGGCGGTGCTGGCGTACCTGAACGGTGTGCCGCAGGGTTCGGGCTGAGCGGGTCGGGCTGACCGGGCGCGGGCTGCGCGGGCCTGGCTGCGCGAGCGCGGGGTGGACGGGCGTGGGCAGTTGGGGCGGGTCCGGTGGGCGCCGGGGCGGTCTGAACCACAGGTGGCGGGCGTGCCCGAGGCGGCCGGGCAGCGTGCGCGGGGGTCGTCCGGGAAGGTGGGGCGAGAGGGGGAACGCTCGTGCGAGTAGTATCCGGTGGGCCGAGACGGTCCACAGCACGGAGTTCTTCCGCGCCTGCGGTGATCCCGCCCAGGTCAGAGGTGCGGGTGATCGTGGATTCGGCGTCGACAGGTCGCGTACGGCAGCAACGGCAGCAGCCGAGTCCCAGGGGTTGATCAACGAATGGCACGTCCATCCCTTTCCCGCGCTCACCGGGCCCTGCTGGGTGTGGTGGCGGCGGGCGCCTGCCTGATCTCGGGCATCGGCTTCGCCGGCTCGTACAGCGCGGTCCGGGACCTGGCGATGGAGAAGGGGTTCGGCGCCTTCTCCTATGCCTTCCCGATCGGCGTCGACGCGGGCATCGTGGTGCTGCTGTCGCTGGACCTGGTGCTGACCTGGCTGCGGATACCGTTCCCGCTGCTGCGGCAGACCGCGTGGCTGCTGACGGCGGCGACGATCGCGTTCAACGCGGCGGCGTCCTGGGGCGATGCTCTGGGCATGGCGATGCACGCCGTGATCCCGGTGCTGTTCGTGGTGGTCGTCGAGGCGTCCCGGCACGCAGTCGGGCGGATGGCGGCGATCACGGCCGACCGGTACATGGAGTCGGTGCGTCTGATGCGCTGGCTGCTCTCGCCGGTGCCGACGTTCCGGCTGTGGCGGCGGATGAAGCTGTGGGAGCTGCGGTCGTACGACGAGACCGTGCGGCTGGAGCAGAACCGGCTGGTCTACCGGGCGCAGCTGCGGTTCCGGTACGGGCGGGGCTGGCGGCGCTCGGCGCCGTTCCAGGCGCTGCTGCCGCTGAAGCTCGCGAAGTACGGTGTGCCGCTGGACCCGAGCATCCTGGACCGGATCGACGGCCCGCTGGCGCTGGGCGAGCAGGCGGGTGCGGTGGCGGCGGCCGGGGAACTGGAGTCGGGGGGCAACCCCGCGGTGCCGTCGGTGTCGGCGGCGGTCGCGGTGCCGACTCTGGCGAAGCTGGCGGCGGTGCGGCGGCGGGACGCCGAGGATTCACAGACGGCCGAGCAGCCGCCGGCGGCTTCGCAGGCGGCCCAGCCGGCCGCGAACGAGCTGAACGTGTGGACCGCGCGCGCGGTGCGCGTGCACGCCGAGCAGCAGCCGGCCGAGGGCGGTCACTCCGGGCGGGCCGCGGGTCAGGCCTCGCCGTGGTTCAAGCCGCCGCGGGTGGCGCAGCCGGGACAGCCGGGGCAGCCCCAGGCCCCGCAGCCGACGCAGCAGCAGGTGCCCGGCCAGCGCCCGTCCGGTCAGCAGGCCCAGCAGGCCCAGCAGGGTCAGGCCGGTCGGCCGGCGCAGCAGTCGCGCCCGATGTCCCCGGCCGCGCAGGCTGCGCAGGCCGCCTGGCGCAACCACGCCGGTCAGAACGGCCAGAACGGTCAGAACGGTCAGGGCGGTCACGAGGGCCAGGGTGAGCAGGACGGTTTCGCCCGGGCGGTGCCGTTCCACGAGTCGCAGGGCGGCTTCCCGGAGGGTCCGGCCGGCCAGGAGGCGGAGCCGATGCGGATCGGTCCGCGTCCGATCCGGCTGGAGATGGCCGTGTCCGAGCCGCTGCCGTTCGACGAGGCGGAGGCCGCCGAGCTCGGGGCCGGATCCGTGGACGTGGACGAGGAGTGGGCAGGGCAGGTCGGCCGTCGTGGTCAGGCCGAGCCGCTGGACACGGACGTCTGCTTCGAGGCGCTGACGGCGTACCTCGACTCCTACGCCAACCAGCCCGACCAGCAGCAGTTCGCCGACTTCCTGACGCGTGAGTGGGGTCTGGCCGGCTCGCGTTCGGACGGTGCGGTGAGCGCGGCCGACGTCGACAAGATCTGGACGAAGCTGCAGAACCGCTTCGTGGAGTCCGGCCGGGAGTAGGCGGGTCCGACAACGGGGCGGTCATTGACGCCCCGCGCGGCACGCCACTACCTTCACATCAACAGATTGTTGAAGGTGGCGGCGTGGCCGACGCCGGCGCGTGCTCGTGGAGGAGTCCGGATGTCGCAGGCCCAGGTGTCGTTCTCGTCCGCCGCGCGGGAGGCCGTGGAGGCGCTGCTGACCTCGGTCGACGCCGACCTGGCCCGCCGTTTCCCGGGCGACTCCGGCACCCGGCAGCCGGTGCACACCGTCTACGTGCCGGCCGACGCGTTCGGTGCGGACACCGTCCGCAGCTGGGGTGACGAGGCGCTGGCCGCCTTCGACCGGCACGCGGGTACGCCCGCGCAGCTGGCCGAGGCACTGGGCGTACCGGCGGACGAGCTGCTCGCCGACGTCCACGCGCGGGTCCGGGCCAAGCTCGAGCGGGAGCCGATCGAGGACCTGCGGATCGACTTCGAGGACGGCTACGGCCCCCGTCCGGACGCGGAGGAGGACGCCGCGGCGGTCCGTGCGGCCCGCCTGGTGGCGGCCGCGGTGGCCGACGGCACCGCCCCGCCGTACATCGGCATCCGGATCAAGTGCATGGAGGCGGCGGTCCGCGACCGCGGCATCCGCACGCTGGAGCTGTTCCTGGCCACGCTGCTCGCCGAGGGCGGTCCGGACGGTGGCCCGGCGTCCGACCTGCCGTCCGGCCTGGTCCTCACCCTCCCCAAGGTGACGTACGCGGCGCAGGTCACCGCGCTGGTGCGGCTGCTGGAGGACTTCGAGCGCCGGGCCGGCCTGCCGGAGAAGCGGATCGGCTTCGAGATCCAGATCGAGACCACCCAGGCGATCCTCGGTCCGGACGGCCGGGCCACCGTGGCGCTGATGATCGAGGCCGCCGAGGGCCGGGCGACCGGGTTGCACTACGGCACCTTCGACTACAGCGCCTCGTGCGGGGTCAGCGCCGCGTACCAGTCGATGGACCACCCGGTGGCCGACCACGCGAAGGCGGTCATGCAGGTCGCGGCGGCGGGCACCGGGGTGCGGCTGTCGGACGGCTCGACCAACGTGATCCCGACCGGCCCGACCGAGCAGGTGCACGCGGCGTGGAAGCTGCACCACGGTCTGGTCCGCCGCTCGCTGGCGCGCGCGTACTACCAGGGCTGGGACATGCACCCGGCACACCTGCCGACCCGTTACGCCGCGGTGTACGCCTTCTACCGGGAGGGTCTGGCCGCAGCCGCGGCCCGTCTGGCGGCGTACGTGGCCAAGGCCGGCGGCGACGTGATGGACGAGCCGGCCACCGCCCGTGCGCTGAGCGGCTACCTGCTGCGCGGCCTCGACTGCGGCGCGGTCGACCTCGCCGAGGTGACCGCGCTGACCGGCCTCGACCGCGCGGCGCTCGACACCCTCGCCGGCCGCTGAGCCACACATCGATCGCCGGGCGCCGGACGCCGAGCTCACGGGCCGCCGGCGGGCGTCGGGGCGGGCGTTAGGGTGGCGGGGTGTACCTGACCATCCGGCGTTCCTTCACCCACGAGCTCGAGATCAAGAAGTCGCGGTTCATCTGCCACCTCTCCCGGGTCGCCGACGAGGAGCAGGCGCAGGCGTTCATCGCGGGGATCCGCAAGCAGTACTGGGACGCCCGGCACAACTGCACCGCGTTCGTGATCGGTGACGACCAGCGGCGCGAGCGGTCCAGCGACGACGGGGAGCCGAGCGGTACGGCCGGGGTGCCGATGCTGGAGGTGCTGCGGCGGCGCGGGGTCACGGACACGGTCGCGGTGGTGACCCGTTACTTCGGCGGGATCAAGCTCGGGGCCGGCGGCCTGGTCCGGGCGTACGGCAGTGCGGTGTCCGAGGCGCTGGACGGGGTCGGTCTGCTGGAGCGGCGGCCGGTGTCGCTGCTGGCGGTCGCCGTCGACCACACCAGGGCGGGCCGGCTGGAGAACGACCTGCGGGCGGCCGGCTTCGCGGTGAACGCGCTGGCGTACGAGCCGGACGGGGTGCGGATCGAGGTGGGGGTCCCGGAGCCGGAGGTGACGGGTTTTCGCACCTGGCTCGCGGAGGCGACCGGCGGGGCGGCGCAGGCCGTCGCGGCCGGCCGGACCTTCGTCGAGGTGCCGGTCTGAGCTCGGTCCGGAGGCAGGTCCTAAGGCGGGCCTGAAGGCAGGTCCGAGGCGGGTCCGAGGCGGGTCCGAGGCTGCCGAATCAGGCAAGGACTTCGGCTGGGTAACACTCGAACGAATTAACAAGGCCCGGAGGCGGAACTTCCGCTCCGGGCCTCTTCGTCTTTCACCACAAGGACTCGACCCAGATGGAGGAATCCAGACCCCACCGCCGCACCCCGCCACGGGAGGCTCGCGCATGACATCGGAGACCGCAGCACCGCCCTATCGGATGACGGCCGGCACGCCTCGGCCGTTCCACGACACGCTCTCCCTCGCCGACCAGCTCCTGGCCGCCTGGCTCAAACAGGAGGGCCACGAGGAGCCGCCCCCGCCCGCGCCGGACGACGGGGCCGAGCGGCTCCGGCTCGGCGAGCGGGTCCTGCTCGACCGGGACGCCGGGCCGCTGTCAGGCCTCGGCATCGCGCCGACCGCGCGCTTCGCCCGCCGCCGCCTGCGAACCCCGGTGCCGCACGGCACCGCCCAGCTGACCGTCACCGTGGCCGCCGAGACGGCCGACGGCCCGTCCCGGCTCGCGATAGAGGCCGAGCACCTGCCCTCCGGCCCGGGCGTGAGTTCGCTCGGCCGGGTCCACGTTCCCGAGTTGACCCGCACCCTCCTGCCGCTGCTCGACGCGGTGGACGGTCCGGTCCTGCTGGCCACCCGTCCGCGCACCGTCGGCCCCGGCGGGGTGGACGACCTGATCGACGAGCTCTGCGACCCGGAGCGCCGGCTGCCCCTGGTGGTGGCGAGCGTCCCGACCGGGCTGCCGGTCGAGCAGTGGGTGGGGGAGGTGGTCGGGCCGCTGGTCCGTCAGCTGCCGGGCCTGGCCACGTTCTATGTGCTCGGCCACGCCGCACTGCCGCGGTTCAACGTGGCGATGGAGTACCACAAGGTGTACGGCGGGGCGGTCCGCACCTTTCTGCCCGAGGTCGATCCGGCCTCGCGCCACGACAGCGCCCGTCACCCGGTGCTGCCCCGGCAGCGGATCGACGAGGACGTCCGGCGGGCGGCCGCGCTGCTCGCCCGCGAGCCCCGGCGGCTCGCCGCGGAGCAGCCGCTGCCGCCGCTGCTGGCCGCCGTCCCGGTGTTCCACCTGCCGCCCGAGGCGCGGCTCCGCCCGCGCGCCGAGCGGGCCGCCGACGCCGAGCGGGCGACGGGCACCGATCCGGCCACGGGCGCCGGGCGGCGCACCGAGCGGGGTACCGGCGCCGAGCAGCGGGCGTGCGAGTGTCCCGAGCAGGACCGCCGCGAGCGCCAGGCGCGGGCGGACGAGCTGCAGCGCACCCGCCGCAGCCTGTACCGGGCCCGTCGCCGGGAGGCCCGGCTGCTCACCGAGACCGACGAGCAGTACGCGGCGCTGCGCCAGGTCAGCGCGCAGGTGCGGGTGCTCACCGACCGGTTGCGTACGGTCGCCGGTCAGGCCGCCGTCGACCCGGACGGGCTGGCCGCCGAGGTGCTGGCGGGCGAGGAGGACGTGCCGCGGACGTTCGGCGAGCTGGTCGGCCGGTTCGACGAGTTCCCGCTGGTGGAGTTCACCGGTGACAGCAAGGAGACGCTGGCGCTGGACGGGCAGTGCGACGGCTCCGGCTGGGCCCGGCTGACCTGGGAGGGGCTGACGGCGCTCCAGGAGTACGCGGCGGCGGCCGTCCGGGGCGAGGCGGGCGGTGACTTCAAGCAGTGGTGCGAGCACACCCCGCCGGGCTGCCACCGCTTCCCGCCGCGGAAGGCGGTCCGGGGCGAGTCGCGGACGGTGGCCAGTCACGCCAAGTGGAAGCGGCAGCGGATGCTGCCCGTCCCGTCGTGCGTGGACGCGTCCCGGCGGGCCTTCATGGGCGCGCACCTGCGGATCGGCGGCGGCGGTACCGCTCCGCGCGTGCACTACCTGGACGACTGCTCGGGCAGCGGCCGGATCTACGTCGGCTACATCGGCCTCCACCTCGGCAACACCCGGACCAACTGAAACGGGGGAGACGGGGATCCACGGGGGAGTCGACCGGCCGTCAACCGTGCTGCGGGCGGCGGCCGTCGGCCAACTCTCCGGCTTTGCTGACCGGGCCCGCCGCACGGTGGACAATGCTGGACGGGGGCCGTGTCGCCGCGGCCCCCGTCCACGAGCACCGGACGAGCAGGGGGAAGCACCGCCGATGCAGTACTCAGCAGAGGACCGCCCGGACGGATCCGCCACCGTGCTCCAGCCCGGATTCCTCGCCTCGGTCTTCCGCGACCTGGGCGCCGAGCTGCCGGAGCAGGTCCGGCCGCGGCACGACGACGACGGGCCCGCGGGCCAGGAGGAGGACGTGGCCGCGCACGGCCGCGCCGCCGCGCTCACCCACCACCGCACGCTGACCGTCCGGGCCGCGCACGAGCACCTGGCCGACCTGCTGCGGCGGGCGGCCCTCCCGGTGTCCGCGATGGACTTCGAGAGCCAGTTGCGCAGCTACGAGCCGCGCCCGTTCCCGGCCGACACGGACGCCGGCGGCCCGGAGGCGGCCGAGGACGCCGAACCGCGGTGGGCGGACTTCGCCCCGCCCGAGCCGCCGGTCGCCGACCCGGACCGGCCCGCCTCGCACCGCCTGCTGGACTCCGGCTACCAGCGCGAGCTGGCCCAGGCCCGGCTGACCCACCAGCGGGCGGTCCGCGAGTGGCGCACCCGTCGGGCGGAGGCCGCCGACAGCGGCGCCCTGCAGGCCAGGGCCGCGCACGAGCAGGCGGAGCGTTCCCGGGCCCGGGCGGTGGCGGAGTACAACGAGAGCCTGGAGGAGTGCCGCCGGGCCTACCGGCAGGCCGAACCGGCCGCGGTGGAGTCGCTGCTGGAGCGGGCGCTGGCCGCCGCCGAGGGATCGACCCGGGACCTGCCGGCCCCGTGCCGGGCACTGTTCCGGCCGCTCACCCGCACCGCGGTGCTGGACCTGGACCTGCCGTCGCTGGACCTGGTGCCCGCGCTGGAGGGCTACCGGCTCGGTCCGGACGGCACGGTCGACCCGGTGCCGAGGCCGCAGGCCGACCGGGCCTCGGACTACCTGCGGTTGGCCGCCCGGGTGGCGCTGCGCGCCCTCCAGGCCGCCGACGCGGTCGACACCGACGAGGTGCTGGCCGGAGTGGTGCTGAACGGCTGGCTGCGCCGGCCCGGCGCGGATCCGCTGTGCCTGCTCAGCGTGGACGCCGACCGGGACGCGCTGGCCCGGACCAGGCTGCTGCCCGCCGAGCCGCCCGGCCCCGGCGGTCCGGTCGCGGCGGACGGCACGGACGGCGGCGAGGGCGAGCGCGGGATCTACGCGGACGCCGAGCACGACGAGGCGCTGGTCCGGCTGCGCGGCCTGCAGGCGGTGGTCGCCCCCGACCCGTACGCGGGCGACGCGGTGGAGCCGTGCGGTACGGTCGGCGCCGCCGTGCCGGCCACCGGCGAGCTGTCGCCGAACGAGTTCGCGCACCTGGTGCGGACGCTGCTCACCGCGGGCGGCCTGGCGGGCTGGAGCGTCCGGCTGCGCGGGGCGGCCGGCCTGGTCGCCACGGCGGAGGGCGGTCCGGACAGTGCGCTGCCCGGCCGCTGGGTGGTGTGGGCGTCGCGCGGGTCGGCGCCGGTCGGCGCGGAGGAGGTGCGTACGCTCGCCGAGGCGGTCCGCGAGGAGGGCGTGGAGCGCGGACTGCGGCTGACCACGGGCCGGTTCGCCGACGAGGCGCTCGACCTGGCGGCCGGGGACGGCTTCGGCCGGATCCAGCTGGTCGACGGCGCGGGCGTCCAGGAGCTGGCCCTGACCCACCTCGGTCTGCCGCTCACCGCCTGACCCCGCCTCGACCGTCCACGCGGTGCCGTCCACGCGGTGCCGTCCGGCGCGAGCGCTGGCAGGCTGGGCTGATGGGCATGGGATTCCTGGGGCGATGGCGGGCCCGGCGCACCGCAGCGGGGCAGGACGGGCAGGACGGCCGTGCCGGCCGCGCCGGCCGGTTCGAGGCGGCCGATCGGGACGACCGGGACGCGGGGTCGACCGGCCCCGGCGCGGAGGAGCGCGAGCGGGGCATGGCGGAGCTGTTCGCCGAGTGCGGCCTGCTGCGCGAGCTGGCGTGGGACGCGGGGGTGCGGCTCGACGACAGCGTCGAGTCGTTGACCGCCCTGGACCAGCTGCTGCCGCGCTGGCGGGACGACCCGGTGGTCTCCGAGTGGCTGGGCAACGACGTCGGCCTCTACCTGGGGTCGGTGCTGCACCGGGAGGTGGCCGGGTCGCGCTGGCGGCTCGACGAACGGGAACGTCCGCTGCTGGTGCTGCCCACCGGCGCGGAGGTCGACGTCACCGCGGTGGGCCGCGGCTGGGCCGAGCAGGGCAGTCCGCAGCTCGCCACCGCCTACCTCGCCCTGGCCAACGGCTGACCACCCCCGACGCCGAGGGCCGTCCGCCCCAGCGCCGGCGGGGTCCGGTCCGGTGTCGAGGAACGTCCGGACAGGCCGTCCGGACAGGCCGTTCTGACGGGGCGTCGCGGGCGGGCGCCCGGCTTCACCCTGACGGACCGTCCGGCGGGCGGCGGTGCGGCCAGGCGATGAGGGTGGCGGTAGGGCCTGGCACTGCCGGCCCGGGTCGGGCGGACCGCGGTCGTGGGCAGCGGCCACCGGGCCGCCCGGCCCCTGGAGAATGAGACGTGTGCGGCACCGGGCCGCCACGTGCCTGGGGAGGAAGCCCTGACCGCCGTACTGGTCGCCGCGGGCGCGTTCCTGATGACCCTGATCGGCGGCTACGTCGCCCAGCGGACCGGGGACCGCCGCCACCTGGTGCTCGGCTTCGCGGCCGGGCTGATGCTCGGCGTGGTCGCCTTCGACCTGCTCCCGGAGGCCATGGCGGCGGCCCCGGACGAGGTGCACGGCGTCCCGCAGGCGCTGCTGATGTTCGCGGCGGGCTTCCTGCTGATCCACATCGTGGAGCGCGCGGTGGCGATCCACCGCAGCCACGAGGACGAGTACGCCGAGCACACCCACGCCCGGGGCTACGCCGACGGCCACGGTCACGCCCACCGCACCCGCGAGCAGGGCATCGGGCTGACCGCCGCCTGCGCCCTGGTCGGACACAGCGTGATGGACGGCTTCGCGATCGGAGCTGCCTTCCAGGCGGGCAGCACGGTCGGCACGGTGGTGGCGATCGCCGTGGTGGCGCACGACTTCGCGGACGGCTTCAACACGTACACGATCACCCGGCTGTACGGGAACAACCGGCGCCGGGCGCTGACCCTGCTGGCGGCGGACGCGGTGGCGCCGGTGACGGGTGCGGCGATCACCCTGCTGTTCACCATCCCCGAGCAGCTGCTCGGGCTCTACCTCGGCTTCTTCGCGGGGTTCCTGCTGTACCTGGCGACCTCCGACATCCTGCCGGAGGCGCACAGCCCGCACCCGTCCCGCTCGACGCTGCTGTGCACGCTGCTCGGGGTCGGCTTCATGTGGGTGGTCATCGGCTTCGCCGGATAGGCCGTCAGGTGCGGCGCGCCCAGTGGTCGCGCAGGGCGTCCAGGGCGGCGGTGATCGCGGGGCGGCGGGAGGTCCGGGTCCGCCACAGCGCGTACACCCGGCGGGAGGGCTCCGGGACGACCGGGCGGGCCAGTACCCCGGGCGGCAGCGGTCCGCGGCCGAGCCGGGGGACCAGACCGAGGCCGAGGCCCGCGTCGATCAGCGCGATCTGGGTCTCGAACTCGCCGACCTGGTAGACCACGTCCGGCTCCTCGCCGGCCTCGCGCATGGTGCGCACCAGCCAGTCGTGGCAGATGTTGCCGGGCGGGACGCTGATCCAGCGCTGCCCGCACAGCCGGGCGACCGGGACCACGGCCAGCTCGCCGAGCGGGTGGCCGGCGGGCAGCAGCAGGTCGACCGGGTCCTCGCCGAGGTCGAGCCGGGAGAGCCCGTCCTGCACCGGCAGCGGGACGGTCGCCCAGTCCTGCACCACCGCCAGGTCGGCCTCGCCGCGCGCCACCAGCTCGTTGGCCAGGTACGGATCGGTCTCCAGCAGCCGGACGTCCAGGTCGGGGCAGCTGCCGCGCAGCTCGGCGAGCACACCGGGGAGCAGTCCGCGGGCGGCGGTGGCGAAGGAGGCGACCAGCAGCCGGCCGGCCGCTTCGCCGCGCTGCTCCTCCAGGGTCACCTCGGCCTGCTCGACCAGGGCGAGGACCTGCCGGGCGGTGTCGGCGAGGCGCCGGGCGGCATCGGTCAGCACCACGCCGCGGCCCTGCTTCTCCAGCAGCACGGTGCGGGTCTCCCGCTCCAGTTTGGAGATCTGCTGGGAGACGGCGGAGGGGGTGAAGCCCAGGGCGGCGGCCGCGCCGCCGACCGAGCCGTGCACCGCGACCGCGTGCAGCGCGCGGAGCCGTCCGAGATCCATCATGCAGCAATGCTAAACGGTTGCCTTCAGTACATTTTGCTGGTGCTGAACATTCCCCGGCCGGGATGCTCGACCCATGCCCAGCTCTCCCGCCGCCGCCGCCGTCACCGGCTCCGCCCCCGGCCCCTCGGCCGCCTCCGTCATGAGCCCGCGTCACATCGCCCTGGCCGTGCTGGTCGCCGCCGTCTGGGGCCTGAACTTCGTGCTGATCCACGTCGGCCTGGAGGCCTTCCCGCCGCTGCTGTTCTGCGCCCTGCGCTTTGCGGTGGTCGCGGTGCCGGCGGTGTTCCTGGTCGGCCGGCCCCGGGTCGCGTGGAGGTGGATCCTGGCGGTCGGCCTGGTGCTCGGCGTGGTCAAGTTCGGCCTGCTGTTCCTCGGGATGCACGCCGGGATGCCGGCCGGGCTCTCCTCCCTGGTGCTGCAGAGCCAGGCGGTCTTCACGGCGCTGTTCGCCGCGGTGCTGCTGCGCGAACGGCCGGGCGGGCGGCGGCTGGCCGGCCTGGCCGTGGCCTTCGCGGGCATCGGCCTGGCCGCGGTCGACCGCGGGGTGGGCGGGCCGATCGGGGCGTTCGCGCTGGTGGTCGCCTCGGCGGTGTTCTGGGGCCTGGCCAACGTGCTCACCCGCAAGGCCGCGCCGGAGGACGCGCTGCGCTGGATGGTCTGGGTGAGCGTGGTGCCGCCGCTGCCGCTGCTCGGCCTGTCGCTGCTGGTCGAGGGCGCGCGGGCGGACCTGGCTGCGCTCGCCTCGATCGGCTGGCCGGGCGTCGGCGCGATCCTCTACGTCGGACTGGTCTCCACGCTCTTCGGCTTCGTCGCCTGGAGCCACCTGCTGCGCCGCTACGACGCCTCGGCGGTCGCCCCGTACTCGCTGCTGGTGCCGGTGTTCGGGATGTCCTCGTCCTGGCTGCTGCTCGGCGAGCGGTTCAGTCCCTTGGCCGGGGCGGCCGCGGTGCTGGTGATCGCCGGCATCGGGCTCACCGCGCTGCGTCCGGCCCGCCGGGAACGGCCTCGTAGGCGGTTTCGGCGGCCCGCAGTGCCCGCAGCAGCGCGTCCTGCTCGGCGGGGCTGACCGGGCCGAAGTACTCCTGGGCGACCTCGTGGCGGACCTGCCCGATCCGCTCCACCGCGCCCCGGCCGGCCTCGGTCAGCACCAGCCGGACGGCCCGCCGGTCCGCCGGGTCGGGGGTGCGGGCGACCAGTCCGGCCTCCTCCAGCGCGTCCACCACGGTGGTCGCCGACCGCGGGGCGATGTGCAGCCGGTCGGCCAGCTCGCTGAGCCGCATCGTCTCCCGCCCCTCGCAGCCCGGGGCGTGGGCCAGCACCCGCAGCGCCCGGGCCTGGCCCGGGGTGATGCCGTACGGCTCCAGGCGGTGCATGGTCCGACGCCGGATCCGCTTCATCGCCCGGGTGAGCGCGTCGGCCAGCTCCGCGGCGGTGTCGGCGGTCGGCGGGGTGGTCATGCGCTCAGCGTATCGGGCGCCCGACCGCCGATCCGCAGGCCGCCGATCCGCAGGCCGGCGGCGCCACCGGCCCGGTCCGCACCTCGCCTGCGGCGCCGTCTGCGGCGTCGGCAGCGAGTCGTCAGTGAGGGTCGAGGCGGCGCAGGGCGGCGGCGAGCGTCCACAGGACCAGGCCGGCCAGGCACCAGCTGGCCAGCACGTCCAGCAGCCAGTGGTAGTCGCTCCACACCAGCCCGGCGCCCACGCCCAGGCAGACCAGCGCCGTCCCGGCGTACACCGGTCGGACGAGGCCCGGGTCGAGCACCCGGGCCAGCAGCAGCGCCGCCGTGCCGTACGCGATCGCCGAGGTGGCGGTGTGCCCCGACGGGTACCAGCCCCACTGGTCGGGGGCCAGCGGCACCCCGTACGGCCCGGGGCGGGCGAACCAGGCCTTGGCCGGTACCACCAGCAGCGGGATCAGCACCGCGGCCACCGGCGCGACGGCCAGCGGCAGCCACCAGAGGGGGCGGCCGGCGCGGTGGGCCAGCCAGGCGGCGAGGCCCGCGCAGCCGAGCAGCACCGGGACGGCCGGGAACGAGCCGCCCAGGTCCGAGAAGGCGGCGCCGAAGTGGTTGAGCGGGATGCTGTGCAGGGCCTTGCGCAGCGACCGGACACCGTTGCGGGTCGCCGTGTCGAGCTCCAGCAGCGGACCGTCGACCGCGACCTGCCAGGAGATCAGCGCGAGCACCGCGGCCAGCGCGACCGGGATCGCCATGCGCACGACAGCAAAAAGGGGCCGCCCCGGAGCAGGGGGGAGAGCTCCGGGGCGGCCGAGGTGATCGCCGTCCCGTGCGACCCGGGGGGTTTGGGCCGGACGGTCGGTCGATCGGTCATGGGGCTCCGCCGCATGGGCGGGGCAGGGTGTTGCTAAGGGTTGCGGTTCACTGTCCATCTGTCATGACAGTACGTCAAAGCTGCTGTCGGGCAAGAGCAACCTCAGGCAATGTGCACAGCATCTTCACCGGCTTCCGTGCAACCTCCATCCCTGGCCGGATGTCTGCCCGACCCGCGCCCGACCCGTGCCCGGCCCGGCAACGCCGGACGGCCCGGCCCCGAGGTGGGGCCGGGCCGTCCGGACCGGGTGCGAGCGGGAGGCTCAGACGCCGGCGAAAGCGTTCTCGATGATGTCCAGGCCCTCGGTCAGCAGGTGCTCCGGCATCACCAGCGGCGGCAGGAAGCGCAGCACGTTGCCGTAGGTGCCGGCGGTCAGCACCACCAGGCCCTCGGCGTGGCAGGCCTTCGCCACCGCGGCGGTCACCTCGGGGTTCGGCTCCTTGGAGCCCGGCTTCACCAGCTCCACCGCGATCATCGCGCCGCGGCCGCGGATCTCGCCGATCACCTCGAACTTCTCCTGCATCGCGGCCAGGCGGGCCTTCATGACCTCGCCGATCCGCTGCGCCTTGGCGTTGAGGTCCAGCTCCTTCATGGTCTGGATCGACCCCAGCGCGGCGGCGCAGGCCACCGGGTTGCCACCGTAGGTGCCGCCCAGGCCGCCCGCGTGCGCGGCGTCCATGATCTCGGCGCGGCCGGTCACCGCGGCCAGCGGCAGACCGCCGGCGATGCCCTTGGCGGTGGTGATCAGGTCCGGGACGACGCCCTCGTCCTCGCACGCGAACCACTGGCCGGTCCGGCAGAAGCCGGTCTGGATCTCGTCCGCGACGAACACGATGCCGTTCGCCTTCGCGTACTCCACGATCGCCGGCAGGAAGCCCTTGGCCGGCTCGATGAAGCCGCCCTCGCCCTGGATCGGCTCGATGATGATCGCCGCGACGTTCTCCGCGCCGATCTGCTTGTTGATCATGTCGATCGCCTGCGCGGCCGCCTCGGCGGCGCAGTTCTCCGCACCGGTCAGCCAGCGGTACGGGTACGCCACCGGCACCCGGTAGATCTCCGGCGCGAACGGCCCGAAGCCCTGCTTGTACGGCATGTTCTTCGCGGTCAGACCCATGGTCAGGTTGGTTCGGCCGTGGTAGCCGTGGTCGAACACCACGACCGCGGTCCGCTTGGTGTAGGCGCGGGCGATCTTCACCGCGTTCTCCACCGCCTCGGCACCCGAGTTGAACAGCGCGGTCCGCTTCTCGTGGTCACCCGGGGTCAGCTCGTTCAGCTGCTCCGCCACCGCCACGTAGCCCTCGTACGGGGTCACCATGAAACACGTGTGCGTGAACGCCGCCAGCTGCTCGGACGCCTTCGCGACCACGGCCTCCGCGCTGTTGCCCACGTTGGTCACGGCGATGCCCGAACCGAAGTCGATCAGGCTGTTGCCGTCCACGTCCTCCAGCACGCCGCCGCCCGCGCGCGACACGTACACCGGCAGGGTGGTGCCGACACCGGCGGCCACGGCGCCGAGCTTGCGAGCCTGCAGCTCCTGCGACTTCGGGCCGGGGATCGCGGTGACCAGGCGGCGCTCCTGGGGGAGCGGCGTTGCAGCGCTCATGGTTCTTCTCCAGACTTCTCGACTCGGTCCTCGCAGGCTACGGCGGCGGTTACCCGCCGGGCATGCGCCACTCGGTACTGCTCCGCCGTCCGAATTGTCCTGCGCGGCCAGTGGCCGAAGATCGGCTTCCCGAACCCCCTCCTCCACTACATTGAGCGCGGGCGTGTCGCGCACCACGCCACCCGGGTAGGGCACCCCCGGCGACGGGAGTTAGGGAGCGGGCCTGCAATGGACCACACACACCACACCACACACCCCCCCCACCCCACCCTCCCCCCCCAACGCCCCACCCCCTTCCACCTCCCCACCTGGGCCACCACCCCCCGCCCCCCCACCCCCCCGGGCATCTACCGCCCCCACTACACCCCCAAGCCCCCCACCGACCCGGAGACCACCGCGGCCCCCTCGGGACAGCTGCTCCTGCGAGCCGCTCTCAACCTGGCCGTCGCGGTCGTCGTCTATCCGTATGTCGTCCGGTTCGAGGTGTTCCTGCTCCAGCTCGTCGGTCTCGACAAGCAGTTGACCAGCGCCATCGCCAACCCGGTCGCTGTGGTCCTCGGCCTGGTGGCCGTGGTGCTGGTGGTCATGGTGTTCGGCCGGATGGGGCGCTGGGCCGAGGTGTGGCGGCGCTACGTCGCGCCGATGCTCTCGCGCACCGTCACCCAGGAGGAGCCCAAGGTGGGGCCCGGGGAGGTGCCGGCGGTGGATCCGTGGAAGGAGTTGCGGGGGATGCCCGAGGTGGTCGGGCGGTTGCAGGGGGAGGTGGTGGGGGACGTGGACTTCGTCCGGATCCATCAGGCGTGGCGGTCGGTGGCGGGGGATGCGGCGCTGGCGGGGGAGTTCGTGCGGCAGGTGGCGGCCCGGGGGGCGGCGGCGTGTGCGCATCCTTCGGAGGCGCGTGACCTGCCGGGTCGGCGGGGGACGCACGACCTGTTGACCGGTCAGGTGCGGCTCGGTACGGCGGAGGACGTGGTGAAGAACCCGGCCGCGCACCGGGGGGCGGGGTTCGCGTTGGATCCGGGGACGCTGGGGACGTCGCTGCTGGCGGTGGGGCCGGCGGGGACGGGGAAGACGGCGGGGCTGGCGCGGCCGGTGGCGGAGGCGTTGTGCCTGCAGGCGTTGGCGGGTGCGGCGTGCGCGGTGGTGGTGGGGGCGGAGGAGGCGGATCTCGGGCCGGACGCCTGGTACGACGTGGTGATCGCGCCGGCCGACCCGGCGGCCCCGTACGGCCTGGACCTGTTCGGTGCGGCGCCGAGTGCGGACGAGGCGGCGGCCCGGCTCGCGGACGCGCTGCTGCCGGACGAGTTGGCGTCCCGCGCGGAGAGCGCGCGGACGGCGATGCAGCAGGTGGTGGGGCCGTTCCTGGCGGGGTACGGGCGGTATCCGGGGGTGCGGGAGCTGCGCGGGCTGCTGGCGGGCGAGCCGGAGGGCTGGGCGGCGTTGGTGGAGGCGTTGCGGGCGACGGGCCGGGCGGCGGAGTTCGAGGCGGACGTGCAGCAGCGGGTGCGGCAGCATGGTCGGGCGGACGATCCGGGGGCGTTGCTGGCGGACCGGCTGGCGCTGCTGGACCGGCCAGCGCTGGCGGCGGGGTTCTCGGGCGGGCCGCAGGCGAAGCCGGCGTTCGCGATGCGGGTGCTGGAGCATCCGCTGCGGGTGCGGGTGAAGCTGCCGGAGCGCAGCCATCCGGAGGCGGCGCGGATCCTGTCGCGGCTGCTGCTGGGGCAGTTCGTGCAGGCGGCGACGGCGCGGGCGGACCGGACGCTGTTCGCGGGGCTGGTGCTGGACGACGCGAGTGCGGCGGTGGACCCGCAGACGGTGCGGGGTCTGCAGCGGCTGCGCGGGGCGAACGCGGGGGCGGTGCTGGTGCTGCGCACGCTGGCGGACCTGCCGGAGGCGTTGCGGGCGCCGCTGTTCGGGGCGGTGGGGTGCCGGATGGCGTTCCCGGGGATCGCGCCGTGGGACGGGAAGCTGTTCTCGGAGGCCTGGGGGACGCACCTGGTGAAGGAGACCGCGGTGACGCACACCCCGGACACCTCGGGCGGCCTGCTGCGCCGGACTGGCCGGATGGTGCGCAAGCTGTTGTCGGGGACGACGGCGCAGACCCGTTCGGTCACCACCCGGGAGGTGGAGCGGCACCGCTGGTCGCCGTCGGAGCTGGCGCACGCGCTGCCGACCGGGCACGCGGTGGTGTCGCTGACCTCGGTGGCCGGCGAGCAGGTCCCGCCGCTGCTGGTGGACCTCCGGGCCTGACCGGAGCCCAGGCCCGAGCGGAGCCCCGGCCCGTGCGGAGCCCAGGCCTGACCGGAGCCCAGGCCCGTGCGGCCAAGTGCAGGACGATTCGGCGTACCGGCCGCCGGTCCGACCGGCGGAAGCTACGGACCGGCGGATTCCGGCACTCGAGCTTGTCCGGGGCGTACATAATGGTGCTAGATCCCTCACTCGCCCGGCCGCAACGGCGCGGACCAGGTCGTACCACCGAAGGTGCCATGCCCCCCACACTCGCCTCCGTCGTCCGCAACTCCGCGCTGCATCTGACGCTCCTCGCCGGCGCGGACCATCTGGAGCGGCCGGTCCGCTGGGTGCACACCAGTGAGCTGGACGATCCCACGCCCTTCCTGGAGGGCGGTGAGCTGCTGCTCACCACCGGCATCAAGCTCGGCAAGAGCGCCACGCGCCTGCAGGAGTACGTGCACCGCCTGGCCGACGCCGGGGTGGTGGGCCTGGGCCTGGGCGTCGGCCTGTCGCACACCGAGGTGCCGCAGGCGCTGGTGGACGCGGCGGCGCAGCGCGGCCTGCCGCTGCTGCGGGTGCCCGAGGCGACGCCGTTCATCGCGATCTCCAAGACGGTCTCCGCCGCGCTGGCCGCCGAGCAGTACGAGGCGGTCACCACCAGTTTCGAGGCGCAGGAGGAGCTGACCCGGGCCGCGCTCGGCAAGGACGGCACCACCGCGGTGGTCCGCCGGCTGGCGGCCCGGCTGGGCGGTTGGGCGGCGTTGTACGACGGGTCGGGCGCGCTGTCCGCGGTGGCGCCGGACTGGGCGGCCCGGCGGGCCGGCCGGCTGGCCGCCGAGGTGGACCGGCTGCGCCGCCGTCCCGCCCCGTCGAGCGCCGCGCTGCAGGGCCGCTCCGGGACGATCGACACCGCCGACGAGGACTACGTGGTGGTCCAGTCGCTGGGCGCGGACCGCCGTCCGCGCGGCTTCCTCGCGGTCGGCACCGAGGACCGGATCACCCCGACCGAGCGGTACGTGCTGAACGCGGCGGTCGCCCTGCTGACGCTGACCCTGGAGCGGTCGCGGGAGCTGCGGCAGGCCGAGGAGCGGATGGGTGCGGCGCTGCTGCGGATGGTGCTGGCCGGTGAGGTCGCCACCGCCCGGCAGGTCGCGGCGGGGCTGTTCGGCGGGCTGCCGGAGGGCACGGTCCGGGTGCTGGTCGCCGCGGCCGGTCCGGGGCCGGAGGCCGCGGAGGCGCTCGGCGAGCTCGGCGAGCGGGCCGAGCAGGCGGGCGGCAAGGTCGGCGAGCGGCTGCTGGTGGCGCGGGAGGACGGCGCGCACGGCCCCCGGCTGATGGTGCTGGCGCCGGACAACGGCGCGGCGCACCGGGCCTGCCTGGGTGCGGTGGAGGAGCAGGAGGGGCTGTCGCTGGGCGTCTCGGCCCCAGCTGCGCTGGAGGACGCGGGCACCGCGTACGCGCAGGCCGAGCGGGCGCTGGCGGTGGCGCAGCGCGGCGGCCGCCGGGCGGTCGACCACGAGGAGGTCGGCGCGGGTTCGCTGCTGCCGCTGCTGGGCGAGGAGGCGGTGACCGCGTTCGCGGAGGGCCTGCTGAGACCGCTGCGCGAGCACGACCGGACCGCCCGCGGCGACCTGGTCGCCTCGCTGCGGGCCTGGCTGTCCCGGCACGGCCAGTGGGACGCGGCCGCCGCCGACCTCGGCGTGCACCGCCACACCCTGCGCTACCGGATGAAGCGCGTCGAGGAGCTGCTCGGCCGCTCGTTGGACGACACCGACGTCCGGATGGAGCTCTGGCTGGCGCTGCGCGCCGGGGAGGACTGAGCCGGCACGGGTGGGGGACCGGCCATCGTGTCCTAAAGGCCGGGTCCTTCGCTCCGCTGCGTCCAATCCGGTTCGTGCCGGATCGCCCCTACCGTGGGCGGGGTAACCCACACACGACGAGGGAAGGGCCGGTGCGACCGTGACCACCACCCATGAGTTCTGGCTGGCCGGCCGTCGGGCGAGCGGCGACGCGGAGTTCGAGGTCCGCCACCCGCACGACGGCAGCCTGGTGGCGAAGGTCAGCGTGCCGACCGACGCGCAGGTGGAGGAGGCCGTCGCGGCCGCCGCCGCCGCGGTGCCGGTGTTCGCCGCGACCCCCGCGCACGTGCGTGCCGCCGCCCTGGACCACGTCTCCAAGCGGCTGGCCGAGCGCACCGAGGAGATCGCCCGCCTGATCACCGCCGAGAACGGCAAGCCGATCAAGTGGGCCCGCGGCGAGGTCGGCCGGGCCGTCTCGGTGTTCCGCTGGGCGGCCGAGGAGGCCCGCCGGACCAACGGCGAGACCATGCGCCTGGACACCGACCCGGGCGGCACGGGCCGCTTCGCGGTGGTCCGCCGCTTCCCGCGCGGCGTGGTGCTGGGCATCGCCCCGTTCAACTTCCCGCTGAACCTGGTCGCCCACAAGGTCGCCCCGGCGATCGCGGTCGGCGCCCCGATCATCCTCAAGCCCGCCCCGGCCACCCCGGTGTCCGCCCTGGTGCTGGGCGAGATCCTGGCCGAGACGGACCTGCCGGCCGGCTCCTGGAGCGTCCTGCCGGTCGAGAACGAGAAGATGCCGGCCCTGGTGCAGGACAAGCGCCTGCCGGTGATCTCCTTCACCGGTTCGGACAAGGTCGGCTACCAGATCATGGACTCGGTGCCGCGCAAGCACGTCACCCTGGAGCTCGGCGGCAACGCCGCGGCCGTGGTGCTCGCCGACTGGAGCTCCGAGGCGGACCTGGAGTGGGCGGCCACCCGGATCGCCACTTTCGCCAACTACCAGGCCGGCCAGTCCTGCATCTCGGTGCAGCGGGTGATCGCCGACGCGAGCGTGTACGACGCGCTGGTGGAGAAGGTCGTCGCCAAGGTCCAGGCGCAGGTCACCGGTGACCCGTCCGACGACGCCACCGACGTCGGCCCGCTGGTGGACGAGAACGCCGCCAAGCGCGTCGAGGCCTGGGTGGAGGACGCGGTCGCCAAGGGCGCCGCGGTGCTCACCGGCGGCAAGCGCGACGGCGCCGCGTACGAGCCGACGGTCCTCGCCGACCTGCCGTCCGACGCGATCCTGGCCACCGCCGAGGTGTTCGGCCCGGTGCTGTCGCTGCACAAGGTGGCCTCCACCGACGAGGCCTTCGCCGAGGTCAACAACTCGGCCTTCGGCCTGCAGGCCGGCGTGTTCACGCACGACGTGCAGGTCGCGTTCCGCGCCCACCGCGAGCTGGAGGTCGGCGGCGTGGTGATCGGCGACGCCCCGTCGTACCGCGCCGACCAGATGCCGTACGGCGGCGTGAAGGACTCCGGTGTGGGCCGTGAGGGCGTGAAGTACGCGATGGACGACTTCACCTTCGAGAAGGTCCTGGTGCTCACCGGCCTGGACCTCTGAGCCATCCGTTGATGCCCCGTCACCGGCCTCCGGTGGCGGGGCATCGCCATGAATTGACACCTTCCGCGCCCCGGCGTAGTCCGGAGAGCAAGGGCTAGGAAGGGAGGTCCGCCATGCTGGGCGATCTCATCGGTGAGGAACAGGGACAGGTCACCGGCCAGCGGGTGCTGGCGGGTGAGCACGGGCTGCCGCCGACGGTGGAGACCTCGTTCGCGGCGACCGGCACACTGCTCGGCGTCCCGGTCAAGGACATGGGGACGTACACCGCGCGGCTACGGGCCGACGGCACGCTGGAGGGCGGCGGCCAGGGCGTGCTGATGAGTCCCACGGGCGCGCACGCGACCTGGAAGGGCCAGGGTGTCGGCACGTTCACGGAGAGCGGCGGGAACAGCTTCCGCGGCTCGATCGTGTACGACAGCGACTCGCCCGAGTTCGCGGGGCTGCGCGGCGTCGCGGGCGTGTTCGAGTTCGAGGTCGACGCGGACGGGAAGACCGTCGGCAAGCTCTGGGCCTGGAAGTAGTCGGCCCGTAGGACACGACACAATGGGGGCATGAACTCGCTCGCCCACCCGCAGCTGCGCTTCACCCCGACCGTCCGCGACCCCGAGGGCCCGCGCGAACTGGTCGTCCTCGGCTCGACCGGCTCGATCGGCACCCAGGCGATCGACGTGGTGCTGCGCAACCCGGACCGCTTCGCCGTGGTCGCCCTGTCCGCCGCGGGCGGGCGGGTCGAGCTGCTCGCCGAGCAGGCCGTCGCCCTCGGCGTGCACACCGTCGCGGTCGCCGACGAGGCGGCCGTGCCGGCGCTGCGCGCGGCGCTGGAGGCCAGGGCCCGGGGCGGCGCGCTGCCGCGGATCCTCGCCGGTCCGGACGCCGCCACCGAGGTCGCCGCGCTGGAGTGCCACTCGGTGCTCAACGGCATCACCGGCTCGATCGGCCTGCGCCCGACCCTGGCGGCGCTGGAGGCCGGCCGGGTCCTGGTGCTGGCCAACAAGGAGTCGCTGATCGTCGGCGGCCCGCTGGTGAAGGCGCTGGCCGCGCCGGGGCAGATCGTCCCGGTGGACTCCGAGCACACCGCGATCTTCCAGGCGCTGGCCGGCGGCAGCCGGGCCGAGGTCCGCAAGCTGGTGGTCACCGCCAGCGGCGGCCCGTTCCGCGGCCGCAGCCGCGAGGAGCTGGCCAAGGTCACCCCGCAGGACGCGCTGGCCCACCCGACCTGGGCGATGGGCCCGGTCATCACGATCAACTCGGCCACCCTGGTCAACAAGGGCCTGGAGGTGATCGAGGCGCACCTGCTGTACGACGTGCCGTTCGACCGGATCGAGGTCGTGGTCCATCCGCAGTCGGTCGTGCACTCGATGGTGGAGTTCACGGACGGCTCCACGCTGGCCCAGGCCAGCCCGCCGGACATGCGGATGCCGATCTCGCTCGGCATCGGCTGGCCGGACCGGGTCGCCGACTCCGCCCCGGCCTGCGACTGGACCAAGGCCGCGACCTGGGAGTTCTTCCCGCTCGACAACGAGGCCTTCCCGGCGGTCGAACTGGCTCGCGAGGTGGGTACGCTCGGCGGGACGGCTCCGGCCGTCTTCAACGCCGCCAACGAGGAGTGCGTGGCCGCCTTCCTCGAAGGCAGGCTCGCTTTCACCGGGATCGTGGACACTGTGGCGAAGGTGGTCGCCGAACACGGCACCCCCGCCGCGGGAACCACGCTCACGGTCGAGGACGTACTCCACGCGGAGGACTGGGCCCGGGCACGGGCCCGGGAGCTGGCGGCGGGCTAGGACCACAGGGACCGAGGGACGGTGGAGGGCGCGTGGACGTGCTGATGACGGTGCTGGGCATCCTGATCTTCGTGGTCGGGCTGCTGTTCTCGATCGCCTGGCACGAGCTCGGCCACCTCTCCACCGCCAAGCTGTTCGGCATCCGCGTCCCGCAGTACATGGTCGGCTTCGGCCGGACCATCTGGTCGCGCAAGAAGGGCGAGACCGAGTACGGGCTGAAGATGATCCCGCTCGGCGGCTACATCCGGATGATCGGGATGTTCCCGCCGGGCGCGGACGGCCGGATCACGCAGCGCTCCAGCTCGCCCTGGCGGCAGATGATCGAGGACGCCCGGGAGGCCTCCTACGAGGAGATCAGGCCCGGCGACGAGGACCGGATGTTCTACACCCGGAAGCCGTGGAAGCGCGTCATCGTGATGTTCGCCGGCCCGTTCATGAACCTGATCCTGTCGGTGGTGCTGTTCTTCGGCCTGTTCATGGGCATCGGAATGCCGCAGAGCATGCCGGTGGTCTCCTCGGTCAGCGACTGCGTCCTGAAGGCCGGCGAGCCGATCGACAAGGGCTGCCCGGACGGCGCGCCGAAGGCCCCGGCGGCCGCCGCCGGCCTGCTGGCGGGCGACCGGTTCGTCAGCTTCGACGGACACCGGGTGGGCGACTACCGCGCCCTGCAGAACCTGATCCGCGACTCGGCCGGCAAGACCGTGACGGTCGTGGTCGACCGCAAGGGCCAGCAGGTGACGCTGACCCCGACCATCGCGGTCAACACCCTGGCCGCGGTCGACAAGAACGGGTACCCGATCAAGGGCCAGACCGTGCAGGCGGGCTTCCTCGGCTTCACCCCCACCCGGGGCGTGCACCACATGAGCGTCGGCGAGAGCGCCGCCGAGATGGTCGACATGACCGAGCACGGCGTCTCCTCGCTGGTCGACCTGCCCGGCAAGATCCCGGGCCTGTGGAACGCCACGGTCGGCGACGCGCCGCGCGCCGCCGACTCCCCGATCGGCATGGTCGGCGCGGCCCGGATCAGCGGCGAGATCTTCTCGATGGACCTGCCCGCCACCCAGAAGCTCTTCACCTTCGTCAACGTCCTGGCGTACATCAACCTGGCGCTGTTCCTGTTCAACATGCTGCCGCTGCTCCCGCTGGACGGCGGCCACATCGCCGGCGCGCTGTGGGAGTCGATCCGCCGGCACACCGCCCGCGTGCTGCGGCGCCCCGACCCGGGCCCGTTCGACGTGGCCCGGCTGATGCCGCTGGCGTACGTGGTGGCGGCGGTCTTCATCTGCTTCACCGCCCTGGTGATGGCCGCCGACATCGTCAATCCGGTGCGCATCAACTGACGCCGCCCGGCCCGGCCGAATGTGCCCGGGGGCCCGGGCGTGGCGTACCGTTGGGGCGGGGGGGGGGGGCCCCGCGCCCCCCCCCCCCCCCCCCCCCCCCCCCCCCCCCCCCCCCCCCCCCACGGGGTTGACCCGGGTACCGAGGATCAGCTCTCGCTGTCGGTGGTGGGGAGTTGGGCCTGGATGAGGTTCATGACGGTGGAGTCGGCGAGGGTGGTGGTGTCGCCGATTTCGCGGCCCT
>NZ_JBICYJ010000076.1:0-25242 GCF_043200835.1 Kitasatospora sp. NPDC048365
AACCCCCGACGAGAGCATCACCACAGCCCTGACCGCCTAGCCTGAAACCGGATCACCGAGTGGCCGTCGATACACCACTCCAGCGGACGTGACCCTACTTCGCCGCCTCCTGTGGCGGAGCCCCACTGTCGATCATCAAGGAGTACATCGAGAACCAGAAACGACCCGAGTGATGCGACGGCGCTCCGCGCCGCCGGGACTCAGGAAGCGATTCCTCCCGGGCGCGAACGCCCGGGGTTCCTCGCTAGATCATGCTGAAACCGGCTCTGGCCGGAGCTCCGTGAAGCCTTGATCATGTGGAGTTGTCAGCCGGGACGCGCAGAATGCGGCCATGAGTTACGACCTGGCTGTATGGGAAGGCGAGCGTCCTGCTGGCGACGCCGCGGCGCGCTTGGTGTTCGAGGATCTCTACGGCGAGTTCATGGGCGGTCGGAGCGTCGAACCGACAGCGCGTATCAGGCAGTACGTTGAGGCGCTGGTGGCGCGGTGGCCTGATTTGAGCCCCGACGACGAGGACGAGGACACGAGCCCCTGGTCGGATGGTCCGCTGATCGGTAACGCAAGCGGCCCGCTGTTCTACTTTGGGATGGTGTTCAGCAAGTACCAGGAAGCCGCCACGTATGCCGTCGATGTCGCGCGATCCTCGGGGCTCGTCTGCTTCGATCCGCAGGACGGACGCCTGCTGACCTGAGCCACGTCCGCCTTGGCGTTCACGACCGCGTGAGGACGCGGATCCGGAGGAGTCGGAACGAGGCCCTGCCGTACATGGCCCTCTTGATTGTTTGATCCGATTTACGTTGCCTTCGACCTTGCCTGAGCTCCATTCGAGGGTGAGGCCGGCGGTCACGGCGTCAAGGTCCTGGCGGAGGAAGCCGGCGAACGAGCGGACCGGGGCGAGAGCGTCCTGCTCGGCTTGGCGGATCCAGTCCAGCAGCATGCCGCCGCGCCGGTTGACCAGCAGGTTGCGGAAGCATCTGGCCAGGTCGCAGGCCCGGGCGATGTCCGGGCAGGCGATTCTGACGTCCAGCAGTTTCTCCACTTCCTGGTCCGTGAGCGTTTCGCGCGGGCGCATGATCCACGAGGTGATGCGGCGCGGGCTGGGGATGTCGGCGCGGATCGGCTCGGCTGTCCCCTCGCGGAGTTTGGCCAGGTGGCGGCGCACGACTTGGATGCTGCCGGTGTAGCCGCGCTCGCGGATCTCGTGGAACAACTGGGTGCCGCTGGTGTATCCGGCGGTGAACCGGCTGTTGAGGTAGGGCTTGAACGGTTCCAGGAGTCTGGCCTTGTGGATGCCGAAGTCCTTGGCGGACGCGATGAGTTCGTCCAGCGGGGTGTTCCTGAAGCGGCGCACGGTCTTGCGGTCCAGGCCGAGGTGGCGGGCGATGGCGCTGATGGTCCACTTCTGCTCCAGCAGCCGGTGGACGTCCGCGTAGCGGTCGCGGGTGCGCTCGACGAGGGGCGTGCGGGGCAGTTCCGGCACTGGCAGGTCGATCACCGGCGGTTCGGCTGGCGGCTCCTCCTGTTCGGCGTGTTTGCGCAGGCAGGAGCGGTGCTGGTGGCAGGTCTTCTCGACGGCGGCCGAGAGGTTCTGGAGCAGGTGCCACCTGTCCGCGACCTCGATCGCGTCGGGGGCGGTTTCCTTGATCGCCCGGGTGTAGGCGGTGGCGCGGTCACGGCAGATGATCTCCGCGCCGGGGTGTCTGCGGAGCCAGGCGGCGAAGGTCTCCGAGGTGCGGTCCGGGAGCACGTCCACGACGCGGCCGGTCTCGACGTCGACGAGGACGGTCCCGTAGGTGCGGCCCTTGCGGAAGGCGAACTCGTCGACGCCGAGCACCCGCGGCGCCCGGTCAGGCACTTCGGGCGCTTCCAGCAGCCCGAGCAGGCGGGTCCGGCCGGCGGCGATGCTGAGCTTGTGGCGCAGCCGTTCGCCGGCCCGGCCGCCCAGCTCGGTGGCGACGTCCCGCAGCCACTGCTTCAGCCCGACGCTGGAACGCACATGGCGCTCGCTCAGCCCGGAGACCTGCTCGACGAACGTCATCCGTCGGCACCGGGCGCGGTCGCGGAAGTAGCGGCGCACGCGCAGGCGTATCGCCAACTTCTTCCCGGCAAGCGGTCGTTCGGCCAGCGTGCGCCAGTAGGAGGAGTGTCTCCGTCTCCCCGGACTTCCGCAGCCCGGGCACCGGGTCGGCGGGCCGCACGCGGCCACCTCCACCAGCACGACCTCCGGGCCTGCGGTCAGTCGTTCCAGTTCAACATCGACTCCGGGGAACAGAACATCTTCGATCGAGTGGGGAACCACGCGTAGGTCATCCCGCAGGGAAACGATCCTGCATGCGCGCCGCTGACCTGGGATTTCACGGAACTCCGGTCAGAGCCCTGAAACCGGCCACCCGGGACTCGGATGCCGGCCGGACCTGCTCACCCTGGCTCCCCACCCGAGTGCCGAGCTTCGCCGCGATGTGGGAGCAGGTCGAGGCGGTTGTTTCCCGACCCGGGCCGGCGGCGGCGATCGGGCTGCGGGCGCCCGGCCCGGGGAAGGTGTACGCGGGTCTTCCCCGGGCCAGGCTCGTTGAGCAGCGCGGGCCGGTCACCCGCGCTCGGTGAGGAGCGTGGACGGCTGTCGGGTCGGCCGGTCCGCGTGGGCCTGAGGCCTGTGGTGGACTGCACGTCCTTCATCGGCCGACCGGTGCGTGCCCTGCTGAACGCTCACTGCTGGGTTGTGCCGGCGGGTGGGGCTCGGCTCAGTAGGCCGTCCCGTCGGCGCGCCGGCCGGGCGAGCTGGAGAGCGAGCTGATGGTGTTGTGCTTGACCCAGCTGCCGGTCGCCGAGCCGTCGGGGCTCCGGTTGATGGACACGCCGTCGGAGTTGGCCTGGCTGGAGGTGTAGCTCATCGACTGGATCGTCGCTCCGGCGGAGTCCCGAAGGATGACCTGGTCGCCGCTGTTGGACAGGTTGAGTCCGCCGGTGCTGGCTCCCACTGCCGTGATGCCGGCGGGGATCGCGGAGCTCGCGCCGTACACGGTGATGGCCTTGCCGGGTTGCAGCGTCGTGCCGGCCGCGAACGTGTGCCGTACGGCCGAGCCGTCCCAGATGGTCCAGCCGGCGATGTCGGCTGCGGTGCCGCCGGTGTTGACGATCTCGACGGCCTCGCCGGCGGTGTTGCTGCCGGGTTCGTTGGCCAGCACCTCGTTGATGATGACGTTGGCGGGTCCGCTGCCGCCGCCGGCGGTGACGGTGACGTTCTGGGTCGTGGTGTGGGTGGCTCCGCCGTTGTCCGTCACGGTCAGCGAGACGGGGTAGGTGCCGGCCGATGCGTAGGTGACGGTCGGGTTGGTCGCCGTGGAGGTCTGGCCGTTGCCGAAGTTCCAGTTGCGGCTGACGACGGTGCCGTCGGGGTCGGTGCTGCCGTCGGTGAAGGTGCAGGTGAGAGCGGTGCAGGAGTGGGTGTACGCCGCCGTGGGCTGCTGGTTCGAGCCGCCGCCACCGCCGATGACGAAGTTGTAGCGGGCCAGCACCGGGTAGTGGTCGCTGGTCGTCGTCGCGTAGTTCGGGATGTAGGCCTGGGGCTGGAAGGCGGTCGCCGAGCCGGCGACGTACTTGGCCTGCACCTCGTTGGTGATGAGCTGGTGGTCGATGAAGTCCGGGTAGCCCGTCGTCGACGCCACGCCCGCCAGCGACAGGGCCCGCGTCGGGAACGTGTAGCGTGCCGCGTCGTTCACGAAGTTGGCGTAGGGCGAAGCGTTCCCGGTGGCGATGGAGGTGTCGACGTCGTCGTTCCAGTCACCGATGACGAAGACGTTCTGCGTGGGGTAGGTCGTGTCGAGGTAGGACTTGAGGGCCTGCGACGCGGGGTTGCGCAGGTTCCACGCGTCCTGGGTGGACCCGGACTTCGCGTGCAGGACGATGAAGACGAGGTCACGGGTGACACCGTCGAACGTGCCGCGCAACGTGAACTCCACCGGCGGGCGGCCGGCGAAGTTGCTGTTCTGTGCGGTCAGGATCACCTTCGCGCTCACCAGGGTGGCCATGCTGGAGCGCCAGACGAGGGCGACCTTCTGCTCGGTGTTGCTGAAGTCCGAGTAGTACTGCGCGCCGTTCGTCACGATCGGGTCGTTGGCCACGACCCCGGTGTACCCGGGCATGCCGGCCACGAGCTGGTCGAACGCCGAGGTGCTGACGACCTCGGAGAGGCCCCATACGTCCATGTCGGCGCCCGCCATGACCTCACGGACGTTCTGCTGCTGCAGCGCCTCGTCGGTCGGGCCGAAGTCCGGCGCCCCGAACCACTCGACGTTCCAGTTGCCGACGTCGAGCTGCGTCGGCGATCCCTGCGACGGAACCGCGGTGGCGGCATTGGCCGCGGGGGCTGTGGTGAGCGTGGCCAGCGACATCGCGGCGGCCAGGCAGGCGGCGCCGAGCGCGGCGGTGCGGCGGGGACGTCCGGCAGGTATCTGACGGGATGACATGAGGGTGCCTTTCGCGAGCGGGTGCGAACGGTTCGCGGAGCACCACCGGGGGCGTGGAAGGACACACCGTGGCGGCAGAGAAGTTGTAGGCGGACCGGGTTACACACGGGGAACCGGAAGGTTGTCTCCACAAGTCACTTCTACGCGTGTTGCGCAGCGTGCTCCGGGCACCGGATGCAGCGCCATGACAGCGCCCGTCCGTCGGGCGAAGCTCTCCGCGGCCCGGAGTCGACGCTCCGTGCCCGGCCATGGCCGACCGGACGGCGCAGCCGGCCCGGGCGCCCGCCGCAGGAGCGCCTTCGCCCTGCCCGCGTTGACGGCTGCTCAGCGGCCGGTGTCAGTGGCGTGGCCCATGATCCGTGGGACAGTGCAGCCACCTCAGCGACGGGACCGCGACGCCATGACCATCACCAACCAGCAGATCGCCCGGCACGCCTTCCTGGAGGCGATGTACGCCGACGGGTACTACCCGGACCACGTGGTCGACCTGGGGAAGGCGGTCCTGGTGCGGCTGTGCGAGCGGATCGAGGCCGAGCGGCCGGCCGACCTCGGCGCGCTGTACGTGCTGACCGCTGCCGCGACGGAGGAGTTCAACGAGCTGCAGACCGCGTTCGAGGAGGCGGACAGCGAGATCGAGACGGTGGCGCGGGAGACCATCGCCGAGGACTTCTGGGTCGTCGCCACCGCGTACGGCTTCGCGGACGCCGACATCGAGGAGCTGGTGGCCGAGCGCGACTGGTGACGCCAGCGCGTGCCCCGCTCCCCGCCCGGCGGGAGGATGGGAGGGATGATCGTCGACTGCGCGCACTACCGGGACGGGCGGCGCCAGCAGCAGGGGCCGATGCCGCTGGAGGAGGCCGCCGCGCGCCGGGTGCAGGGCGGGTTCGTCTGGCTCGGGCTGTTCGAGCCGACGCCGGAGGAGCTGGAGCGGGTGCGCGGCGCGTTCGGCCTGCACGAGCTGGCGGTCGAGGACGCGCAGGCGTTCCACCTGCGGCCGAAGGCGGAGAAGTACGAGGACGGCACCGAGCTGATCATCCTGCGGACCGCGCGTTACGACGACGAGCGCGAGGAGATCGACACCGGCGAGATCAGCGTGTTCCTGGCCGAGCACTTCGTGATCACCGTCCGGCAGGGCATCGCCAGCGAGCTGACCGGGGCCCGCAGCCGCCTGGAGCGCCGCCCGGAGCTGCTGCGGACCGGCAGCGCCTCGACGCTGTGGGCGATCCTGGACCAGGTCGTCGACAGCTACGCGCCGGTGGTCGCCGAGCTCGACCGCGACATCGAGCAGATCGAGGCGACGGTCTTCTCCGGCACGGTCGCCCCGACCGAGCGGATCTACTTCCTGCGCCGGGAGGCGACCGACTTCTACCGGGCCGTCCACCCGCTGCTCGCCGTGCTCGCCCGCCGCCTGGCGACCGGGCACGCTCCCGCCGAGCTGCTGCCGTACTTCCGGGACGTCCACGACCACCTGCTGCTGGTCAACGAGGAGGTGGCCGCCCAGCGCGACCTGCTGGCGACCGTGCTGGAGGCCGACATCGCGGTGATCTCGGTCGAGCAGAACCGGATCAACCTGCGACAGACCGCCACCATGGAGCGGCTGACCATCGTGGCGACGGTGTTCCTGCCGCTCTCCTTCGTGGTCGGCTTCTTCGGCCAGAACTTCGGCTGGCTGGTCGACCACATCAGCAGCCTGGGAGCCTTCGTCACGCTCAGCGTGATCGGCCTGGTCCTGCCCTGCACGGTCCTGTACGTGTGGCTGCACCACCGCCGGGGCCAGGCGGCCCCACCGGTCCCCGGCCTCAACCACCACCGTCCGCCGGGCTGAGCGCCCGCCCCCGCCGGGTGCGACCATGGAAGGAATCGGTCGACACACCGGGAGGCGGTCATGGGACGCGAGTACTTCTACCACCTCGAATACGCCGGCAACTCGATCACCACCAGGGTGACCCTCGGCACCGTCCGGGAACTCGAGCTGCTGGTCAACGGCCACGGAGCGGCCGACGAACGCCTGCACGGCCACCACGCCGAGATGCACGTGCTCCGGGCGGTGCTGCCGGGCGACCCACCCACCGAGGCATCGGTCGAAGTGGCGATGCCCGCCGCCCTGCACGGGGAGCCGGCGTGCACGCTGGTGTCGGGCGACGACCGGCTGCCGATGCCGGAGCGGCCGATGCCGCACAACGCCCGCCCCACCGAGGCGTCCTGGTACAACTGACCGGGCGACCCGGCCCGATCACCGGGGCCCGACCACCGGAGCCCGAGCACCGGCAGGATCCGGATCCGTAGCCGCTCGCTGACGCAACGTCAGTCGTCCGGGGTAGCGTCGGCGCATGGTGGAGATCGAGGTCAACGGCGTCCGCATGGTCTACCGCGTCGCAGGGGCGCCCGCAGCGCCGCCGGTGGTGCTGCTGCACGCGCTGGGCGAGAGCGGCGCCCACTGGGGGACGGTGTCGGCCCGCCTCGCGGGCGGCTTCCGGGTGTACGCGCCCGACCTGCGCGGCCATGGCGGCAGCGCCTGGCCGGGTGCGTACTCGCTGGAGCTGATGCGCGACGACGTGCTCGCCCTCCTGGACGCGCTGGGTCTGGACCGGGTCGACCTGGTCGGCCACTCGATGGGCGGCGTGGTCGCGTACCTGCTGGCGCAGCACGCGCCGGGCCGGGTGCGGCGGCTGGTGGTCGAGGACGCCCCGCCGCCGCGTCCGCGGACGCCGTCGGTGCCGACCCGGCCGGCCGGCACGCTGCCGTTCGACTGGGAGATGGTGCTGGCGCTCCGCCGGCAGATCGACAACCCGCCCGCCGCCTGGCTGGACGGGCTCGCCCGGATCACCGCGGACACCCTGGTGGTCGCGGGCGGCCCGACCAGTCACGTCCCGCAGGACGGTCTGGCGGACCTCGCCCGCCGGATCCCGTCCGCCCGGCTGGTCACCGTCCCGGCGGGCCACCTGGTCCACGCGACCGACCCGCAGGCGTTCCTGGGCGCCGTCCTGCCCTTCCTCCGCTGAACCGCACCGAGCTGCACGGATCCGCGCCGACCCGAACCGAGCCGACCCGGGCCGAGCTGCGCCGGGCCGAGCTGCGCCGCTCGGTGCTCAGTCCCAGATGTCCTCGCCCTCGTTCCCGGCCGGGTCGGTCTCCAGCAGGCTCTCGTGGAGCGCGGCGACGGGCCGTCCGGTCGACTCACCGTCCGCATCGGTCTCGTGGAGGCGCCATCCCGGCAGGGTGTCGTCGTCGAGGTCGGAGTCGTAGCCCTCGTCGAGGATCCCGATGACGGCGGCGACCGTCTCGAAGGCGGCCGCCCGTGCCACCCGGGCGATGTCGGCGCGGTCCGCGCCGGCGGCGAGCAGCCGGTGGGTGGCGGGGATGGCGTCGATCGCCGCGGGCCGCTCCCACTGGTTCACGGCCTCGGCCCAGATCCTGCGCAGGACCAGGTAGCGGGCGAGTTGGGGAATGCCCTCGGTCAGCTCGGAGAGCGCCCAGGCCTGCGGTTCGTCGGCGCCGAGGTCCGCGAAGCGGTCGTGGAGGGCGTGCGCCGCCCGGCGCTGCTCCTCGTCGAGGCCGGCCAGGTGCTCGGTCCACATCCGGTCCCAGTTCGTCATGGTCCCAGCGTGGCGGACGCCGCCGACACTTCTCCGGGAGGGGCCCTATCCGCGGGCGCGGTGGGCGCGCGGGGTGGTGCCGTGCCAGCGGCGGAAGGAGCGGTTGAAGGTGCTCTGTTCGGTGTAGCCGAGCAGGCCGGCGATCTGGCTGAGCCGCAGGCCGGGGTTGGCGAGCAGCCGGGCGGCCTGCTGCTGCCGTTCGTGGTCGAGGATCGCGGCGAAGGTGGTGCCCTCGTCGGCGAGGCGGCGTTGCAGGGTGCGGGGGTGGAGGCCGAGGTGTCCGGCGACGGCGTCGGCGCCGCAGGTGCCGGTGGGGAGCAGGCGCCGGGTCAGGTCGGCGACGCGCGGGGCGAGTTCGGTGCCGAACGGGACGGCGGTCTCCAGGTAGCGTTCGACGATCCGGCGGGTGGCGGGGTCGGCGTTGTCGATGGTCCGGGCGGCGTCCGCGTCGGCCATCTCGATGCCGCACCAGTCCTGCTCGAAGTGCACAGGGGCGCCGAACAGCTCCTCGTACGCGGCGGCCGGGCCGAGCCGGGCGTGCCGGAAGGCGACCCGGCGGGCCCGCAGGTCCGCGCCGGCGAGCAGGCGGCCGATCCGGTACCCGTTGGCGAGGCTGAGTTCGTACGCCTGCGCGGGGTAGCGCAGGCCGGGCTCCTGGACGGCGAAGTGGAAGGTGGTGGAGCCGGGCCGGTGTCCGGGGTCGGCGGGCCCGGCGACGGACAGGCGCAGCGCGGGTGAGTGGAGGTGCAGGTAGCGGGCGATCTCGACGAACGCGCCGAGGACGGTCTCGCAGTTGCGGGCGATGACCGCGACGGGTCCGAGGATGCGCAGGCCCTGCCAGGCGGAGAGGCGCAGTCCGAGGTCGGGGCAGTGGAGTTCTTCGGCGGTGACGTCGAGCAGCCGCGCGAACGGGGCGAAGGGGACGAAGGCGTCCTCGACCAGTTCGATGCCGGGGCGGATGCCGAAGCGGGCGAGCAGCGGGCCGGGGTCGGCGCCGAGCTCGCGGACGAGTTCGCCGTACCCGTCGAGGTTGGTGGCCAGGATCAGGCTTCCCACCCGCCGCCCGCACCCCCTGTCGGCCACCTCTGTCGGGAAATGTCAAAATACTGTCGCGAAAAGACAATACGCCTGCACTCGGGGGTCGCGAAAGTATGGACATGACCACGAACCGCGTCACCGTCCTGATCATCGGCGCCGGACTCTCCGGCATCGGCGTCGCCTGCCGCCTGCGCCGGGAGTTCCCAGAGCGGGACTTCGCGATCCTGGAGCGCCGCGAGGCGATCGGCGGTACCTGGGACCTGTTCCGCTACCCGGGGATCCGCTCGGACTCCGACATGTTCTCCTTCGGCTACGAGTTCCGGCCGTGGGACGAGCTGAAGGTGCTCGCCGACGGCGCCTCGATCCGGGAGTACGTCGCCGCCACCGCCGCCGAGTTCGGGGTCGACAAGGCGATCCGCCACGGGCTCAAGGTGCTGGCCGCCGACTGGTCGAGCGAGCGCCGCGAGTGGACGGTCACCGCGCTGCGCGAGGCGACCGGCGAGAGCGAGACGTGGACCTGCTCGTTCCTGGTCACCTGCACCGGCTACTACGACCACGACCGCGGCCACCTGCCCGAGTTCCCGGGCATCGACCGCTTCGAGGGCGTCCGGATCCACCCGCAGCACTGGCCCGAGGACTTCGACCACGCCGGCCGGAAGGTCGTGGTGATCGGCAGCGGCGCCACCGCCGTCACCCTGGTCCCCGCGATGGCCGACACCGCCGAGCACGTGACGATGCTGCAGCGCTCCCCCAGTTACGTCTTCTCGCTGCCCTCGATCGACCGGATCACCGCGGTGCAGCGGATGTTCCTGCCGCACAGCCTGGTCCACCGGATGACCCGGGCCCGCAACATCCGGATGCAGCGCGTGCTGTTCCGCACCGCCCGGCGCTTCCCCGGCGCGGTGCGCCGGCTGCTGCTGGCGGGCGTGCGCCGCCGGGTCGGCAAGGACTTCGACATGGCCCACTTCAGCCCCCGGTACGACCCGTGGGACGAGCGGCTGTGCGCCGTGCCCGACGGCGACCTGTTCACCGCGCTGCGCTCCGGCCGGGCCTCCGTGGTCACCGACACCATCGAGACCTTCACCCCGACGGGCATCCGCCTCGCCTCCGGCCGGGAGCTGGCGGCGGACGTCGTGGTCACCGCCACGGGCCTCGAACTCCAGGCCCTCGGCGGCGCCCGGATCAGCGTCGACGGCGAGGTCCGCGACCTGCACGAGGTCTGCACGTACAAGAGCGTCATGCTGGAGGGCATCCCCAACCTGGCGTGGGTCTTCGGCTACACCAACGCCTCCTGGACGCTGAAGGTCGACCTGGCCGCCGCCTACCTGGTCCGGCTGCTCCGGCACCTGGACACCATCGGCCGGACCGTCGCCGTGCCCGTCGACCGCGGCGCCAACGCCACCGGCGACGGCGTGGTCGACTCGCTCTCCTCGGGCTACATCCAGCGCGCGAAGCACGTCATGCCGCGCCAGGGCCGCGACTTCCCCTGGCGGATGGTCATGGACTACAAGCACGACCGGAAGGTGCTGCTCTCCGACCCGGTCGACGACGGCGTCCTGGAGTTCCACGCGTGACCCCCTGACCCCGCCTCGGATCCCTCCCGCGAGGGAGGCGCGCCCCGCCCCGGAGGGATCCGCGGCGGGGCGCCGGTCCGGTCGAATGGGAGCGACGACGTCGATCCCCGGGGAGGCACCGCATGGCCGCGCACGCACTGAGGGCGGAGTGGCTCAAGACCACCACCCTCCGATCCGCCTGGACGGTCCCGCTGGCCGGGGTGCTGCTCTCCGTCCCGGTCTCCGCGGTCACCTGCGCCCTGATCGGCGACAAGCAGCAGCTGCTGATCGACGACCCGAGCGTGGCGATCCACTACGGCCTCTGGTTCGGCCAGCTGTTCTTCGCGGTCGCCGCGATCGGCGTGCTCGGCCGCGAGTACTCCTCCGGGACGATCGGCGCCTCGCTGACCGCGGTACCCCGGCGCGGCCGGCTGTACGGCGCCAAGCTGGCGCTGGCGGGCGGCCTCGGGCTGGCCGCGGGCACCGCCACCTCGGTCGGCAGCTTCCTGGCCGCGACCGTGCTGGACGGCACCCCCGTGCGCTGGGACGACCCGGACGCGGTGCGCAGCGTGGTCGCGGCGGCGCTCTACCCGGCGCTGCTGGCGGTCCTGTGCGTCGGACTGACGGCGGCTCTGCGCAACGCCACCGCGGCGACCGGGTTCGTGCTGCTGTGGCTGTGCATCGGCAGCAGTCTGTTCGCCGCGGTGCCGGGGCTGCGCGAGCTGCTCCCCTATCTGCCCGACAGGGCCGGCCAGTACGCGATCCGCTACCAGTACGCGCCGCACTTCGCGTACCCGCACTGGGTGGGCACGGCGGTCCTGGCGCTGTGGGCGGCGGGTGCGGCGCTGCTCGGGCTGCGGCGGTTCCGGCGGGCCGCGCACTGACCCATCCACCGGTTGTAATACTCGACATTAATAATGGCGAGTATTACAGTAGCGCCATGCCAAGAACCTCGGCGGGTGGCAACACCACCCGCGATCGACTGCTCCGGGCCGGCGCCCACCAGTTCGCCGCCAAGGGTGTGCACGGCGCCCAGCTGCGCGACGTGGTCAAGCTGGCCGGGCAGTCCAACCCGTCCGCCGTCCAGTACCACTTCGGCTCGCGCGACGGCCTGCTGGACGCGGTGCTGCGCGAGCGCCAGGAACGCACCGACCGCGCCCTGGCCGAGCGGATGCCCCAGCCGGAGGGGCGGGCCCTCGGCGAGCTGGTGGCCGCGGTCGTCGACGCGGAGGCGACCGAGCTGCGCACCGGCCGCGGCCGCGACGGCCTGCGGATCGCCGCCCAGGTCAGCCACCGCAGCGGCCTCCGCACCCGCGAGCCTCACCCGCACCTCGCCGACGGCGGGCGTCAACGGCTGATCACCGAGCTGGAGGTCTCGCTCGCCGACCTTCCCGCGCCCGTCCGGCTGGAGCGGATCGACCTGGCCCTCACCCTGGTCGGCACCGCCCTCGCCGAGCGCGCCCGCCGACTCGCCTCCGACGAGGAGCTGCTGACCGACGAGGCGCTGTTCCTCGCCGACCTCGCCGCGATGGCCGAGGCCATGCTCACGGCCCCCGTACCACGCACCGCCCCCGCGGCGAGCGGCCGGCCCTGACCGGTCCCGCCGTCGGCGCACCCGGCCTCGACCGCGGGCGCCGTCGGCGGGACGGACTGTCGTCGGCGCATGGATCATGCAGCAGACCTCCGGCACGCGGCCGGGGTCGAGGAGAGCCGGTACCTGGACGCGGTGTTCACGCCGGGGGCGCGGCTCGGGACGCGTCCCGATGACCCGACCACCTTCGTCGAGGTCGTCGAGGTGCGGGAGGTGACCCGGATCCGCGTTCCCAGCGGCCGGTTGATCGTCGACTCGCCGTGGCCGGAGGAGTGCGACGCCGAGATGAGGCCGCGGGCCGGCCGGGAGCTGGCGGAGCGGATCCCGCCGGGCACCTGCCGGGTGGAGGCCTCCTGGACGCAGGCCCCGTACGAGTTCATGGGCGAGCAGTACGACGGCCGGGACGTCGCCGCCGTCCGCCTGTGCGTCGCCGACTCCCCCGTCGCGCGCTGGGAGATGGCCCTCGGTGTCGGGGAGGACCCGGAAACGGTCCCGCCCGGGGAGCGGATCGGGTTCCACTGCGAGACCAACATGGGCAGCTTCGCCGACGCCGGCTCCTGGCCGGCCCTGACGGCGCCGTTCCGCGACTTCTGGCGGAGCGACTGGGACGGCGACCCGCGGCCCCGAGCCACCGAGAGCTTCTTCGACTACGCCTTCGAGCGCTCCAGCGACGAGCGGCACGGCGCGGACCTGGTGACCTTCGCCGCCCCGGGCCCGGCCGTCGTGTGGCTGGGCCGTACGGCGACCGGGGCCCTCGCCGCGGTCGTCGTGGCCAACGGGTACCACTCGGTCGACCGGATCCCCGCGCCCTGAGAGGGCCTCAGTGCGCGGGTTCGGCCGCCGGCTCCGCGGGCCCGACGGTGAGTGACGTCAGGTCACGGCCGCGGGTCTCGGGGGCGACCAGCAGGGTGAGGACCGTGACGGTGACGGCGGCCGTCACGTAGAGGGCGACCGGGGTGGCGGTGCCGTACGCCTTGAGCAGGGCCACGGCGATCAGCGGGGCGGGCGCCCCGGCGGCGATCGAGGCGACCTGGGCGCCGATGGAGGCGCCGGAGTAGCGGACCCGGGTGGGGAACAGCTCGGAGACGAAGGCGGCCTGCGGCGCGTACATGGCCGCGTGGAAGGTCACGCCGACGACGGTGGCGAGCAGCAGGAAGCCGAAGTCGCGGCTGTCGGCGAGGCGGAAGAAGGGCCAGATCCACAGGCCGGTGCCGATCGCGCCGAGCAGGTAGACGGGTCGCCGGCCGAGCCGGTCGGCGAGGACGCCGAACAGCGGGATGAGCGCGAGCTCGACGGCGGAGGCGATCAGCACGGCGTTGAGCGCCGTCTTCTGCGGCATCCTCAGGACGACGGTGCAGTAGGTGAGCACGAACGTGCTGATGATGTAGAAGGAGATGTTCTCGCCGATCCGGGCACCGACGACCAGCAGGACCTGCCGCCAGTGGCGGTGCATCACCTCGGCGGCGGGCAGGGCGCGGTCGCGCTGCCGAGCCCGGTCGGCGAGGGCGCGCTTGACCAGGTCGGACTCCTCCACGGACAGCCGGATCCACAGGCCGACCAGGACCAGGACGGCGGAGGCGAGGAACGGCAGCCGCCACGCCCAGGCGAGGACGGTCGCGGGGGCGGCGAGGTCGGCGAGCAGGGTGAGCGAGCCGGCGGCGAGGACGAAGCCCAGCGCACCGCCCGCCTGTGGCCAGGAGGCGTGCAGGCCGCGCCGCCGGGCGTCGCCGCGTTCGGCGACCAGCAGCACCGCGCCGCCCCATTCGCCGCCGAGCGCGAAGCCCTGGACGAGGCGCAGCGCGGTCAGCAGCAGGGGTGCGGCGGCGCCGATCGTCGCGTACGTGGGGAGGCAGCCGATCAGGGTGGTGGCGCCGCCCATCAGGACCAGGCTGATGACGAGCAGCCTCTTGCGGCCGAGGCGGTCGCCGAAGTGACCGAAGACGACGGCGCCGAGCGGGCGGGCGACGAAGCCGATGGCGTAGGTGAGGAAGGAGAGCAGGGTGCCGGTCAGCGGGTCGCTGGTGGGGAAGAAGAGGGCGGCGAAGACGGTGGCGGAGGCGAGGGTGTAGAGGAAGAAGTCGTACCACTCGATGGTGGTGCCGATCAGCGCGGCGGCGATGACGCGGCGCAGGTCGCCGGGTCTCCCGGCGCGATCGGCGCGATCGGCGCGGTCGGCGCGGTCGGTTCGAACGGCGGGCTCGGTGGGCTCGGTGGGCATGCGGGGACGGCCTTCCGACGAGGAGGGTGGGAGGGGTGGGGGGGGGGGGGGGGGGGGGCGGGGGCGGGGGGGGGGGGGGGGGGGGGGGGGGGGGGGGCCCCCCGGGGGGGGGTTGGGTCAGGCGCCGAGGGCGTGGACCATCGCGGTGACGGCGCGCAGTTGCGGGGCGTCCTTCACGGCGAACTCGGGGCCGGTGTAGCCGAACCAGTCCCAGCAGCCCTGCGGGTTGACGGGCAGGACACTGGCGACGGCCTGCGGGTAGAGGACGACCAGGTGGTTGGTGTCGGCGTAGGTGTCGAGGTTGCCGCGGGTGGCGAAGAGGTCGCCGAGCAGGTACTGGCCGGAGAGGCAGCCGTGCAGGGCGACGACGAGCTTGCAGGGCTGTCCGGCGGCGCAGGCGGGCGGGGTGTAGAGCAGGCCGGTGGTGTCCATGCTCAGGTCGCCGGCCCGGCCGGTGGCGGTGTAGCGGTTCTGGTCGAAGTGGGTGAGGGTGCCGGCGGGGGTGCCGGTGTTGCGGGGGTTGACGGCGCCGAGCCAGTGGGTGAGCATCTCGCGCTGCGGGTCGTTGCCACAGTTGTTGAGGAACGGGGGCGCGGTGAGGCCGCAGGCGACGACGCCCTGTGGGGTGGGCCAGGAGTGTCCGGCCCAGTCGGTGTCGTGGTAGCGGACGTCGGCGCCGAAGTCGCGGTAGAAGTCGGTGCCGGCGTCGGCGACGGCGGTGGTGACGACCGGGTCGAGGCGGCCGTGGTAGACGTACACGGGCTTGCCGGCGAGGTTGGCGACGGGGTCGATGTGGCCTCCGGCGGACCAGGCGGCGGCCTGCCGTTCGAGGTCGGGGACGCCGTGGCCGGTGAGGCAGACGGCGGCATCGACCACGTTGCCCCGGCCGCAGTAGTAGGGGCCGGCGGCGATGATCCCGGCGCCGTCGAAGAGGCCGGAGTAGGCGACCTGGAGCTGGGTGGCGAGGAAGCCGCCGGAGGAGACGCCGGTGACGTAGGCGCCGGTGAGGTTGAGGCGGGGCAGCGGCGGCGGGGTGCCGGCCTCGGCGGGGGCGGCGAGGCCGAGGGTGGTGAGGGCGGTGGCGGCGGCCAGTGCGGCTGTCGCGCGCAGTGTCCGGGTGAGCGAGCGGAACATCGGAGCACACTCCTGGGTGGGTGGGGGTGGTGCTGACGTCTGCCGCCCGCGGGTCGCGGCTCGCGGGACGCGCCTCACGGCTCGCGGCGGCAGGGCTCGGGGGCTGCCGGATCAGGGGGTGGGCAGCGGGAGTTCGCGCTTGAGGATCTTTCCGGTGGGGCCCTTGGGCAGCGCGTCGGTGATCCGGACCAGGCGCGGGTACTTGTACGGCGCGACCCGGTCCTTGACGTACTGCCGGAGCTCGTCGGCCCCGGCGGCGGCGCCGGGCTTGAGGGCGACCACGGCGGCGACCTCCTGGCCGTGCAGGGGGTGCGGCACGCCGATCACCGCGGCCTCGGCGACGGCGGGGTGCTCGTACAGGACCTCTTCGACCTCGCGCGGGTAGACGTTGTAGCCGCCGCGGATGACGAGGTCCTTGGAGCGGTCGACGATCCGGAAGTAACCGTCGGCGTCGCGGGTGCCGAGGTCGCCGGTGCGGAACCAGCCGTCGACGACGGCCTCGGCGGTGGCCTCGGGGTTGCGCCAGTAGCCCTTCATGACGTTGTGGCCGCGGACGGCGATCTCGCCGACCTCGCCGTCCGGCAGGCTCGCGCCGGTGGCGGGGTCGAGGACGCGCATCTCGACGCCTTCGACGGGCGTGCCGACCGTGCCGGGGCGGCGCGGGCGGTCGGGGTGGTTGAAGGAGGCGACCGGCGAGGTCTCGGACAGGCCGTAGCCCTCCAGCACGGCGCAGCCGTACGCGGCTTCGAAGCCGGTGAGGACCTCGACGGGCAGGGCGGCGCCGCCGGAGACGCACAGGCGCAGCGCGCCGGTGTCGTAGCCGTCCCGGTCGGGGTGGTGGAGCAGGGCTGCGTACATGGTGGGGACGCCCAGCAGGACGGTGACCCGGTCGCGTTCGAGGAGGCGCAGGGCGGCGGCGGGGTCGAAGCGGGGCAGCAGGGTGAGGCAGGCGGCCGAGCGGACGGCGCCGATCAGGCCAACCACCTGGCCGAAGGCGTGGAAGAGCGGCAGGCCGCCGAAGACGGTGTCGCCGGGTCCGAGGCCGAGCAGGGTGGTGGCGCTGACCCGGGCGTTGGCGGCGAGGTTGGCGTGGGTGAGTTCGGCGCCCTTGGGTCGGCCGGTGGTACCGGAGGTGTAGAGGATCACGGCGGTGTCGGACGGTGCGCGGTCGACGGGTGCCGCACCGGGCCCGGGCGCGGGAGGGAGCGTCTCGGCGGTGCGGACGGGGATGCCGGTCTGCGCGCCGGCGGCTTCGGCCTCGGCGGCGGCTGCGGTGTCAGCGGGCCAGGTGAGCAGCAGGGCGGCGGCGCTGTCGGTGAGCTGGTGGGCGATCTCGCGGGCCTTGAGCAGCGGGTTCATCGGGACGACCACGGCGCCGGCGTGCAGGATCCCGTAGTAGTGGGCGGCGAAGGCGGGCACGTTGGGCAGCTGCAGGGCGACCCGGTCGCCGGGGCGGATGCCGGCGGCGTGCAGCTGTCCGGCGATCCGGGCGGCGGACGCGGCGAGTTCGGCGTAGCGGACGGTGTCGCCGTCGAGGCGGAGTGCGGGAGCGTGGGGGTGGCGGGCGGCGGTGGCCGCGAGGGTGTCGGCGAGGTTGTTCACGGACGGCGGCTCCTGGGAGGTCTCCGGGCTGTCCCCGGACTCCCAACCAATCGATTGGTTGGGCGGGTCGATGGGAGTACCATCGGGCCTCTGCGCTACCGTGTCAACCAATCGATTGGTTGGAAGTCGCGGGCGGCCGAAGGAGGATCAGGTGGAGCATCCCGGTTGGGAGCCGCGCCGCGTCGTGGCGGTGGAGCCCGTCCTGCCCGAGGGGGTCACCCCGCCGGGCACCCGGGGGCGGATCCTCCAGGAGGCGCTCGCCCTGTTCGCCGAGGCCGGCTTCGCGGGTACCTCGATCCGGCAGATCGGCTCCGCGGTGGGCATCAACTCCGCCACGCTGTACGCCCACTACCCGTCCAAGGAGCACGTGCTGGCCGCCCTGGTGACCATCGGGCACGAGGAGATGCACGCCCGGCTCGCCGAGGCGGTCGAGCGGACCCGGCAGGACGGACCGGCCGAGCGGCTCACGGCCCTCGTGCGGGCGCACGTACTGATCCACACCGACTTCCCGCTGCTCGCCCTGGTGACCAACGGCGAGATCCACGCCCTCTCCCCCGAGCAGGCCGAGCCCGCCCTCGCACTGCGGCACGCCTGCTGGCAGTTCCTGCTGGACGTGGTCGAGGACGGCGTCGCCCGGGGCGACTTCGCCGTCCCGGACGTGCTGCTCGCGGCGGGGGCGATCAGCGCGATGGGCGTCCGGGTGCCCGCCTGGTTCGGCCCCGACCAGGCCTTCACCCGCGAGCAGGTGGCGCGGGACTACGCCGAGTTCGCCCTGCGCATCGTCGGCGCCTCCGCCCCGCCCCGCAGCTGATCCCCCACCCCCGACCACACGCCATCACCCCCGGCCACGCGCCGTCAGCCCCGACCACGCGCCGTCAGCCCCGGCCGAGTCCGTCCCCGAAGCCCGAGGAGACCCCGTGCAACCGATCGTGCGCACCACCGGCGGCGAGGTCCGCGCCACCCCCGCTGCCCACGGCACCCACCTGTTCCGCAACATCCCGTACGCCGCCCCGCCGGTCGGCCCGCTGCGCTTCGCGCCGCCGCAGCCCGCGGCCGCCTGGGACGGGGTCCGCGAGAGCGACGCGTGGGGTGCGGGCGCGCCGCAGGCGCCGTACGCGCCGCCGCTGGACACGCTGCTGGGCGAGCACGTCGTCACGGGCCAGGACTGCCTCAACCTCAACGTGTGGACGCCCGGCACCGGTGGGCGGCTGCCGGTGCTGGTCTGGGTGCACGGCGGCGCGTTCACCAACGGCGCGGGCTCGCTGCCGATGTACGACGGCGCCGCGTTCGCCCGCGACGGCGTGGTGCTGGTGACCTTCAACTACCGCCTCGGCGCGGACGGGTTCCTGCACCTGCCCGGCACGGTCGCCAACCGGGGGCTGCTGGACCAGGTCGCGGCGCTCACCTGGGTGCGGGAGAACATCGCCCGCTTCGGCGGCGACCCGGACCGGGTCACGCTCTTCGGACAGTCGGCCGGCGCGATGGCGATCGCCTGCCTGATGGCGATGGACCGGGCCCGCGGCCTGTTCCACCGCGCCGCGCTGCAGAGCGGAGCGGCCCAGCACACCCTCACCCCGCCGTCGGCGGAGCTGGTCCTCACCCGGCTCGCCGAGGTGCTCGGCGTCGCGCCGTCCGTCGCCGGGATCTCCGCCGTCCCCACCGACGTGGTGGTCAAGGCGCAGCAGCGGCTGCGGACCGAGGTGGCCGCCCACCCGGACCCGGCACGCTGGGGCGAGGCCGCGCTGAACATGATGCCCTTCGAGCCGGTGGTGGACGGCGAGGTGCTGCCGGTCGACCCGCTGGAGGCGGTCAGGTCCGGCGCGAGCGCCGGGATCGACCTGCTGGTGGGCACCACCACCGAGGAGTTCCGCCTGTTCCTGGTGCCGACCGGGCTGATCGACCTGCTCCCGGAGGCCGCCCCGGCCGTCACCGCGCAGCGCTACGGCCTGCCGCAGGAGGCCCTCGCCGCGTACCGGGCCGCGCTGCCGGACGGCTCCGCCGGCGACCTGGCGGCCGCGGTCGCCACCGACTGGTTCTACCGGATCCCGGCGCTGCGGCTGGCCGAGGCGCACAACGGCAACGCCCACGTGTACGAGTTCGGCTGGCGCTCGCCCGCGTACGACGGGACGCTCGGCGCCTGCCACGCGGTGGAGGTGCCGTTCGTCTTCGACACCCTGCGCGAGGCAGGCACCGACCTGCTGCTCGGCGAGCGGCCCCCACAGCCGCTCGCCGACACCCTCCACCGGGCCTGGACGGCGTTCGCCACCGACGGCGACCCGGGCTGGCCGGCGTACGAGCCGGGCACCCGGGCCACCATGTGCTTCGGCGAACGGTCGGCGGTGGAGCACGACCCGCGCCCCGAGCTGCGCGAGCTGTGGGACGGGGTGCGCTGAGCGGACCGGATGCTGTGAGCCGCCGTCAGTCCTCGCCCGTCCCGGCCGCCCTGGCCCGCAGGCGGCGCAGCATCCGGGCGTCCTGGAAGCCCACGGCCCGGGAGGCGGCCTCCGCGGTCGCGCCCTGCCCGATCAGGTGCTCGGCCCGCTCCACCCGCAGCTCCTGCTGGTAGCGCAGCGGCGACAGGCCGGTGGCCGCGGTGAAGCGCCGGGTCAGGGTGCGCTCGCTCACGCCGACCGCACGGGCCAGCTCGGCGAGGGCCAACTGGTCGGCGAACCGGGCGTCGATCAGGTCCTGCGCCCGGTGCACCGCGTCGCTGACGTGGGCCCGGTGCCGCAGCATCACGCTGGCCTGCTGGGCGTCGCCGTTGCGCCGGGCGTACACCACCATGGCCCGGGCCACCTTGGCGGCCGCGGCCGGGCCGTGCCGGGCGGCCAGCAGGTGCAGGGCGAGGTCGATGCCGCTGGCGATCCCGGCGGAGGTGACCACCCGGCCGTCCTCCACGTAGAGCACGTCCCGCACCACGTGCGCCTTCGGGTGGAGCCGGGCGAGCTCGTCCTGCAGCTCGTGGTGGGTGGTGCAGCGGCGGCCGTCCAGCAGGCCGGCCCGGCCGAGCGCGGCGGCACCGGCGCAGACGCTGGCCACCGTCCCGCCGGCCGCGTGGTGCGCGGCCAGCCGGTGCAGCGCCTCGCCGCCGAGCTCGCCGCCGACCCGCAGGCCGGGCGAGCGCCAGCCCGGCACCAGCAGCAGGTCGTCGGCGCCGAGGTCCGGCCAGTGGACGGCGGCCCGCAGCAGCACGCCCTGCGCGGTCGGCACGTCCGCCTGCTCCGCCACGTGGTGGATCTCGTAGTCCAGGCCGAAGTCGGCGGCCTCGGAGAACACCTGGGCGGGCCCGGCGAGGTCCAGCAGGTGCAGCTGCGGGACCAGCAGGAAGACGACCTTGCTCACGATCCGGTCAGCTCCTGGGGAAGGCTAGGCGGTCAGCTCGTCGACGGTGGCGATCCGGGCGAAGCGGCCCGCCAGCGCGTATTCGGTGCGCGCGACGATCTCGTCCGTCCCGAGGGTACGCGGGTCGGCGAGGACCTCCGCCAGGCTGCGTCCCGCCGGGGCGTCGCGGTGCGGGATCGGGTGGGTCGCGGTCGCGTCGGTCACGAACACCACCCGGTAGCCGAGGTCGGAGGCGACCCGGGCGGTGGTCTCGCAGCACTGCTCGGTCCGGATGCCGCTGACCACGACCTCGCCGACGCCCTCCGTCGTGAACAGCTGCTGCAGGTTGGTGGTGGTGAAGGCGTTGTGCGAGCTCTTGGTGACGACCGGCTCCCCCGCCGCGGGCTCCAGCCCCTCGATCGGGCGGACGAAGCCGAGTGCCGGGTCGAAGGCGTCGCCGCTGCCGGGCTCGGCGTGCAGCACCCACACCACCAGGTCGCCCTTGGCGCGGGCGGCGGCCACCAGCCGGCCCACCTTCTCCACGATCTTCGGCTCGGACACGGCGGCCCAGTTCTCGAGCTGCCGGAAGGACTCCTGGACGTCGATGACGACGAGTGCGGTCTTCATGCCCCCATCCTGGCCCCGGGCGGGGCCCGGACCGAAGGCACCATCGGGCCGCGATGCGGAACGATCCGGTCAGCCGGTCAGCCGGTCAGCCGGGCGGACGCCGGTAGCGGCGGGAGCCGCGCATCAGCGCCCGCACCTCCTCGGCCCGGGCGGCCTGCTCGGGGCCGGGCAGGCGCCGCCCGCCGGTCAGGTCGTCCGGATGGTTGTCCACCACGGTGCCGTTGGGCCGGCACCACGGGCAGACCCGCGAGTCGGCGACCAGCCAGCCGTCCTCGCAGCCGAGCGGGCAGTCGGAGCCGGCCACCAGGGCGAGCGCGATCTCGTCGGCACGCATCGGCAGCTCCGCGCCGTTCACGTGGGCGTACCGCTCGTACCAGCGCCGCTCGACCCGCTCGCGCAGCTGGCTCGCCGGGACGCCCTCGGCCAGCTGCCGATCGATCTCCTGCCGGACCGCGTGCGGCACCCCGCCGCGCGGCTCCAGCGCCCGCATCAGCGGGCCCGGGATCGCCGAGGTCACCCAGGCCGCCGGGTGCTGGCCGTGCTCCATGAAGGGGCTGCTCGCCACTGCCTTCCTCCTGCCGGACGGCGCGCACCGCGCGCCGCGTGCTGTCCCCTCCCCCGATCCTGCCAGCCCCCGGCGCCTCCTGGTGCTCAGGCGTGGAGATTGTGTCCGGTCGTCGCGTCCACGTGGGCGGGGACCTCGTCGTGGCGGTCGCCCACGGTCGGCGTCCCGGTCGGCTCGAACATGAGGATCGCGGCACCCGTCGGTGCGGCCGGCCGGTGCTCCGTACCTGCGGGAACGGTGAAGACCGCCCCCTGCGGCAGCACCACCGTGCGCTCGCCCCCGGGCTCGCGCAGGGAGATGTGCAGTTCGCCGTCGAGCACCAGGAAGAACTCGTCGGTGTCGTCGTGGGCGTGCCAGATGTGTTCGCCCTCGACCTTGGCGATCCGGACGTCGTAGTCGTTGACGCGCGTGACGATGCGCGGGCTCCACAGCGCGTCGAAGGTGGTCAGCGCCTGGCGGAGGGAGATCGGCTGGTTGCTCATGTCCTCATCCTCGGCCGCCCCGCACAGGCGGCGTGAGTGCTAGGAATTGCACATGGCGAAAGAATCCTCGCACCGGGTGGTCGTGATCGTGGACGAGAACTCGAACCCGTTCGAGCTCGGCTGCGCGACCGAGATCTTCGGCCTGCGCAGGCCGGAGATCGGCCGCGATCTCTACGACTTCCGGCTCTGCTCGCCCGAGCCCTCCACCGCGATGCGCGACGGATTCTTCACCCTCACCGGGGTCGCCGACCTGGGGGCGGCCGACACGGCGGACACCTTGATCGTCCCCAACCGCCCCGACGTCGAAGTCCCCCGCCGGCCCGCGGTGCTGGACGCCGTTCGACGGGCGCACGCGCGCGGCGCCCGCCTGGTCGGCTTCTGCAGCGGCGCCTTCACCCTGGCCGAGGCCGGCGTCCTCGACGGGCGCCGGGCCACGGCCCACTGGCAGTGGGCGGACTCCTTCCGTTCCCGCTTCCCCGCCGTCCACCTCGCATCGGACGTGCTCTTCGTGGACGACGGCGACATCCTCACCGCCGCGGGGAGCGCGGCCGCACTCGACCTCGGCCTGCACATCGTCCGCCGCGACCACGGGGCCGAGGTCGCCAACTCCGTCAGCCGACGGCTGGTCTTCGCGGCCCACCGCGACGGCGGGCAGCGGCAGTTCGTCGAACGTCCGATGCCCGATCTCCCCGACGAGTCCCTGGCACCGGTCCTGGCCTGGGCGCAGGAACGGCTCGACTCCCCCCTCACGGTCCCGGACCTCGCGGCGCGGGCGGCCGTCAGCCCGGCGACACTGCACCGCCGCTTCCGGAGCCAGCTGGGGACGACCCCGCTGATGTGGCTTACGGGGGAACGGCTCGCCCTGGCCTGCCGGCTGATCGAGCGCGGCGAGTCACGCTTCGAGGTCGTCGCACGGCAGAGCGGGCTGGGCACCGCGACCAACCTGCGCGCGCTGATGCGCCGCGAGACGGGCATCACTCCGTCGGCGTACCGGCGCCGGTTCGGGCCCGACGCGAACTGACGACCTCCGGCGCCGGACCCGTCACGGATACTCAGGTTGAACTCGTGATGTCGGTGGTCAGGGCGGAGCGGCGAACAGCCCGGGCGCGGTCGGGCAGCCGTCGATGAGTGGCTGCCCCGCGGTGAGACGAAGGCAGGCGCGGGCTGCGATCACCTTGAAGCGTCGGGGTCAGTAGTTCACCCGGTAGGTGGACGGTCGGCGCGCCTGCCTCTGGGGAGAGGACGCTGTTGTGATGTTGTTTCGTGTACGGGCAAAAGTCGTGGGCCGGGTGGACAGGACCGGGCCAGGCCGCCCCAGCCCGTCCACGGACAGGAGGCCTCATGGCCAGGACACGGTGCGCCACGCCTACCGTCGGGATCCGGCTGCCAGCAGCCGCCAGCGCCCTCGGGACGGCGGCGGTGCTGCTCACCGGCTGCGGAGGTGGGGGTACGTCGGACGGCCCCGGCACCGGTGGGTCCTCAGTTTCGTCCGGGTACGAGTCCTCGCCTGCGGTGGAGGGGAATCCGTCCGCCGAGCAGCGCGTGTCGCCGGGCGCTGGCGGGGGCGGATTCAACACCGCGGGCCAGCTCTCCGGGAACGTCGGTGGGATTTGGCCGAACGCCAACGTCAAGGTGAAGAACGACGCGACGAGCGGCACGTTCACCGGCGCGGTGAGCAAGGTCTACAACTGCACTCCCGGAGAGCCCCAGGTTCAAGCGGCGCCGGTCAGCTCCACGAAGCTCACGCTGCCTGCGGGGACGGAATCGGGAACTATCTCGTTCAAGTTCAGCACGGACGTCACTGCCGGAACGTACACGGTATGTGCGGTGGTGACGGCCAATGACGGGTCCAGCAAGACGGTGACAGGAGGCGTAGTGAGACAGGAAGAGGGAGACAATCCCGGGCAGTCGACCGGCGGCAGTTCCCAAAACCCGGGCGTCACTCCTGACACCCCCAACCGCCCGGGCACCACTGCGAGTACGCCCTGACGTCGGAGCACGAGGAGCAGACGACGCCGGACGAGTCGCCGGAGCCCGCGGCAGACCGGCCGGCGGACGAAACCGGCGCGGACTCGCACCGCTGGACGTCCTGGCTCACCACGCTGGCCTCGGTACTGGGACCCACTACCTACATCACGGCCCTGCTCCTGTTCTTCGGCTTCGCCTACACCGACGCCCTCTACGAGTACTTCGGCGTCGACGCGGCGAGCCTCGGCTTCTCCACCCAGGACTACCTGCTGCGCAGCGCGGCCCCGCTCTACCTGCCGGCGGGCGGCGTGCTCTGCCTCACGCTCGCCGGCGTGCTCGCCTACTACCTGGTGTCCACGCTGGCCCGCCGGGAGTCCGGCCTACTGCCGTACGTCCGCCGGGGCTGTCAGGCCGTCATGGCGCTGGCGGTGCCTCTCTTCCTGCTCGGCCTACTCGCAGGCCTCCAGGTCCTGGACGCCGGACCGATGGGTACACCGCTGCTGCTGGGCGGCGCCCTGCTGCTGTTCCTCGCCAGCCGGGTGCTCGCCGTCAAATGCTCGGGAACGCCTTACCCGGTTCGCCGCGAGCGGGCCGCGCTCGTGGTCAGCACGGCTCTGATCGCACTCGCCTCATTCTGGGCGGTGGGTGCCTACGCCCAGGAGAAGGGCCGTATGGACGCCCGATACCTGGCGGCCCACCTGACGCTGCGTCCCGCCGTGGTGCTGGACACCGCAGAGCGCCTCTACCTCCCGTGGCCCGGTGTCGAGGAGAAAGCGCTGCCGACCGCCTCCGAGCAGCGCTTCCGGTACCGCTATCGCGGGCTGCGACTGCTCGCTCAGTCCAACAACCAGATGTTCGTCATCGGCAAGAACTGGACCTGGCAGGACGGCGCCGTCATGATCATCCCAGTCGACGGGAGCGTACGGGTGGCCTTTCACGCCGGCTGACCTCCGTACAGCCGGATGAGCAACGACTGGATGGCGCGCTACTGAACTTGAATTCGTGATGTCGGTCAGCCGTCGAGGATGAGGCCCGTGCCGGCGAGGCATCCGTCGACCAGGTCCGGACGGTACTGGATCTG
>NZ_JBICYJ010000077.1:0-25046 GCF_043200835.1 Kitasatospora sp. NPDC048365
CCGACGAGGGAGTCCATGCGGAGCATCGGCGACTGAGGAGAAGCCGTCGAGGTGCGTGCCCCGGCGGCGGCCCGCAGGCGGGGGTTTGAAGACGGGCCCTGGGCCCTGGGCCCCGGGCCTCAGGCCGTCGCGGGCCAGAGGTACTCGTACTCGGGGAGCAGGTGGCCGCCGGGGAAGGCGGCGACCCGTTCGTCGGTGCGGACGCCGCCCTCGCGCTCGTAGAAGGCGACGGCGCGGACGTTGTCCCGCAGCACCTCCAGCCGCAGCGGGCGGCCGGCCGCCGCGGTGCGGTCGAGGGCGGCGCGCAGCAGCAGGGCGCCGATGCCGCCGCCGGTGCGGCCGGGGCGGACGTGCAGGTTGTCGAGCAGGACCCTGCCGTCCGGTTCGGGCACCAGGTAGGCGAAGCCGACCGGGGTGCCGTCGGGCTCCTCGGCGATCAGCAGCACGGGGGTGTCGGTGGGCGGCCCGTAGTCGGCGGTGAGCCGGATCTCCCAGATCGCGAGGCGTTCGCCCGCGAGGCCGTCGCCGAGCGCCTCGGCGGGGACGATCCCGTCGTACGCGGTGCGCCAGCTGTCGGCGTGGAGGGTGGCGACGGCGGCGGCGTCGGCCGGCCCGCCGGTGCGGACCACGATCGGGGAATCCATGGGACGAGCCTCCCACACAGGCGGACTTGAACACGTTCAAAAGACCCTCTACAGTCATCCCCGTCGAGCTTTTGAACACGTTCGAAACGGAGTGGTCCCGATGGACTACACAGTCGTCAGCTATGCCGCCTACCTGCCGATCGCCACCGGCGTGACGGTCTGGGTGGCCCGCACCCTCAGCCGCAACGGCCGGCTCTTCCTCTCCGACGTCTTCGCCGGGGACGAGCGGCTGGCCGACGCCGTCAACCACCTCCTGGTGGTCGGCTTCTACCTGATCAACCTCGGCTTCGTCGCCCTGTGGATGCGCAACGACGAGACCGTCGACAGCACCGCGGGCATCTTCAACGCCCTCTCGTACAAGCTCGGCACCGTGCTCCTGCTGCTCGGTGTGATGCACCTCGGCAACGTGTACGTACTCAACCGGATCCGCCGCCGGGGCGCGCTGGAGCGCCAGCAGCGGCCGCCGGTCGCGCCGCAGGGCTGGGTCAAGCCCGCCGAGGCGTGAGCCCGGTGACCACCACCACCGCACCCGCGGCGCCGGCGACGTGGCCGGCGCCGGTCGGCCGGCTGACCGTGCTGCACGACCCGGGCTGCCTACTCTGCCGGCACCTCACCGCCTGGCTGCGCGGACAGGCCCAGCTGGTAGCGCTGGAGTTCGTCGCGGTGAACTCCGCCGAGGCGCACCGGCTCTTCCCCGGCCTCGACCACGACGCCTCGCTCGGCGAGATCACCGTGGTCGGCGACACCGGCGAGGTCTGGCGCGGGGCGCCCGCCTTCGTGGTCTGCCTCTGGGCGCTGGCCGAGCACCGGCCGCTGGCCCATCGGCTCTCGACCCCGGCCGGTCTGCCGCTGGCCCGGGCGGCGGCCTTCGCCGCCAGCAAGTACCGGCAGGCCACCGGCGCGGGCCGGGCGCCGGCACTGGGTGTACAGGGGTCACCCAGTGCCGTGCAGCCCGGGCCGTCACCGGCCGCGATCCCGTACGCCGGGGGGCGTCACGGCATCGCGGCCCCGGACCCCGCGAACCCGTACGGCGCTCCGCCCGCCGGGGCGCCGGGCGCGGGGGGCCCGCACTCCGGCGGCCCGCACGCCGTCGGCCCGCACCCCGGCGGTCCGCACAGCAACGGTCCGTACGGCGGGGGGCCGTACACCGCGGGACCGTACGACCCGGCGGCGTACGGGGTGCCGCCGGAGCCCGGGTGCGGTGACGGCAGCTGCTCGGTGTCGCCCTAGTGCACCGGCGCAGGGCCACCGCGCAGCGCACCGCCCCGGGCCGGGGGGACCGGCCCGGGGCGGTGGCCCGGGTAGGCTCGACCACCGTGGAGGAGCCGAACCAGAGCGACCGCGTCACCGACGGCAGGGTCGAGAGCGCGCCCGAGCTTCCCGGCGGGCGGGCACTGCCCAAGACGGACAAGAGCGAGCAGACCCGCGCCCTGATCCTGGAGACCGCGATGCGGCTGTTCCAGGAGCGCGGGTACGAGAAGACCACGATGCGGGCCATCGCCACCGAGGCGGGGATCTCGGTCGGCAACGCGTACTACTACTTCGCCGGAAAAGAGTTCCTGATCCAGGGGTTCTACGACCGGATGACGTACGAGCACGCGGCGGACGCCAGGCGGCGGATGGCGCACACCCGGGACTTCGCCCAGCGTCTGGAGATCGCGCTGGAGTCGTGGCTGGACACCGCGGCGCCGTACCACGAGTTCGCGGCCCAGTTCTTCCGGACGGCCGCCGACCCGACCAGCTCGCTCAGCCCGTTCTCCAACGAGTCGCACCCGGCCCGGGCCACCGCGGTGGCCCTCTTCCGGGAGGTGCTGGCCGGCTCGGAGCTGGCGCCCAAGCTGGACGCCGAGCTGGTCGAGCTGCTGCCGGACGTGCTGTGGCTGCACCTGATGATCGTGGTGCTGTACTGGGTGTTCGACCGCACGCCGGACACCGAGCGGACCCGGGAGTTCGTCCGCCGCTCGACGCCGATGGCGGCCCGGGTCATCAACCTCTCCCGCTACAAGGTGTTCCGGCCGATCGTCCGGGACGCCAAGGGCCTGATCCAGGACTTCATCCTGCCGACCATCGGCAAGACCGCGAAGTAGCCGGCACCGCCCCGGGGCACGGATCAGAAGCCGTCGGGGTTCCAGCCGGCGGTCGGGGTGCGCAGCAGCAGGTCGGCGGTGGCGGCGGCGCCGGGGCGGTGCTCGGTGAGCAGGCCCGCGGCCAGCAGCCGGGTCGCGGACTCGGCGCCGAGGTAGAGGCTGCCGACCCGGCCGATGTCCAGGGTGAGGTCCGCCGGGTCGTCGGTGGGGGTGCAGCGGCCGGTGCCGTCGGCGGCGGTCTCCAGCGCCCAGCGGCCGGCCGTCCAGCCCTCCGGGTCGGTGACTTGGAGGACCAGGCGGCCGGGTGCGGCGTAGCTGCGGGCGGCGAGCGCGGCGGGCAGGTCGAGCAGCCGCAGCCAGAGGAAGTCGCAGATCTCCTCGTGCGGCTTGGCGCCGCGCGGGTCGTTCAGCAGGAGCGGCAGCGGGTCGTCCGGGGAGAGGTTGCCGACCGCGACGTGCCGCACCCAGTCGACGGAGAAGGCGAACCTCCACAGCGCGTTGGCGGTCGGCCGGTCGAGGGCGAGGAAGTCGTTGACGGTGAGGGTGCAGTTGGGGAACGCGCCGTCCCAGGTGTCGTCGACGGAGTACCAGATCAGGCCGGTGATCACGCCGTCGGCGTCCCGGTGGGCCGCGTAGAAGCCCTCTTTCCAGTCGTAGCCGGGGAGGGTGACCTCGCCGGTGTGCAGCTTCCACCAGGCGGGGCTGCGGGTGATCGCGCCGGGCTGGGTGAGCCGCCAGCGGTCGTGCAGCTCGGGGCCGAGCTTGCGGACCTCCTCCAGCGAGAGGAAGTCGACCCGGCCGCCCTCGGGCACGGGCAGGTCGGCGCGCAGACCGCCGGAGCGCAGCAGGTCGATGCGCAGGCCGTGGGCGCGGGTCGCCGGGCCGTAGCCGAAGCGGCCGTAGATGTTGTACTCGGCGGCGATCAGGATCGCGGCGAGGCTGCCGCGCTCGCGGGCGGCGGCCAGGTCCTGGCGCATCATGCCGGAGAGCAGGCCGCGGCGGCGGTGGGTGGAGTTGACGGTGACGGCGGTGACCGCGTCCACCGGGAGGGTGCCGTTGCCGGGGACGGTCAGCTCGGCGTCGAAGCTGCGGAAGGTGGCCACGCAGCGGTCGCCGTCGGCCCGGTCGAAGGCGGCGAGGAACCGGCCGGGCTCGAAGGTCAGCCGCCGGAACTCGGTGCCGTCGGCGATGTGCGGCCGCAGGAAGCCCCGCGCGATCGCCCGGTCCCAGACCGGGATCTCCTCCTCGGTGATGGCGCGGATCTCGATGTCCTGGCCGGGGCGGCCGTGTGCGTCGTTGCCCATCCCGTCACGGTACGTCGGGCCCGGTGCGTGGGCATCCGGTTTTCCGCCGGGTCCGACCGGCGTCGCGGGCACCCTCCCGGGACGCGGCGCCGGCCGGGGAAAGCCCCGGTTGTCGGTGCCGGCCGCTACGGTGCGCGCATGACCTCCGAGCACGATCGCAGCTTCCCGCCCGCACTGGCCGCCGCGCTGGCGGTGCCGTTCGACTTCCGGGAGGGGGACGGGGTCGACTTCGAGCCGTTCCCGGAGTTCCTGCCGGCGGGGCAGGCCACGGAGTGGTTCCGGGCGTGGACGGGCAACGAGGCGCTGAGCGGCGACGACTTCCTGGTCTTCGGGCAGGACGGCACCGGCGGGTACGCGGCGTTCTGGCTGGTCCGCGTCGGTGTGCCGGTGGCCGAGCAGCCGCTGGTCTTCCTCGGCTCGGAGGGTGAGGTCGCGGTGCTGGCCCGCGACCTCGGCGAGTTCCTGTGGCTGCTGGCCGCGGGCTACGGCCCGCAGGAGGCGGCCGCGTACGGGCCCGACCACGCGGCGGTGCCGGACCGGGCGCTGACCGAGGTCGCGGAGCGGTTCGCGCCCGGCGCCCGGCGGCCGGCCGCCGAGGTGCTGGCCCGCGCGGCGGCGGAGTTCCCGGACTTCGAGGAGGCGCTGATGGAGTTCTGCCAGTGAGACCACGGGGCGACAAGGCTGCGAAGTAGGGTGACAGAGTGCCAGTGATCACGGATTCCGATGCCGTCGTCGAGCAGCTCGAGCCGTTCCGGCGGGAGCTCACCGCGTACTGCTACCGGATGCTCGGCTCGACCTTCGAGGCCGAGGACGCGGTGCAGGAGACGCTGGTCCGGGCCTGGTCGAAGTACGCCGGTTTCGAGGGGCGTTCGGCGCTGCGGACGTGGCTGTACCGGATCGCGACCAACGTCTGCCTGGACATGGCGCCGGCCGCGCAGCGGCGGGCCCGGCCGATGGACCTGACCTCGCCGGTCGCGGCGCACACGCCGGACCTGACCCAGCTGGAGGAGAACATCTGGGTCGGGCCGGTGCCCGACAGCCGGGTGCTGGCCGGGGATCCGGCCGAGGTCGCGGTCGGCCGGGAGACGATCCGGCTGGCGTTCGTGACGGCCCTGCAGAAGCTGCCGGCGAAGCAGCGGGCGGTCCTGGTGCTGCGCGAGGTGCTGGCCTGGTCGGCGGCGGAGACCGCCGAGCTGCTGGACACCAGCGTGGCGTCGGTCAACAGCGCGCTGCAGCGGGCCCGGGCGACCCTCGCCGAGGGCGGCGGGGTCCCGGAGAGCGACACCTACCGGCCGCTGGACGAGACGCAGCAGGCGCTGTTGGCCCGGTACGTGCAGGCCTTCGAGGCGTTCGACATCGAGGGCCTGAAGAAGCTCCTGCACGAGGACGCGGTGCTCAACATGCCGCCGTACCAGATGTGGGTGCAGGGCGTGGTGGAGCTCGGCGCGTGGTGGCTGGGCGCGGGCTGCGGGTGCCGCGGCTCGCGGCTGCTGCCGGTGGAGGCGAACGGCTCGCCCGCGTTCGCGCAGTACCGGCCGGCCGAGGACGGGAACGGCTGGACGCCGTGGGGCATCACCGTGCTGGAGATCGCCGACGGCCGGATCGCCACCATGACCAACCACATGGACACCGACCGGCTGTTCCCGCTGTGGGAGCTACCGATGCGGCTGCCCGCCGGCAGCTGACGGATCGACGGTTGGCGGGCCGGCAGTTGACGGGTCGTCGTCCGCGAGCACGCCGTCCAGGCCGGTCAGCGCCAGCAGCAGTCGCAGGCGCGGGCCGGCCCCGCGCAGGACGAGCTCGGCGCCGGCCCGCCGCGCGGCCAGGCGCAGCCGGGCCAGCCGGTCCAGGTCGGCGGGCCCGGGCGCGGTCAGCCGCCCGACCTCGCAGACCACGAGCCGGACGTCCGGGCGGTCGGCGAGCAGGTCGGCCAGGTCCTCGGGTGCCGGCGGCGCCGGGAACAGCAGTCTCTCCACACCTATGGGGACTCCTCGGCGGCGCCGTTCTCATCGGTCGCGAAAAGATCTTGGAACTTCTTCGCCGCGGAGCGATGAGTCCCGCGACCGGCCCCCGTCTGACCGGGTGAGAGCACCTCACACCCGCGAATCCAGGGAGCATCCCATGCGCAAGATCACCGCCGGTCTGTTCATCGCCGCCGACGGCGTCGTCGAGAGCCCGGAGCAGTGGCACTTCCCCTACTTCAACGACGAGATGGGGGCGGCCGTCGGGGCCCAGCTCGGCGCGGCCGACACCGTGCTGCTCGGCCGGGTCACCTACGACGGCTTCGCCGCCGCCTGGCCGGAGCGGGAGGACGCGGGCGGCGAGGACGCGCCGATGGCGAAGGCGCTCGGCGACGCCCGCAAGGTCGTCGTCTCCCACTCCGACCTGGCGTTCGACTGGCGCAACTCCGAGCAGCTGAAGGGCGACCTGGTCGAGGGCGTCACCGCGCTGAAGCAGGAGGAGGGCGGGCCGATCGGGATGTCCGGCTCGATCTCCGTGGTGCGCGCGCTGCTCGCTGCCGGCCTGATCGACGAGCTGCACCTGTTCGTCCACCCGATCGCGGTCGGCAAGGGCCTGCGCCTGTTCGACGGGAACGCCGAGCCGATCCGGCTGAAGCTGCTGGAGAACACCGTCTTCTCCACCGGCGTGCTGCACACCGTCTACGGCCCGGCCGACAAGTAAGCGACCTTCGAGGAGACCGTCATGACCACCCCCGTCAAGGGCCCCGCCAGCTACTTCCCGTCGATCGAGAAGAAGTACGGCCGACCGATCGCCGAATGGCAGGAGCTGATCCGCGCCTCGCCGCTGACCAAGCACATGGAGCTGGTCGGCTGGCTGAAGACCGAGTACGGCCTGGGCCACGGCCACGCCAACGCCCTGGTCGCCCACACCCTCGCCGAGCAGACCTCCCCGAAGGACCCGTCATGACCGCCGTCGTCTCCGCCGACGGGACGACCGTCGCCCACACCGTGACCGGCAGCGGCCCGGCCGTCGTCCTGGTCGACGGCGCGCTCTGCCACCGGGCCTTCGGGCCCGCCCAGGGCCTGGCCGCGCAGCTCGCCGCGCACCACACCGTCCACACCTACGACCGGCGCGGGCGCGGGGAGAGCGGCGACACCGCGCCGTACGAGGTGGAGCGGGAGATCGAGGACCTGGCCGCGGTGATCGCCGCCGCGGGCGGCACGGCGGCCGTGTACGGCATCTCCTCCGGCGCCGCCCTGGCCCTGCGGGCGGCGGAGCACGGCCTCGGCATCACCCGCCTCGCGGTGTACGAGCCGCCGTTCGCCACCGAGGACGGGCAGCGCGAGCGCTTCACCGGGTACGCGGCGGGCCTGGCCACCGACCTCGCCGAGGGCCGGCCCGGGGACGCGGTCGCCCGGTTCATGGCCTTCGTCGGCGCACCGGAGCCCGTGGTGGAGCAGATGCGCAGCTCACCGGCGTGGCCCGCGTTCGAGGCGGTGGCGCCCACCCTCGCGTACGACGCCGCCGTGCTCGACGCGCCCGCCGGCGCGGGCGTCCCGGTGGCGGCGCTCGCCGGGCTCGCCGTGCCGGTCCTGGTGATGGCCGGCGGCGCAAGCCCGGAGCTGCTGCGGGCCCCGGCCCGTGCGGTGGCGGCGGCCGTCCCCGGCGCCGAGTACCTGACCCTGCCGGAGCAGACCCACGACGTGGCGCCCGAGGCGCTCGCGCCGGAGCTGCTGAAGTTCTTCGCCGGCTGAATCCGCCGGCGGAGGGGCTACGGCCGGGCGTAGAAGTCCGGCCGGCCCATGATCCAGAGGCTGGCCTGCTTGATCGCGGTGCCCGGCCGCGGGGCCTCGATCATCTGGTCGTCGCCGATGTAGATGCCGACGTGGTAGATGTCCGCGGCTCGGCCGGTCTTGGTCCAGAACACCAGGTCGCCGGGCCGGAGCCGGGCGTACGACACCGGCGTGGACTCGGCGTACTGGTCCGCCGCGAAGTGCGTGAGGTTCTTGCCGCCCCGGCGCCACGCCATCATCGTCAGGCCCGAGCAGTCGTAGCCCTCCGGGCCCTCGCCGCCCCAGATGTACGGCAGGCCGATCTTGGAGCGGGCGAACGCGATCGCGGCCGCCGCGCCGTCCGCCGACCAGGCGCTCTCCGAGGACGGGTTCGGGCGCGCCGCCCACTGGGCGGCCGCCGCCGCGGCAGCGGCCCGCGCCGCCTCCTCCGCCTCCCGGGCGGCGATCGCCTCCAGCGCCTCGCGGCGCTGGCGCTCCAGGTCGACGGTGGTGTTGCGGGCCGCGGCGAGCTCGGTGAGCAGCTGCTCGCGGCGCCGGCCGATCTCGGCGACCTGCGCCTGCTGGGCGGCCAGCCGGGCCTCGGCCTGCTCCTTCGCGACCCGGACCTCCTCGGCGGCGCGGCCCGCCGCGTCCTCCGCGGCGCGGGCGGCGTCCCGGGCGCGGGTCGCCGCGGCGGCGGTGGACGTGGCGTCGTCCAGGATCTGCCGGGTCCGGGCACCGGCCACGCCGACCGCCGCCGCCCGGTCGCTCAGCGCGCCGGGGCCGCTGGCTCCGAGCAGCGCGTTGATCGCCGACAGCTCCGGGGAGCCGCCCTGCCGGTACACCTCGGCGAGCAGGCCCGCCGCCCGGTCCGCCGCCTCCACCCGCGCCGCCTCGGCCGCGGTGGCCCGGCCCGCCGCCGCCTCCGCCTCCGCCTTGGCCCGGACCAGCCGGGCCTGGGCCCCGTTGTACGCCTCGACCGCCTGCTCGGCGGTCCGGCCCGCCTCCTCCAGCTCCGCCTGGGCCGCGGTCAGCCGGGCCTCGATCGCCCCGACGTCGCCGGCCTTGGCGTCCGCCTCGGCCTGCGCCCGGGCGATGTCCTCGGCGGACGGGTACGGATCGTCGGCCGGCGAGGCCGGCCGGGCCGGTGCCGGAGCGGCAGCGGCGGCGGGCAGCAGCCCGAGCACGCCGGCGACGGCCAGGAGCAGGGTCGGCAGGAATCTGCGGGCCACGGTCGGCACCTCATTTCGCCGGTCTGACGATCAGCCAAATATCCCATCACGTGACAATTCAGTCACTCGACGTAATATTCTCAGACCTGACGATTCCTCACCGCTATCGCCATACGCCCGCCCGGGTGAGATGTCCGATTGTCAGCTCCGCCTACGAATCTCCCGGTACCGCCGCTCGACGTCCTCCATGAACCACTCGGGCAGGGTGTGCGCCTCCCGCAGCACCCGCCGCTCCTCGGCGCTCAGCCGCTCGGCAGCGTCGTCCACCGCCAGCGCGTAGTCCGCCATCCGCCCGGAGGTGATCTCCTTGCGCATGTCGCGCGCGTGCTCGGTGGGCAGGTGCCCGTACGCGAGCCCCGCCCGGACACCGTTCCGTTCCACCAGGCCGAGCAGCCGCCACCACGGCGCCCGCTTGGTCCTCCGGGCCGGCTCGTCCCGGAGCAGCAGCCAGCAGAGCCGTTCGTCGGTCGTGCCCGACAGGTCCCCCTGCAGCATCATGTCGCTCCCCCCTCGGATCGTGTGGGGGCAAACGTCAGTGGCGGGGCTGCGGGTGCGGGAGGCGGGGGTGGCGGTACGGGGTGTGGGGTTCGGGGCGGGCGGGGGCGGGGCGGACGGCGTAGGTGCGGTGGCGGCCGGCCCGGACGGTGCGGCGGCGGCGCCGGGCCTGGTCCTGGCGGGCCGGGTCGACCGGGACGGAGCCGGCCTCGGTGCGGCGGTCGGCGAGCCGGGCGTGCCGGCGGGCGAGGGCGCGGGCAGCGTGCGCGTCGAGGTGGGCGGTGGCGCGGGCGGCGATCCGCTCGGCGGCGCGGTGGGTGGCGGTGTGGTGGGCGGGGACCTTGTCGGGTGCGCCCGCGATCAGGTCGAAGAGCCAGGTGCGGGCGCGTTCGGCGCGGGCGTGCAGCAGCCGCTCCCGCCGGACGGCGCGGCGCATCGCCCGCGGCCGCTTCGTGTACCGCCACCGTGCCCACGGGCTGCCGGGCCGGGCGAGCCGGACCGCGCCGATCCAGGAGATGCCGGGGACCATGATGCCGAGCAGGCCGGTCCACATCTTGCCCTTGAGCAGGGCGACGATCGCGGCGAGCGCGTTGACGGAGATGACCGAAATCAGGCCCCACCGGGTGTCCTGGCCGGGGACGACGCCGAGCGGGACGTACCCGATGAGCAGCAGGGCGGTGACCAGGATGCCGAGGATGACGGCGTCCACGGACTTGCGGCCCTGCTCGCCCCAGTAGACGTCGTCGAGGTGCAGGATCAGCGCGAACTCGTCGAGCACCAGGCCGCAGCCGATGCCGAAGGCGAGTCCGAACCAGTCGATCCACGGGTGGCCGCCGTTGGTGGCGAAGACGCCGATGCCGCCGAGCAGCAGGAAGCCCAGGCCGAAGACCATGTGGTGGATGTGCAGGCCGCCGGGGGTGATGTTGCCGGGCCACCAGCGGACCTTGGCGCGGATCATCCGCACGCTGAACCGGATCAGGACGAACGAGCAGATGAACCCGGTCAGCAGCAGGAAGAGCGGTTGCTTGTGCGCGGCCACGATGTGGCTCCGGTAGCCGTCCAGCAGTGCACTGATCATGGGTGGTGCCTTCGTTCGTCGAACCGTCCCGTCTGCTAACGCCGGGTCAGAACCCGCGGGTGCGTTTGGCCGCCCGGCGCGGGACGAGCAGGTGGGGCGCGAGTCGCTCGGTCGCGCCGGGGCTCTTGAGGAACAGCCGGGCCACTTCGCCTCCGAGGTTCACGCCGATGGCCAGCGCCATCGCCAGCGCGGCGGCCCGGGTGACCGAGACCAGTCCGGCGCTGGGGTGGCCCTGGGCGAAGGCGAGCATGCCGAGGTAGAGCGCCGAGCCGGGCATCAGCGGTCCGATCGCGGCGGTCACGTACGGCAGCGCGCTGGCGTAGCGGTAGCGCGCCATCAGCTGACCGAACAGGCCGACCAGGCCGGCCGCCACGCCGGTGGCGACGATCGGAGAGATCCGGGCGTTGTTGGTCAGCACACCGTACGTGGACCAGCCGATCACGGTGTTCAGCACGACCAGCGGCAGCGTCCGCCGGTCGGTCTGCAGCAGCATCGCGAAGGCGGCGGACAGCAGTATCGCGGCGACCAGCTGCACCGGCGGGTAGGTGTCGCCGACCAGGCTCTCGTCCGGCCGCAGCTTGGCGTTGTAGTTGACGCCCAGGTAGAGCACCAGCATGACGCCGATGACGATGCCGGCGATGAGGTACATGACTTCCAGCAGCCGGGCGGCGGCGGTGATGTAGAAGCCGGTCAGGCCGTCCTGGACGGCGGCGACCAGCGCCCGGCCGGGCAGCAGCGCGAAGAGTCCGCCGGTGATCACCACCGAGCCGCGCAGGTGCAGGTCGTTGAAGGAGAGCAGGATGCCGAGCAGCGCGGCGGGCATCGCGGCGATCACGAACTGGTAGAACTCCGGCAGGCCGCGCCGCGCGATCATCGACGCCAGCCGGTCGCCGGCGACCGCCGCGACGAACGCGTTGGCGAACACCAGCCACGCCGTGGAGTCGGTCTTTCCGCCGACCAGGAAGGTCGCCGCGCCCGCCAGCAGACCGGTGGCCAGCGCGAGCCCCCACGCCGGGTACGGGTGCCGGTTGCGGCGGATCTCCGCGAGCCGTCGGTAGCCGTCGTTGACGCTGACCCGCTCCTCGGTGATGTCCGCGACCAGCCGGTACACGGCCGCCAGCCGGGTGTAGTCCGAGGTGCGGCGGCGCACCACGCGGTCGGCGGTGACCGGGGCGTCGATCAGCGACGGCTGGTGCGAGATGGAGATCAGCGTGAAGGTGACCTGCGGCTCGCAGTGGTCGAGCCGGTAGGCGTGCGCGATGCCGAGCATCGCCGCCTCCACGTCCTCCGCCGCCTCGCCGCTGGCCAGCAGCAGCTCGCCGATGCGCAGCGACAGGTCGAGGATCCGCGGGATGTTCTTCGCCGCCGACGGGTGCAGCTCGCGCGCGGTCCGCTCGAACGCGGGGCGCTCGACCATCGGCGTGCGCAGCAGGGTGCGCATCCGGTCGGGCCACGGCGCGTCGCCGGGCTGCAGCGGGGGCACCACGATGTCGTCCGGCGGGGTGTAGCCGGCCGCCCGCCACTCCTCCGGGGTCAGCGTGTCCTGGCCGAGGCCGCCGGTGAACCGGGGCCGCTCCGGCGGCTCCTCGGTCGGCGCGGGTACCAGCAGGCCCCCGGTCGGCGGCGGTTCGGGCGCCAGCGGGACGGGGATCGGCTTCTCCACCGGCGGCACGTCGGGCCCGAGCAGCCCCTCGGTCGGTCGGCCCCGCTTTCGCACTCCGCTGTCCCCTCGGCTCCGTCGGGTCTTCGGCTCCCACCTTGCCTGATCGAACGTACGAGTGCACAGGTGCCGCACGTCACGATTCTCACCAAATCGGACATACTCTCCCACTGTGGGCAAGGAGAGCACCGGGAGCGAAGAGAGCGTCACCACCGTGGTGGTGGCCGGGGTCTGCAACCTCGGCATCGCCGCCGCGAAGGCCCTGGCGGGTCTCGTCAGCGGGTCCAGCGCGATGCTCTCCGAGGCGGCGCACTCCTTCGCCGACACCGTCACCGAGCTGCTGCTCTTCACCTCGCTCAAGCGCGGCGAGCGGCCCGCCGACGCCGCCCACCCGTTCGGCCACGGGCGGGAGCGCTACCTGTGGGCGCTGATCGCCTCGGTCGCCACCTTCGTCGGCGGCGCGGTGTTCTCGGTGTACGACGGCATCCACACCCTGACCCACGGGGAGGAGCTGGGCGACCCGGCGCTCTCGTACGTGGTCCTGGGCGTCGCCTTCGTCCTGGAGAGCGTGTCGCTGGCGCGGACGGTCCGTCAGCTGGAGGCGGAGACCGCCCGGCTCGGCGTCGGCTGGCTCCGCTTCCTGCGGCACACGGCCGACACCGCGCTGAAGGCCGTCTTCCTGGAGGACAGCGCCGCCCTGGTCGGCCTGCTGCTGGCGTTCGGCGGCCTGCTCGGGTCGCAGCTCAGCGGCTCCGGGGCGTGGGACGGCACCGCGTCGGTCCTGATCGGCCTGCTGCTGGCCTGGGTCGCGTACGTCCTCGCCCGGGACAACGTCTCGCTGCTGCTCGGCCGGGCCCTGCCCGGGCCGCTGGAGGAGAGGCTGGTCGCGGTCCTCCGCGACCAGCCCCACGTGGTCGAGGTGCTCGACCTCGCCACCAGCGTCTTCGGCCCCGACGACATCCTCGTCGCGGCCAAGGTCCACTTCGCCGACCTGGCCACGGCCGCCGAGATCGAGCAGGCCTGCGACACCGCCGAGCTCTCCCTGCGCACGGCCTTCCCGGCCGTCACCAAGGTCTACCTCGACCCGACCCCGTCCAGGGCTCAGAGCTCGTAGCGCTCCGCGATCCCCTGGTGCCGGGCGAGGTCGGCGCCGGCGGCCTCGGCCAGGTCGAGCCAGGCGAGCGGGTGGCGCCAGGGCGCGGTGAGGCGGGCGAGCAGGGCGTCCGCGTCGGCCGCCGAGGCGGTGGGCGGGACGCCGACCGCCGCGTAGACGCCAGGCAGGGCGCCGCCCGAGGGGTCGGTGATCTCGTACTGGTCGCCGCTGTAGGCCCACAGGCCGTAGCCCGCGTCGTGGAGGGCGCCGCGCAGGGCGACCCACGCGTCGTCGCCGGGCCAGGCGCCGTCGATCCAGTACGTGGTGTACCCGGCGGGGTCGAGCAGGGTGAGCAGCTCGAACACCGGCCGCCACTGCTGCTCCTCGCCCTCGGCCGGCGGGTCGTTGAGCACGGCGGGGCCGAACACCACGGTGTCCCGGTGGTTGAGCGGCAGCTCGTCGCCGAGGACGGGCAGCACCCGCGCGGTGGCCGGCCCGGTGCGCAGCGCGGGCAGCTCCGCGGTCGTCCCGTTGGTCCGGGTGGCGCGCAGGGTGACGAGCTGCCACTCCTCCTCGACCGGCCCGCTGTCCGCGTCGAACTCGATGCCCAGCTGCGCGCCGGTGGACCGGACGGCCGCCCAGTCCCGGTTGGCGGTGGCGACGGTGACCAGGTGCCAGAGGTCGGGCTCCTGCACCCGGCGGTGGGCCTGCTCGGGGTCCTCGTCGCCGGCCGGCAGGGCGTGCGCCAGCAGGTCCTCGTAGAGCCGCTGCGCCTCGGCCCAGTCGCCCTGGTGGGTGGCGGCGGTCGCGGCGAGCCGGCGGGTGTTGACGGCGTCGGGCTCGTGCACCAGGACGGCGGCGCAGTGCTCGCCGACCTCCGCCCAGCGGGCCTCGGACGCGGCCCACCGGGCCAGCAGCCAGCTGCCGTCCGCGGGGCTCCCGGCCGCCAGCCGGGCGGCGAGCTTCCGGACGCCCTCCTCGTCGGAGGCGTCGATCAGGACGGATCCGAGCATCCCGACCAGGTACTCGTGGCCCGGGTCGATCTCGATCTGGGCCCAGAGCAGGTCGGCGACCGCGCGGGCGTGTCCGAGCGCGCCCAGTGCGCCGGCGAGGTTGGCGACCAGCACCGAGTCCGGCTCGCCCTCGCCGGCGGCGAGGGCGGCGGCGATCAGGTCGGCGCCGGTCTCCGGGTCCGGGGTGTGCTCGGCGAGCCATCCGGCGAGCTCGTCCGGGGCGACCGGCAGTTCGGGCCGGGGCAGGGCCAGCGCGGCGGTCCGCAGCGCGGCCAGGTCCTCGGTGACGCCGTCGGTCCGGCGCAGCGAGCCGAGCTTGCGCTCGCCGGTGGCGGCCAGGGTCAGGGCCACCTCGCGCGCCCCGCGGGCGACGGCGAGCCGGCCGGCGATCAGCAGCAGGTCGACGCAGGGCCGGTGCGAGCCGGCGGCGTCCAGGTAGCCGACCCAGCGGGCGAGCCGGGCGCCCAGCGCCGAGTCGTTCGGGTACCGGTCCGCGGCGGCGAGCAGTTCGACCGCCTGGGTCCAGCGGTGCCGGATGTCGGCGTACTGCTCGGCCTGCTCGACGTCGGGCAGCAGCTCCCGGGCCTGCTCGTGGCGGCCGAGCCGGGCGAGGTTGAGGGCGCGTCCGGCGGCGAGCTTGCGCCGGTCGTCGTCGTCCAGCCGGTTGCGGGCGGAGACGTAGGCGAGTTCGGCGGCGTCGTACGCGGCGAGGGCGTCCTGGTAGCGGCCGAGCCGGCCCAGCGCGGAGGCGCGGGAGTGCCCGAAGGCGAGCGAGACGTGCTCGCCGGCGGCCTGGATGCGGGCCTGGGCGCGGTCGAGGTGGGTCAGGGCCTCCTCGGCGCGGCCGTCGTCCTCCAGGGTGTCGGCGTACTCGCGGGAGAGGCAGTCGAAGCAGGCCCGGGCGGGTTCGACCCGCTCCAGGGTCTCCTCCAGGACGGCGAGCCGCTCGGCGACGTAGCCGGGGCCGTCGATGTTGGCGTGGCAGATGGTGAAGTCCTGCACGGCGCAGACGGACTGCGGGCAGGAGGCGGTCTCCTCGCGGTGCGCGAACTCGAGCAGGGACACCGCCTCGGCCATCGCGGCCTCGCCCTGGTGGCGCTTGTTGAGCAGGTTCTGCAGCCGCCAGTGGCGCAGGAAGACCTCGACCCAGGGCAGGCCGAGGGCCCGCGCGGAGGCGAGCGCCTCGGGGTACATGGCGTCGAGCTGCTCGTTGCGGCCCTCGACGGCGTGTCCGGCGATCTCGACGACGGCGGTGGCGAGCCGGTGCTGCCCCGATTCGGCGAGCTGGCGGTGGGTGTCCTGGACCCAGGCCCAGATGTCGGTGGTCACGAGTGGTCTCCAAGGTCCTGGGAGAGGTCGGCGGTGAGCGCGGCGACGGCGGTGGACACGCCGCCCAGGGCGGCGCCGAGGTCGGCCGCCGAGGAGCCGGACGCGGCCGCCATGATCACCTTGAGCGAGCGGAGCAGCCCGGCGGCGGTGGCGGCGCCGGTGCGCCCGGCACGGTAGGCGGTGAGCAGGTCCTCGACGGCGGGCGAGGCGAGGTTGAGGTAGAGGCGGGCCTTGACGGTCCCGTCGGTGCGGGCGGTGAAGGCGCGGGCCAGCCGCAGTGCGGCGGACGGGATCCGGGCGTCGGCCTGGTCGTCCTCGATCCGGGCCTTGAGCTCGGCCTCCCGGTCCGGGACCAGGACCAGCGGCAGGCCGGGCGGGTCGAAGCGGGCGGGGACGAGCTCCTCGCCCTCGTCGGCGAGGGCGGCGGCGAGCCAGCCGCGCTCCTCGGCGGGCAGCGGCGCGGCGGGCTCGCGGAACAGCTCCCGGTTGCCGCTCTCGCTGCCGAGCTCGACGATCCGGCAGTCGCGCAGCTGGGCGTAGCGGCGCAGGAAGGGCAGGACGGCGTACCGGTCGCCGCGGGCGATCGGCACCTGCATGGCGCGGTAGAGCATCTCCTCGAAGCCGCCGCCGCTGCCGAGCGCGACGTGCACCGCGCCGGAGCCGGCCGCGCGCAGCGCGCCGGCGGTCAGGTCGCCCTGCGAGGTGGGCACCGGGACGTCGTCGGCGAGCAGGGTGAACAGCCGGTCGTCGCAGAGCGCGGCGCCGAGCAGGTCCTGGCCGTGCCGGGTGAGGATCCGCCGCCAGGCGTTGGGGTGCAGCCGCGCGGTCTCGTAGAGGCCGTCGACGACGGCGTCGGCGAGGGCCCGCTGGAGCGCGCGGTAGTGCTCGTCGCGCTGCAGGTCCTCGCGGCTGGCGGTGGGGGTGAGCCGGCTGGACTCGATCACGCCGCCGATGAACCCGGCCCAGCTGGGCAGCAGGTCGCGGGCGTCGTCGGCGAGCAGCATGCCGCGCAGGTAGACGGCGAGGTCGCGGTTGTCGGTGGAGCCGTAGGTGCCGCCGTCCTGCACCCAGAGCAGGCCGACGGCGTCGGTCCGGTCCTCGGCGGGGGTGACGGGGAAGGCGGTGAGCGGTTCGAAGCTGCGGGCGAAGGCGTTCGCGAAGCGCATCCGGTGCAGGTGCGGCGAGCCGGGCAGGTCCTGCCGCCAGGGCACCGGGACGTCGTTGACCGGCTGCTCGTCGGTGCCGACGTACACCGGGATCGGCAGCAGCACGCAGTACCGGCGGAGGACCTCGCGCAGCGCCTCCTCGTCGGCGAGGTGGGCGTGCTCGGGCTTGAGGGTCAGTTCGACGACGGTGCCGGGGCCGGGCCGGGGCGCGACGGGTTCGACGCCGTAGCGCTCGCCGCCGCGGCTGCGGTAGCGGTGGGCGAGGTGCGGTTCGCGGTGCGAGGCGGTGGTGACGGTGACCTCGTCGGCGACCGAGAAGGCGGAGAGGAAGCCGAGGCCGAAGGCGCCGATCAGGTCCTGGTCGCCGGTCAGGTCGCGCAGCATCCGGGTGTAGCCGGTGCCGACGGTGGCCAGGTAGGCGTGGATCTCCGGCTCGGTGAGGCCGGCGCCGGTGTCCTCGATCGCCACGGTCCGGGCGGCCGGGTCGCCGCTGACCCGGATCAGCGGCCGGTACGGGGTGTCGGGGTCCTCCAGCCGGCGCCGGGTGTGCGAGTCGTGGGCGTTCTGGACCAGTTCGCGCAGGGCGACCAGCGGGGTGGAGTAGAGGTGGGTGGCCAGCACGCCCACCAGGCCGCCGAGGTCCACCTCCGTCGTGCGCAGCTTCTCGGCTTCAGACATGAGGCCACAGTGTGCCAGTACGACTATCTGTCGACCAGCGATTTCCGATTCGCCGCCAATTCCGGGTTTATTCCGAACGGGTGACACCTTCGAGCGAACCGACCCGGGGCGGCCTGGAAGTCAATCGGCCGTCCGGGGAATCCTGATCGGGCGACGTCAGAACCGGCGCACCCGGGGCGGCCACCCCGCGCGCGCCACCATTCGCACCACTCGACAGGGAGACCACCGTGTCCCGTATTCGCGCAGTCGCCGCCGTCACCGCCCTCGGGGCCTTCCTCCTGGCCGGGATCGGCACCGCTCAGGCCGACAACGGCGCGGGCGCCGACAACGGATCCAACGCCTCCGTGGTCAGCAACACCGGATCGGGCAACATCGTGGGCGGCGTCCTCGGCAATGCCGCCGCGGCCCAGCAGAGCGCCACCGGTTCGGGCGGCAGCAACCAGAACAACAACCTCGGCGCGGCCGGCAACTCCGGCGGTGTCGGCGCGGTCCAGGGCAATGGCAACCTCGCCCACCACGTGTACTACCCGTTCGTCCTCTACTGAGCCGTCGGCTCCTGACCGGGCGCGGGGGGGGCTCCCCGCGCCCCGTCACCGTTCTCCGCGCGGTCCCAGCACCGCCCGGCCCAGCACCAGCAGCCGCCCGGCGCGCTCCCCCGCCCCGGGCGGCAGCCGCACGCCGTCGTTGACCAACGCGAACATCGCGTGCACCCGGATCCGCGCCTCGGCGTCCTCGCACCCGGGCCGCACCTGCTGGAGCAGGCCGACCCAGGTCCGCAGGAAGTCCCGGCGGAAGTCCACCGCCGCCCGCCGGTCGGCCGGCGCCAGGCGCTCGGTCTCACTGACCATCACGCCCAGGTAGTCGCTGTGCCGCACGGCGAAACCCACGTACGCCGCCAGGCCCGCCGCCAGCGCCTCCTCCGGCGAGGCCGCCCCGTCCAGCGCGGCGGACACCTCCCGCTCCAGCCGCTCCCGGCAGCGCACCAGCGCGGCCGCCAGCAGCTCGGCCTTGGTGGCGAAGTGCTTGTAGACGCTCGGCCCGGCGATGCCGACCGCCGCCCCGAGCCGGTCGGTGGAGACGTTGTCGAACCCGCGCGCGTGGAACAGCCGGACGGCCGCCGCCAGCAGCTCCTCCCGTCGCGAGACGGGCGCCGGCTCCGGCCCCGCCGCGTCGGCCGGGAGCGGCGGGGCGGCGGCCGGGTCGGCCGCCAGCAGGTCGCCGCCCAGGGTGCGCAGCAGCGCCTCGAACCGCCGCCGGGGCGGGGCGAAGCTGTGGTTGCTCAGGCCGCCGTACGCCGACAGCACCGACCAGCAGAGCAACTCGGCGTCGAGCCGGTCGAGTTCGGGACGTGCCGTGGCGACCACCGGCACCATCCCGGCCACCGCCGCCCGCAACTCCCGTCCCAGCTCGGCGCGCTGGGCCGGGGGCAGCAGGCGGGCGTCGCGCTGCCACAGGGTGCCGAGCGCCCGGTGGTCGATCGCCACCTCGGCCAGTGCCGCGCACAGCCGCTCCGGCCCGCCGGACCCGGCCCGGACCGCCTCGCGCAGCGCGTCGAGGCCGGCCGCGACGGCGCTGCGCAGCAGCTCGGGCTTGCTGCGGAAGTGCCGGTAGAGCGCGGGGGCGGTGATGCCCACCTCGGCGGCCACCTCCGCCATCGACACCTGGTGGTAGCCGCGCCGGTGGAACTGCCCCTCGGCGGCGGCCAGGATGACCGCCCGCCGCCCGGGCGGCCGCCGCACGACGGCCCGCTCCGTCGCCACTCCCCGCCCCCTCGGCTCGGCCCGACCGTACGCCGTCAGGGTAGCAAGCATTCACTTAACCGGCCGAAGAGCTTGCGGAACACGGCCTCGCCACTCTGGACAGCCGAAGCTACCGGCGATTAACTTGTGGAGCGTTCAGCGGGCACAGGAAGGGAGCGCCACCGTGCGCCGTACCGTGTACAACGAGGACCACGAGGCGTTCCGGGCGACCGTCCGGGACTTCGTCGCCAAGGAGGTCGTCCCGGTCTACGAGAGCTGGGAGGCCGAGGGCCACCCGCCGCGCGACTTCTACCGCAAGCTCGGGGCGCTCGGCGTGTACGGCATCGAGGTGCCCGAGGAGTACGGCGGCGCCGGCGAGAGCGGCTTCAAGTACCAGGCCGTGATCTACGAGGAGACCGCCCGCGCGGGCGTCACCTTCGGCTCCTCCGGGGTGCACACCGGCCTGGTGCTGCCCTACCTGCTGGAGTACGCCAACGAGGAGCAGAAGCAGCGCTGGCTGCCCGACTTCGTCTCCGGCGACATGATGACCGCCATCGCGATGACCGAGCCCGGCGCCGGCTCCGACCTCGCGGGCATCGCCACCACCGCCAAGCTGTCCGAGGACGGCACCCACTACGTGCTCAACGGCGCCAAGACCTTCATCACCGGCGGCGTCCTCGCCGACCTGGTGCTGGTGATCTGCCGGACCGCCCCGTACGACCCGGCGAACCGCCGCGCGGGCCTGTCCATCCTGTGCGTGGACACCACGTCCGAGGGCTACACGGTCGGCCGCAAGCTGCAGAAGATCGGCCTGCGCACCTCCGACACCGCCGAGCTCTCCTTCAGCGACGTCAAGGTGCCGGTGGAGAACCTGCTCGGCGAGGAGGGCAAGGCCTTCTCGTACCTGACCCACAACCTGGTCCAGGAGCGCCTGGCGATCGCGGTCGGCGCCTACGCCTCGGCCGCCGCCGCGGTCGGCTTCGCGGTGAAGTACGTGAAGGAGCGCAAGGTCTTCGGCCAGGCGGTGGCCGAGTTCCAGAACACCAAGTTCACCCTGGCCGACTGCCAGGCCCAGGTGCTCGCCCAGCAGGCGATGGTCGACCAGGCCCTGGAGCTCTACCAGACCGGCGAACTGACCGTGGCCGACGCGGCCGCCGCCAAGCTCTTCTGCACCGAGTCGGCGTCCCAGGTGATCGACAAGTGCCTGCAGCTGCACGGCGGCTACGGCTACATCCTGGAGTACCCGATCGCCCGCCTCTACACCGACAACCGGGTGTTCCGGATCTACGGCGGCACCAGCGAGGTCATGCGGACGATCATCGCCAAGTCCCTGGGCCTGTAGCCCGGGGCCCCGGCGACACGAGCACGCGGCGGTCCGGGACCCACCACCCGGACCGCCGCGTTCCTTCCTGCTCCAGCGCTCGGCGCCGCTCCGCCGCGCAGGAGGTCAGTTGACCGAGGCCTGGCCCTCCGCCTTCCACGCCTCCAGGCCGGCCAGTGAAGCCGCCCTGGCCTGGTTGATCGCCCGCGCCGCCAGCTCGCTCGGCGGGGTGTCCATCTGCTGCACCCAGCCGCGTCCGGCGGACGCCAGGGAGTAGCAGACGAGTGCGGTGCCGGCGAGGCCGATCACCGCGCCGAGGCCGGTGAGCACGACGCCACCGCCCAGCATCGAACGGTTGACCTGGAATCCTGAGAACTTCTGCGTCATCGCCATGGATCCACGATCGGGCCGCAGGCCGCGAACCGCACGCCGGGCGGCCCGTCCGCGTCCCCCGGCCGAGTGAACCGGCGCGCGCGAACGCCGCTCGGCCGCCTATGGTCGCGACGGGGTGCACCGGGCACCCGCAGCGGGGGGCGTCCGATCGGAAGGCGGCAGCCACCATGACCGAGCCGGCCCACATCGACCTGAACGCGGTCGCCGACGAGCACGCCGCGAAGGCCGCCGACAGCCCGCACGGCCGCAGCGCCCACCTGCTGCTGCACGACGGCGTCCTGCGGCAGACCGTGATCGCGCTGACCGCCGGCTCCGCGCTGGACGAGCACAACGCCCCGGTCGCCGCCAGCCTCCAGGTGCTGCGCGGCCGGGTCTCGCTCACCATCGCCGGCCGCCGGCAGGAGGTCCGGGCCGGCGAGCTGCACGTGATCCCGCAGGACCGGCACGGCCTGCTCGCCCACACCGACGCGGTCGTACTGCTCACCGCGGTGACCAACTAACCCCTGGACGCCAGGTCGGCGGCGACCGTCCGCAGGCCGCGCAGGAAGTCGGCGCCGGACGGGGCCAGCTCGGGCGCGATCATCCACTGCGCGGCCAGGCCGGTCAGCAGCGACTGGTAGACGGTGCCGCGCTCCAGCTCCTCCGGGGTGTCCAGCGGCTCGGTCCGCCCCTGGAAGAGCATCGCCAGCCCGAGCCGGCCGTCCTTCTGCACCGCCGTCAGCTGCTTCTTGAGCTCCGGCAGGTGCTCGATCTGCGAGACCATCTCGAACTGCACCGCCCACAGCCCGCGGTGCTCCGTGAAGCTCGCCAGCACCGCGTCCCACGCCCTGACGAAGCGCTCGTCCGGATCGGTGACGCCCGCGGTCTCGGCCAGTACCGCGCCCAGCGAGTCCCCCCATTCGGCGATCGCCTCGATCATCGCCCGGACCAGCAGCGCGTCCTTGGACCCGTAGTGGTAGCCGATCGCGGCCAGGCTGACCCCGGCGCCGGTGGCGATGTCCCGGGCGGTGGTCCGCCCGAAGCCCTTCTCGATCAGGCAGCGCCTGGCGCTGGCCAGCAGATCCTCGCGGTTTCCCATGCCCCCGATGCTACGCGACGCATGGACGGATGTCTTGCACGCTTGATTTATACGCTCGTACTAGACAGATGTGTCACACGTCCGTACAGTCCTTCCCATGACCGCAACCAACGGCCTCGCCGGCCGACGCGAGTGGACGGGTCTCGCCGTCCTGCTGCTGCCGACCCTGGTCCTCGCCATGGACATGGGCGTCCTCTTCTTCGCCGTCCCGTTCATCGCCACCGACCTGCACCCCAGCGGCACCCAGCAGCTGTGGATCATGGACATGTACTCGTTCCTGCTGGCCGGCCTGCTGATCCCGATGGGCGCCCTGGGCGACCGGATCGGGCGGCGGAAGCTGCTGCTGGCGGGCACCGCCGGGTTCGCCGCCGCCTCGCTGGTCGCGGCGTACGCGGACGGGGCGGCCCAGCTGATCGCCGCGCGGGCCCTGCTCGGGATCTTCGGCGCGATCTTCGGCCCGTCCACGCTGGCGCTGATCCGCACCACCTTCCACGACCCCAAGCAGCGGCAGGCCGCGATCGGCGCGTGGAGCGGCATGATGATGGCCGGCGTCACGCTCGGCCCGGTGGTCGGCGGGCTGCTGCTCGACCACTTCTGGTGGGGCTCCGCCTTCCTGCCCGCCGTCCCGCTGATGCTGGTCACCCTGGTCGCCGCGCCGTTCGTGCTGCCCGAGCAGCGCGCCGCCGAGCGCACCGGCCGCTTCGACCTGCTCGGCGCCGCGCTCTCGATGGCCACCGTGCTGCCGGTCGTCTACGGCATCAAGACGCTCGCCGTCGAGGGCTGGAGCCCGCTCGCCGCGCTGGTCCTCGCCGCCGGGCTGGTGGTCGGCGCGGGCCTGGTGGTCCGGCTGCGGACCGCGGCGAACCCGCTGGTCGACCTCGGCCTCTTCCGGATCCGCACCTTCAGCGGGGCGATCACCGTCAACACCATCGCGATGTTCGCGATGATCGGCTTCACCCTCTTCACCTCGCAGTACCTGCAGCTGGTCAAGGGCCTCAGCCCGCTCAGTGCCTCGCTCTGGGCCCTGCTGCCCAGCCTCGGGGTCGGCGCGGCGGTCGGCGGGTTCGGGGCGCTGGCCGGGAAGGTCCGGCCCGCGATCCTGCTCACCACCGGTTTCCTGATCAGCGCCGCCGGCTTCGCCCTGATCACGCAGATCGGGCCGGACACCCCGATGGCCGCCGTCCTGGTCGCCGCCGGTGTGATCGCCGCCGGATCGGTCGGCACCATCACCATCACCGCCGACATGGTGGTCTCCGCCGCCTCCGCCGACCGGGCCGGCGCGGCCGGCGCCACCTCGGAGACCGCGCAGGAGCTCGGCGGCTCGCTCGGCATCGCGATCCTCGGCGCCGCCGGAGCCGCGATCTACCACACCCGGCTGGACGGGCAGCTCCCGGCCGGGGTGACCGGCGAGGCCGCCTCGGCGGCCCGGGACACCCTCGGCGGGGCGGCGACGGTGGCCGCACAGCTCGGCGGCGAGACCGCGGAGCGGCTGATGGACGCGGCGCGGGCCGCGTTCGCGGACGGGATGCACGTCGCGGCGGCGGTCGGCGTGGTCTTCATGGTGGCGGCCGCGCTGACGGCCAACCGCCTGATGCGACACCTGCCGCCGGCCGGCACCGAGCAGCCCGCGGACGAGCCGAAGGTTCTCGCGGCGTAAGGCGTAAAGGGAAAGGGGCGCGAGGACCTGCGCGACCAGCCATCGCTCTACGGAGTGCATGGCTGGTCGCGCAGGTCCTCGCGCCCCTGGGTCCGTGCGGGGTTAGGGTCGCCGATATGGCGGATCCGGGCGACGAGGACGATCTGGACTACCGGTTCTCGCTGGCGAACGAGCGGACGTTCCTGGCGTGGATCAGGACGGCGCTCGCGCTGCTCGCCGGGGCGATCGCGCTGGACCAGCTGACGCCGGACCTGGGGCCGCGGCCGGTCCGGATGGCGGTGTCGGTGGTGCTGGCGCTGGGCGGGGCGTGCCTGGGGGCGGCGTCGTACCGGCGGTGGGCGAAGGTGGAGCGGGCGATGCGGTCCGGCGCTCCGCTGCCGTACACCCGGACGATGCTGGTGCTGACGGTGTGCGTGGCGGTGGTGGCGGTGCTGTTCTCGGTGCTGATCGTCGGCTGGACGCGGTGAAGCGCGATCCGGGGCTGCAGCCCGAGCGGACGATGCTGGCGTGGAGCCGGACCGCCCTGGTGCTGGCGGTGAACGCGCTGCTGATCCTGCGCACCGGCCTGGTCGGCCGACAGCCCGGCCTGACCGCCCTCGGCGGGGTCCTGGCCGGGGCGGCGGGCTGGTTCCACTGGTACGGGGTGAATCGCCGACGGCGGCAGCTGGGCCGTCCGGGGCGGGCCCGGACGGGGCCCGTACGGGCGCTGGCGCTGGTGGTGCTGCTGGTCGCGGCGGGTAGTGCGTGGGCGGTGGCGGTCGGCCCGCGCCGCTGATCCGACCTGCGGACCGACCATGGTGGTCCAGACCACATGGCCAGGATCACCGGTTTTTCCCCGGGTGTTTGCCGACGGGTGTATACGTTCGCCGACAAGGCCAGGCATACTGGCCAGGTCGGGCCGGTCGGCCCGGCCTTGCTCTCACGACGAGAACTTCCGCGAAAGGACCGGTGGTCAGGGATGTTCCGTAACGGTCTCGAGCCCTGGCACATCTTCATCATGGTGGCAGTGCTCGTCCTGCTGTTCGGCTCCAAGAAGCTGCCCGAGATGGCCCGCGGCCTCGGCAAGTCGATGCGCATCCTCAAGGCCGAGACCAAGGCCATGCGTGAGGACGACGCTCCGGCGACCGAGTCCGGCACCGCCACCTCGCAGGCCTCCGAGCAGGCCCGCCCGGCTGTCGAGCCGACCAACGTGACCAAGGCCGCCACCGACTCCAAGTCGACCACCACGGCCTGATCGTTCCACTTCCGGAGCCGGGGGGGGGGGGGGGGGGGGGGGGGGGGGGGGGGGGGGGGGGGGGGGGGCCGCGCCGGGGGGGGCGGGGGGGGGGGGGGGTGTGGTGGGTGT
>NZ_JBICYJ010000078.1:0-24282 GCF_043200835.1 Kitasatospora sp. NPDC048365
AACAGGGTCTGCTGGGTGTTGCCCCGGGCCGGCCGCTTGGGGGGCTGCGGCGCCCCCGGGCCGTCCCCGGGCCCCCGGGGGGGGGCCCCCCCCCCCCCCGGGGGGGGGGGCGGGCCCCCCCGCCGGAGCGGCACACCCCAACGACCCGCGAGACGGAGAGGACGCACGCTATGGCCAGCAGGCCCGCTCGGGTGGCGATGCTCGAGCAGTTCAAGGCGGACGGCATCAGGTACATGTTCGGCAACCCCGGCACCGTCGAACAGGGCTTCCTGGACGAACTGCGGGGCTTCCCCGAGATCGAGTACGTGCTGTCGCTCCAGGAGGCCGTGGTGGTCGGCATCGCCGACGGCTACGCCCGGGCCACCCGCAGGCCCACCCTGCTCCAACTGCACTCCGGGGTCGGCCTCGGCAACGGCATCGGCATGCTCTACCAGGCGATGCGCGGCCACGCGCCGCTGGTGGTGATCGTCGGCGAGTCGGGCCTGGCCTACGACTCGATGGAGGCGCAGATGGCCGCCGACCTGGTCGGCATGGCCAAGCCGGTCACCAAGTGGTCGACCCGGGTGGTCGACCCGCAGTCCACCCTGCGGGTGCTGCGCCGGGCGTTCAAGGTGGCCGCCACTCCCCCGTACGGCCCGGTCATGGTGGTGCTGCCCGCCGACGTGATGGACAGCCTGACCAGCGAGAAGGTCGTGCCGACCTCCTACCTGCACACCGTGGTCAGCCCAGACGGCGAGACCGTCGCGGACGCCGCCGCGCTGCTCGCCGACGCCCGCAGGCCGCTGGTGATCGCCGGTGACGGCGTCCACTTCTCCGGCGCGCAGGACGAGTTGGCGAAGTTCGCGGAGACCTGGGGCGCCGAGGTGTGGGGCGCGGACTGGGCCGAGGTCAACCTGCCGGCCGACCACCCGCTCTACCGCGGCCAGTTGGGCCACATGTTCGGCGAGGACAGCGCCCGGGTGACCGCCGCCGCGGACGCCGTGCTGATCGTCGGCACCTACACCCTTCCCGAGGTGTACCCGCTGCTGGACGGCGTGTTCGCCGAGGACGCCCGGATCGTCCACATCGACCTGGACCCCGGCGCGATCGCCAAGAACTTCCCGGTCGACCTCGGCCTGGTCGCCGACCCCAAGCTGACCCTCGCCCGGCTCGCCGAGGCGCTGGAGCGCCGGCAGACCCCGGACCAGCGCCGGTCCGCCGCCGACCGGGTCCGGGTCTCCGCCGAGCAGAAGGCCACCGCCTACGACCTGGCGCTCGCCCAGGACCTGGCCGCCGACCAGCAGGGCCCGCTCACCGCCGCCTACTTCGGCCGCGAGCTGGCCAAGCAGCTGCCCGCCGACGCGATCCTCTTCGACGAGGCGCTGACCTCCTCCCCCGGCCTGTTCCGCTACAACCCGCCGAACCAGCCCGGTGGCTGGCACCAGACCCGCGGCGGCTCGCTGGGCGTCGGCATCCCCGGCGCGATCGGTGCCAAGCTCGCCCACCCGGACCGCACGGTGGTCGGCTTCACCGGCGACGGCGGCTCGATGTACACCGTGCAGGGCCTGTGGACCGCCGCCCGGTACGACATCGACGCCAAGTTCGTGATCTGCAACAACGGCCGCTACCGGCTGCTCGACCTCAACATCGAGCAGTACTGGAAGACCCAGGACATCGAGCACCACGACTTCCCGGGCCCGTTCGACCTGTCCCACCCCGAGATCGACTTCGCGGCGCTCTCCGCCTCGCTCGGCGTGCCCGCCATCCGGGTCGAGAAGCCGGACGAGGTCGCGCCGGCCATCGCCAAGGCGCTGGCCCACCCCGGCCCGTTCCTGATCGACCTGATCGTCGGCCGCGACCAGTAGCGGGAGGAGAACCGTGCAGCTCACCGGCCAGAAGATCGCCGTCCTGATGGAGAGCGACTTCTACGAACCCGAGATCCTCTACTACCAGCGCCGCTTCGCCGAGGAGGGCGCCGAGGTCCACTTCCTCACCCGGCTGTGGGGCAACGAGCGGATCGTCTTCCGGGGCCACGAGCACCGGATGCCGTTCGAGGTCAGCGAGTCCTTCGAGGACATGGACGAGTACGGCCTCAAGGAGTACGCGGCGGTCATCGTGCCCTCCGGCATCGTGGCAGACCGGCTGCGCTACACCGAGGACGTCGACACCCTCCCGCCGGCGGCGGCCTTCCTGCGCCGGGCCTTCGCCGATCCCGCCATCGTCAAGGGCATCATCTGCCACGGCATGTGGCTGGCCGCGCCGATCCCCTCGGTGATCCGCGGCCGGCGCGCGGTGGTCCACAACAACCTGCTCGGCGACCTCAACAACATGGGCGGCGTCTACGTCAACCAGGACGTGGTGGTCGACGGCGACCTGGTCACCGCCCGCACCGGCAACCACTGCCACGTGTTCGCCCGGACCATCATCGAGCAGCTCGCCGCCCGGACCCGGCGGCGCCCCGGCGACCTGGCGGCCTGAGCCGCCGCAGGCCCCGCGGCACCGCACACCACCGCCCACGACCCGCGCCACCGCCCACGACCCGCCCACCCGTGAGAGGAGATCCGGCGAGATGAGCACCACCGCACGGGCTACCCGCCGGCAGCCCGACCCGATCGGACGGATACCCGTCCTGGACGTGCGCCCGGCGGTCGACTCCGGGCGGCGCCCCGCCAAGGCGGTGGTCGGCGAACGGATCCCGGTCTCCGCGACCGTGTTCCGCGAGGGCCACGACGCGGTCGGCGCCAACGTGGTGCTGCGCGGGCCGCGCGGCCGCAAGGGGCCGTGGACGCCGATGCGCGAACTCGCCGAGGGCACCGACCGCTGGGGCGCGGACGTCGTCCCCACCGTGCCGGGCCGCTGGACGTACACCGTGGAGGCCTGGAGCGACCCGGTCGCGACCTGGCTGCACACCGCCGAAATCAAGATCCCGGCCGGGGTGGACGTCCAGATCACCCTGGAGGAGGGCGCGCTGCTGCTGGAACGGGCCGCCGCCGGCGTCCCCCGGGGCAGCGCCCGGACCGCGGTGCTGGCGGCCGCCGCGGCGCTCGGCGACGACACCCGCCCGGCCGCCGACCGGCTGGCCGCCGCCACGGCCGAGCCGGTCGCGGCCGCCCTCGCCCGCCACCCGCTGCGCGAACTGGTCTCCGCCACCGAGCCGTTGGAGCTGGTGGTGCACCGCGAGCGGGCGCTGAACGGCGCCTGGTACGAGTTCTTCCCGCGCTCCGAGGGCGCGGTGGCCGATGCCTCCGGCACCCTGGTCTCCGGGACGCTGCGCACCGCCGCCGAGCGGCTGCCCGCGGTCGCCGCGATGGGCTTCGACGTGGTCTACCTACCGCCGATCCACCCGATCGGCCGGGCCTACCGCAAGGGCCCCAACAACACGCTCACCGCCGGCCCGCACGACGTCGGCTCCCCGTGGGCGATCGGCTCCCCCGAGGGCGGCCACGACGCCGTCCACCCCGACCTCGGCACCATCGAGGACTTCGACCACTTCGTCGCCCGGGCCGGCGAGGCCGGCCTGGAGGTGGCGCTGGACTTCGCCCTCCAGTGCTCGCCGGACCACCCGTGGGTCAACAAGCACCCCGAGTGGTTCACCCACCGCCCCGACGGCACCATCGCCTACGCCGAGAACCCGCCGAAGAAGTACCAGGACATCTACCCGATCAACTTCGACCAGGACTTCGACGGCCTGGTCAGAGAGACGGTACGGATCCTCAGACACTGGATGGCGCACGGCGTGCGGATCTTCCGCGTGGACAACCCGCACACCAAGCCGGTCAGCTTCTGGGAGCGGGTGCTCGGGGAGATCGCCCGCACCGACCCCGACGTGCTGTTCCTCGCCGAGGCCTTCACCCGGCCGGCGATGATGCACGCCCTCGGCAAGGTCGGCTTCCACCAGTCCTACACCTACTTCACCTGGCGCGAGAGCAAGTCCGAGCTCACCGAGTACCTGACCGAACTCACCCGTGAGAGCGCCGACTTCATGCGGCCGAACCTCTTCCCCAGCACCCCGGACATCCTGCCCGGCCACCTGCAGACCGGCGGCCCGGCCGCGTTCGCCGTCCGCGCCGTGCTGGCCGCCACCCTGTCGCCCGCGTACGGGATCTACGCCGGCTACGAGCACTGCGAGAACGAGCCCGTCCGCCCCGGCTCGGAGGAGTACATGCGCTCGGAGAAGTACGAACTGCGCCCGCGCGACTGGGCCAGGACCGACACCCTGGCCCCGCTGTTCACCACACTCAACCAGCTGCGGCGCCGCCACCCCGCGCTCCAGCAGCTGCGGGACCTGCGCTTCCACCACGCCGACAACGGACAGGTCCTCGCCTTCTCCAAGCACGAGGGCGAGGACACCGTGATCGTCGTGGTCAACCTGGACCCGCAGCACGTCCAGGAGGCCACCGTGACCCTGCCCTGGGACGGCCCGCTCACCGTGCACGACGAACTCTCCGGCGCCACCTGGACCTGGGGGCGCAGCAACTACGTCCGGCTGGACCCGGCGGTCGGCCCGGCCCACCTGCTCACCGTCCGCAAGGCGGCGGCATGACCACCGCCGTCGCCGTGTGCGACTCCTGCACCAAGGCCCGCTACCGCCCCGCGCAGCGCGCCGACGAACTGCTGCGCCCGCTGCTGCCCGCCGTGGTGCCCTGGCTGGCCGGCCGCCGCTGGTTCGCCCACGAGCGCGGCTGCCTGCAGGAGCTGCGGCCGGTCACCAGCACGGTGATCCCGCTCGACCCGTCCGACCCGGACGCGCCGGTGCTGGTGCACGCCGTGATGGTGGCCCGGCACTCCACCAGCGCCACCCACCGCTACCAGCTGCTGCTCGGCGTCCGCCGCGGCCTGCCCGAGCGGCTGGCACCCGCGCTGATCGGCCAGGCCGTCGGCGGCGAGTGGGACGGCCGGGCGGTCTACGAGGCCACCGCCGACCCGGAGCTGATGTCCCGCCTGCTGGAGTGGACCGCGCTCGGCGGCAGCGACTCGCTGCGGCTGTCCCGGCCGGACGCCACCCCGATCCCGCTCGACCTGCCGCCCCACCCGCTCTCGGTGGAGCAGAGCAACACCTCGGTGGTCTACGGCGACCGGCTGATGCTCAAGCTGCTGCGCCGCCCGGAGCCCGGCCTGCACCCGGAGGTCGAGGTGCTGGGCGCGCTCACCGAGGTCGGCTCGACCCGCACCACCCGGCTGCTCGGCTGGCTCAACACCGCCGACGGCGACGGGGAGTCGACCGTCCTGGGCATCCTCACCGAGTTCCTGCCGGCGCACGGCAGCGGCTGGGACATGGCGGTCGGCCACGCCGCCGACTGCCTGACCGGCGGCCGCCGGGCGGTGCCCACCATCGGCGGCTTCACCAGCGACGCGCTGGCCCTCGGCGAGGCCGTCGCCGAACTGCACGCCGCGCTCGCCCGGGCGTTCGGCGTCACCAGGATGGCCGCCGACGAGGTCGACGAGCTGACCGACGGCATGCAGCGCCGGCTGCGCGCCGCCGTCCGCGCCGTCCCCGAGCTGGAGCCGTACGCGGGCCGGATCGCCACCCTGTACCAGGACTTCGGCAAGGTCGCGCTGCGCGGCCGCGGCGTCGACAGCCAGCGGATCCACGGCGACCTGCACCTCGGCCAGGTGCTCTCCGGCGACGCCGGCTGGAAGATCATCGACTTCGAGGGCGAGCCCTCCAAGCCGGTCGCCGAACGCGCCCGGCCGGAGCCCGCGCTGCGCGACGTCGCCGGGATGCTCCGCTCCTTCGACTACGCCGCGCAGCAGGCGCTCGGCGAGACCCTGCGCCGCGAGGGCGGCACCGAGCAGCCCGCCGACGGCGAACCGTCCGCGGCCCGGCTGCGCCGCACCCGCCGGGCCCAGGCCTGGGCGGTCCGCAACCGGCGGGCGTTCAACGCCGGCTACGCCGCCGCCGGCGGCACCGACCCGCACTGCCACCCGGTCGCGCTGCGCGCCTTCGAGGCGGACAAGGCCGTCTACGAGGCGGTGTACGAGTCGCAGCACCGCCCCGAGTGGCTCCCGATCCCGATGTCCGCCGTCCAGCGACTGGTCACCGGCCGCTGAGGCCACCCGTACCGACCGCGCCACCAGCGCCACCCGTACCACCGCCGGCCACGGCCCCCATCGCCCGCCCACGACGAAGAGGACCCAGACCGTGACTGTCCCCTCGCTGCTGCCCCCGGCCCTGGAGTCGGTGCCCCCCGCCCCGCTCGGCGAGGCGGACCGCGACCGGCTGCTCGACGGTCGCCACCACGATCCGCACGCGCTGCTCGGCGCCCACCCGGGCCCGGACGGCGTGGCGGTGCGGGTGCTGCGGCCCGGCGCCGAGCGGGTGGTGCTGGAGGTCGAGGACGGCGAGATCGAGCTGGTCCCGGACGGCGACGGGCTGTTCACCGCGCTGCTGCCCGGTTACGAGGCGCCCGAGTACACCCTGCTGATCGGCTACCCGGACGGCGTCAAGGAGCGCGAGGAGGACGGGTACCGGCTGCTGCCCGTCCTCGGCGAGCTGGACCTGCACCTGCTCGCCGAGGGCCGGCACGAGCAGCTGTGGAAGGTGCTCGGCTCGCACGTCCGCGAGCACGAGGGGGTGGCCGGCACCTCCTTCGCGGTGTGGGCGCCGAACGCCGAAGGGGTCGGCCTGGTCGGCGACTTCAACCACTGGAACGGCACCGGGCACCCGATGCGCTCGCTCGGCTCCTCCGGTGTCTGGGAGCTGTTCGTCCCCGGTCTGGGGAGCGGGGCCCGCTACAAGTACCGGATCCGGACCCGGTCCGGCGCGCTGCTCGACAAGGCCGACCCGCTGGCCCGGGCCGCCGAGTGCCCGCCCGCCACCGCCTCGGTGGTGCACGAGTCCACCCACGAGTGGACCGACCAGCAGTGGATGGCCGACCGGGTCGGCTACGCGCCGCACCGGGCGCCGATGTCGGTGTACGAGATGCACCTGCCGTCCTGGCGGCCCGGCGCCACCTACCGCCGGCTGGCCGAGGAGCTTCCCCCGTACCTGGCCGAACTGGGCTTCACCCATGTGGAGTTCATGCCGGTGATGGAGCACCCCTTCGGCGGCTCCTGGGGCTACCAGGTCTCCGGCTTCTTCGCGCCGACCTCGCGGCTCGGCACCCCGGACGACTTCAAGCACCTGGTGGACACCCTGCACCGGCACGGCATCGGCGTGATCGTCGACTGGGTGCCCGCGCACTTCCCCAAGGACGCCTTCGCGCTGGCCCGGTTCGACGGCGGGCCGCTCTACGAGCCGGCCGACCCGCTGCGCGCCGAGCACCCCGACTGGGGGACGCTGGAGTTCGACTACGGCCGCACCGAGGTGCGCAACTTCCTGGTCGCCAACGCGGTCTACTGGTGCGAGGAGTTCCACGTCGACGGCCTGCGGGTGGACGCGGTGGCCTCGATGCTCTACCTCGACTACTCGCGGGTCGACGGCCAGTGGACGCCCAACCAGTACGGCGGGCACGAGAACCTGGACGCGGTGCGCTTCCTGCAGGAGATGAACGCCACCGTCTACCGGCGGTGCCCGGGCGTGGTGACCATCGCCGAGGAGTCCACCGCCTGGGACGGCGTGACCCGCCCGACCGACCACGGGGGCCTGGGCTTCGGCCTGAAGTGGAACATGGGCTGGATGCACGACTCGCTCAGCTACTTCGGCCGCGAGGCCTGCCACCGCCGGTACCACCACAACGAGTTGACCTTCTCGATGGTCTACGCGTACTCGGAGAACTACGTGCTGCCGATCTCGCACGACGAGGTGGTGCACGGCAAGGGCGCACTGGTCTCCAAGATGCCCGGCGACTGGTGGCAGCAGCGGGCCCACCAGCGGGCCTACCTGGCCTACATGTGGGCCCACCCCGGCAAGCAACTGCTCTTCATGGGGCAGGAGTTCGCGCAGGGTGCCGAGTGGGACCACGAGGCCGGCCCGCAGTGGTGGCTGCTGGAGGACGAGTGGCCGGCCGCCGCCGACCACCTGGGCGTGCGCGCCCTGGTCGGCGACCTCAACCACGCGTACCGGCAGCGCCCCGAGCTGTGGCTGCTGGACAGCGACCCGGCCGGCTTCCGCTGGCTGGACGCCGACGCCGCCGACGAGAACGTGCTGGCCTTCGCCCGGCGCGACGGCCAGGGCCGCGAACTGGTCTGCGTCAGCAACTTCTCCCCCGTGCCGCGCCCCCGCTTCCGGGTCGCCCTGCCGCGGGGCGGCCGCTGGCGCACCGTCCTGGACACCGACGCCCGCGCGTACGGCGGCAGCGGGGCCTCCCCCGACCTGCCGTTCCAGACCGAGCCGATGCCGTGGAAGGGCTTCCAGCACAGCGCCGAACTGGTCCTGCCCCCGCTGGCGACGGTGTGGCTGGCCCCGGAGGACACCGAACCGTCGACCGAGTGAGTGAGAGGGACCGCATGAGACCCGAGACCGCCGCCCACGCCGTCCGCACGTACGACATCCGGGGCCTCTCCCCCGAGGAGCTGGACGAGGAGGCGGCGTACCGGATCGGCGCCGCGTTCGCCGGGCTCGTCGGGGCGCCGCTGATCGCGGTGGTCCGGGACATGCGGCTGTCCTCCCCCGCGCTGGCCGCGGCGTTCACCAAGGGCGTGCTGGAACAGGGCGTGGACGTGCTGGACGCCGGCCTCGGCTCCACCGACCGCCTCTACTACCTCTCCGGCCTGCACGGCGTCCCCGGCGCCATGGTCACCGCCAGCCACAACCCGGCGGGCTGGAACGGGTTCAAGCTCTGCCGGGCCGGCGCGGTGCCGGTCGCCGAGGGCAGCGGCCTGGAACACGTCCGGGCCGCGCTGCTCGGGCCCCGGCCGCAGCGCGCCGCGGTCACCGGCGTCCGCCGGCCGGCCGGACCGGTCGAGGAGTTCGCCGCCCACCTGCGCTCCCTGGTCGACCTCACGGGCCTGCGCCCGCTGACCGTGGTGGTCGACGCGGGCAACGGCATGGCCGGACAGACCGCGCCGCTGGTCCTCGATCACCCGGCACTGCGGCTGGTACCGCTCCACTTCGAGCTGGACGGCAGCTTCCCGCACCACGAGGCGGACCCGATGAAGCCCGCCAACCTGGCCGAGCTGCGCGCCCGGGTGGTGGCCGAGGGCGCCGACCTCGGGCTCGCCTTCGACGGCGACGCGGACCGGGTGTTCGCGGTGGACGAGCGCGGCGAGCCGGTCCCGGCGGCGGCGCTGCTGGCGCTGCTCGCGGGCCGGCTGCTGGCCGCCGAGCCGGGTGCCGCGGTGGTGCACAACCTGATCGCGCCGCGCTCGGCGGTGGCCGCGGTGGAACGGGCCGGCGGCGTACCGGTCCGCACCCGGGTCGGGCACTCCCACCTGAAGGCGGCGATGGCCGAGCACCTCGCGGTGCTCGGCGGGGAGCACTCCGGCCACTACTACTTCCGGGACTTCTGGTTCGCCGACAGCGGCCTGCTGGCCGCGCTGCACCTGCTGGCGGAACTCTCCGTCCAGGCGCGGCCGCTGTCGAAGCTGGCGGCCGGCCACGACCGCTGGGCCGGCTCGGGCGAGCTGAACCTGGAGGTGGCCGACCCGGCCGGCGCGGTGGCCGCGGTGGAGCGCTCGCTGGGCGACTCCGGTGCGCGGGTGGACCGGCTCGACGGGCTGACCGCCGAGTTCCCGGACGGCTCCTGGTTCAACCTGCGGGCCTCGCGCACCGAGGCGGTGCTGCGGCTGAACGCCGAGGCGCCGGACACCCGCACCCTGGACGCGCTCACCGACCACGTGCTCAGCGCCGTCCGCGACGCCGAACAGAACTGACGCCCGACGACGTTCGGGCCCGTCCCCGCGAACTGCGGGGGCGGGCCCGAAGGCCGTGGGTGTTCAGCCGCGCTCGGAGGGCAGCGCGGAGGTGCTGCGGCTCGGCAGGGCCAGCAGCCCGACCTCGGCCAGCGCGTTCTCGTACGCGGACAACGCCTCGGCGGCGTGGCCCAGTTCCTTCCAGAGGTCGCCGACGTGCCGCCAGACCGTGGCGTGGTCCCGGCTGACCGGCACCTGGCCGAGCTGCCGCTCGACCGCCCGCAGGGTGGTCTCGGCGTTGTCCCGGTCCCCGCTCATGAACTGGGCGCGGGCCAGGATCACCCGGGCCTCGGCGGCCTCCCAGCGCTGGTTGTTGCGCAGCAGGCCGAGCGCCCGGCTGGCGTGCGCGAGGGCGTCGGCCGGCTTGCCGAGCCGGACCGCGAGCCGGGCCAGGTTGACCTCGTTGCGGGCCTGCTCCATGGCGCTGCCGACGTCCAGCAGGGCCTCCTGGGACTCCTCCAGGAGCTCCTTGGTGCGCTCCAGGTCGGCCTCCGGCATGGAGAGCAGGAGGTACCCGTAGGCGCCCTTGAGCAGGGCCTGGTGCCGGACGTTGTCGCTCTCCGCCATCATCGCCAGGGCGCGCTCGGTGAGGGTGAGCGCCTCCCGGATGCGGCCCTGCGAGATGGCGACCACGGCCGCGTTCCAGTACACCGAGCCGCGGGCCACCCGGGAGCCGGTCTGCTCGGCCGCCGGGATGAGCCGGTTGGCGATCAGGTGGGCCTGGGTGAGGTCGCCGCGGCTCTGGTAGCAGCTGATCAGGGTGGCGCCCAACTGGATGTGGTCGTCGGTGACGGCGAGGCCGAGCCCGTCCAGGGTGCGCATGGCGCGCTCACCGATCTCCACGCTGAGCAGCTGGTCGCCGGCGTCGCGGTAGCAGCGGCACAGGGCCACCGCCAACTGCGTCCACTCCGCCGAGCCGGGCACCGACGCCGGGTCCTCGAACAGCGAGGTCAGCATCTGGATCGCGGCTTCCAGCTGTCCGAGCTTCTCGAAGGCGGTGGCCTGCCCGATCCGGGCACGGCGGACCATGGCGTCGCTCAGGAACGGCGCGGCCGCGAGGGCCTCGCTGTACGACTGGAGAGCCTCGCCGTTGGCGCCGTTGCGCATCGCCATGTCGCCGAACGCGATCTTCAGTTCCAGCTCCTGGACCCGGGCGTCGTCGCGTCCCGTGCGCAGGTACTCCACGGAACAGCCGACCCGCTCGGCCAGGGTCTTCAACACCGCCTCGGAAGGGGCCCGCTTGCCGGTCTCGATCAGGGACACGTAGCTGACCGAGATGTCGGCGGAGGCGAGGTCCTGCTGGTTCAGCCCCTTCTTCTGGCGCAGTTCGCGGAGTCTCTGTCCGATGCCACTTGTACCGCTCTGTGGTTGCTCCATGTCTCTCCGGTCAACGGCGCCGTTTTACTGACAGTTTTACAGAAGTATCCCCTGCTGGCCAGCGTCTCAAGCGTGAGCCCCACTACAGCCTCGAACCCCCTTCGATCAACGATTGACAAGCTGTGTCAATTTCGATTGACTCCACCTGTCAACCCGGCCAGTCACTCGCAGAGAAGGCATCACCATGCGTAAGTTCGTCGCGGTCCTGTTCCTCGGTGCAGCTGTGGCCTCCGGCGTCGCGCTCACCGCGCCCGCCGCCAGCGCCGGCACGGGCACCGACCCGGGCACCGCCACCACGAACACCACCAACGAGTCGGTGGTCTCCCCCTCGCCGAGCCCCACGGGTCTGACCGTCCCGCAGTGCTGCTGACCCCGGCCGACCAGGGAGAACCCCCGATGCGCGTCGATCTGCTCACCAGGGAGTACCCGCCGGAGGTCTACGGCGGGGCCGGCGTCCACGCCACCGAACTGACCCGGGCACTGCGTCGGCTGATCGACGTCCGGGTGCGCTGCTTCGGCGCCGAGCGCGCCGAGCACGGCACCACCGCCTACACCGCCCCCGCCGACCTGGTCGCGGGCAACCCGGCCCTCGGCTTCCTCGGCGCGGGGCTCCGGATGGCGGACGAGTGCACCGGGGCCGACCTGGTGCACAGCCACACCTGGTACGCCAACACCGCCGGCCACGTCGCCGCCCGGCTGCACGGCATCCCGCACGTGATGACCGCGCACAGCCTGGAACCGCTGCGCCCGTGGAAGGCCGAGCAGCTCGGCAGCGGCTACGGCCTCTCCCGCTGGATGGAACGCACCTCCGCGCTGGGCGCGGACGGCCTGATCGCGGTCTCCCGGGCGATGCGCCAGGACATCCTGGACGTCTACCCCGAGATCGACCCGGCCCGGGTGCACGTCATCCACAACGGCATCGACACCGGGGTGTTCCGGCCCGACGACTCCACCGCCGCGCTGGAGCGGTACGGCGTCGACCCCGACCGCCCGTACGTGCTGTTCGTCGGCCGCGTCACCCGCCAGAAGGGGCTGCAGCACCTGCTCCGGGCGGCGTTCCACCTGGCCCCGGAGGCCCAACTGGTGCTCTGCTGCGGCCAGCCCGACACCCAGGAGATCGCCGCCGAGGTGGCGCACCTGGTCGAGGAGCTCAGCCGCACCCGCACCGGCGTGGTCCGGATCGACGGCATGCTGGACGGTTCGTCCGTCCGTCAGCTGCTCACCCGGGCGGCCGTGTTCGTCTGCCCGTCGCTGTACGAGCCGATGGGCATCGTCAACCTGGAGGCGATGGCCTGCGGGACCGCCGTGGTCGCGACGGAGGTCGGCGGCATCCCCGAAGTGGTCGAACACGACCGCACCGGGCTGCTGGTGGGCTACGAGCCCCGCCCCGACGGCACCGGCGAACCCGCCGACCCCGAGGGGCTCGCCCGCGCCCTCGCCGACGCCGTCAACCGGCTGCTCGCCGACCCCGGGCTGGCCGCCAAGTTCGGCGCGGCCGGCCAGGAACGGGCCCGGGACGTCTTCTCCTGGGACCAGGTCGCCCGGCGCACCCTGGACGTCTACCGGAGCCTGACCGGCGCGGTCTGACGGCCCGGGGGTTCCGTGGGGCGGTCACGAAGGCGCCGGGCCCGGGAACACCCCCGATCGCGGGCCCGGCGTCATCGGATCACCCCACGGCGCTGCCGTCCCGCTCCGGCTGCCACCGCGAGCCGGCCGGCACGGCCGGGGTGTCGTCCGCCCGGCGTTCGCTCCGCTCCAGCAGGGCGAGCGCCGGACCGGCGGCCATCGTCAGCACCAGCGCCGCCAGCATCAGCAGTTCGAACAGCTCCCGGCCGATCAGCCCCGCCTGGTGGCCCGCGACCAGCACCACGATCTCGGTCAGGCCCTTGGTGTTCATCAGCACCCCGAGCCGCAGCGCGTCCCGCGCGCCGAAGCCCTGCATCCGCCCCACCACGGTGGACACCAGCAGCTTCGAGACCGTCATCACCACCAGGACGGCCGCCAGCCGGCCCAGGAACGCCGGACGCAGCAGGTCACCACCCAGGTCGACCTGCTGCCCCGCCCCCAGGAAGAAGCACGGCAGCAGCGCCGAGGCCAGCAGGCCCAGCCCCGCCGGACCCGAGTTGACCGACGGTTTGACAGCCCGGTCGACCGCGGTCCGAGCACCGGCGGCCCGCCCGCCCGCCGGCCAGAGCAGACCCAGCACCAGCCCGCCGAACAGCGCGTGCAGGCCCAGCGCCGAGGAGAGCGCCGCCGCCAGGCACACCGCGCCCAGCATCGGAACCACCCCCCACTCCCGCCGGCCGTCCCGCGCGGGATCCGCCCCGGTCGGCGCGGCCCCCACCGCGCTGCCGGCCACCACCGCGCTGCCGGCCACCACCCGGCTCGGCGCGCGACCGCCGCCGTGCCGCGCGGTCCGCCGCCAGGCCGCCAGCGCCGCGCCGACCAGCGCGGCCAGGCCGAGCAGCAGCAGCGGCAGCTCGATCCGCCCGGCCAGCCACATCGCCACCGCCAGCAGGCACCAGCACGCCCCGTCGCCGATCGACGCCGCGGCCAGCGACAGCCGCCCCACCGGGGTGGCGTCCAGGTGCCGGTCCTGCAGGATCCGGGCCAGCACCGGCACCGCGGTCACCCCGAACGCGCAGGCCAGGAAGATCGCGAGCGGCGCGCTGGCCTGCGGCTCCCCGGCGCCCAGCCACATCGCGATCAGCAGCCCCGCAGCCCCCGGGACCAGGAAGGACGCCAGCGCCAGCGGCACCGGCGAACGGTGCCTCCCGGCCGCGCACGCCACCGGCGCCGGCCGGGCGATGTGCGCGCCGATCCCGAAGGCGTAGAGCGCCACCGCGATCTGGGCGAGGCCGCCGTACACCGTCATGGTCGACGGCCCGAACAGCTCCTGGTGCACCCCGGGCAGCAACCGGCCCAGGACGGTCGGGCCGAGCACGATGCCGACCGCGATCTCCGCCAGCACCGGCGGCTGTGCGAACCGGACGGCGACCCGTCCGGCCAGCCGACTGAGCGCCAGGATCACCGCGAGCCCCAGCAGGAGACGGGACGTCGGATCTGCGAGCAGTGCCATGGATCGGCCTTCCGGTCGATGTGACAAGACTGTTTACGGCCGGAAACCTATGTAGTCATATCCTGCACTGTCGACGGATCGGCCGGTTCCCGCCCGTACTCTCCGAGGTCCGGGCCCCGCGCACCGCGGTTCAGGCCGAACGGCGACGGCCGAACCACAGCACCCCGCCACCGGCCACCAGCAGCGCGCCGCCGATCCCGGCGACGATCCCGGCCCCGCGCGGGCCGGTCTCCGCCAGCCGCTGCCCGTCGCCCTGGAGCGCCCCGGTCACCGGCGCCGCCGCCGCGGTGGTCGCCGGGGCGGGGGTGGCCGGCGCGGTGGTGGCCGGAGCCGGCGTGGTCGGCGCGGGGGTGGTGGGCGCCGGCGCGGCGACCACGGTGACCTTCGCCTGCCCGCCGCACATGGTGGTACCGACCAGCGGCTGGTCGGCCCGCCCGTTGACGATCGCGCAGTGCCCGATGCCGGTCGCGCCGAGCGGGGTGCCGGCCGGGTAGGAGACCCGGACGTGGCGGGTCACCGACTTCTCGCCCGACAGGAACGCGCCGGGGCCCTCGATCCGGCTGGCCACCCACTGCTCGTCGGACAGGTCCGCCTTCACCACCGGCGCCGCCTTCCAGGTGCCGTCGGCGCCGCGCAGCTCCACCCGGCTGCCCGGCGCGGTGTACAGGATCTCGGACAGCTGGTCGTAGTCCGACTCCGAGTCGTTGGCGGCCACCACATCGAACTCGATCGGCGCGCCGCCCACGACCGCCCGGCCGGGCACCCCGGAGAGCGAGCTGCTGATCCCCCGCACCGGGATGGTCTTCTCCACCTCGCCGAGCGGCTTCGTGGTCCCCTCGGCCACCACGGCGGTCCGCAGCTTGACCTGCTCGATGCCGCCGTTGGTCGCGCCGTGCTGCGGGCCGCCCAGCGGCGTGCCGATCAGCAGCTCCAGGCCCTCGAACTGGCCGGGCTGGACGGTCACCGTGGTCGGCACGGTGCCGGAGTACACGCCGTTGGCGAAGGTCAGCGGCACCGGCTTCACGCTCTTGGTGGCGTTGTCGAACCAGTCGACGGTCAGCCAGCCGGCCGGCGCCTGGAAGCCGATGTCGACGGTGACCTTCAGCTGCGCCTTCAGCACCTCGGTGCCGGGGTTGGAGATCGCCGAGACCGAGGAGACCGACCGACCGCCGAGGCCGACGGACGGCGGGACGGTGGTGCCGAGGTACTGCTTCGCCGGCTCGGCGGCCAGCGCGGCCGGAGCGGCCAGCACGCCGCCGGCGAGCAGGCCGGCGACCAGGACGGCGGCGGTGCGGGCACGGAGCGAGCTGTTCTTGCGCATGACGAAGTCCCCCTGGGCACAGTGGTGTTGGGTCCCGGCGGGACTCGCCGCCGGGCGGTTGCGGGTCTCTCTCGCCCGCTCATCCAGATAGACGTGCGACCCCCGCGGAGGTTGCAGGTGGTTCCGAAGAAATATTTCCGGGCGTCCGGACCGGGGCAAGTGGGAGAATCGGGGCATGACGACGCTCAAGGCGCAGCTGCAGGAGGACCTCACGGCTGCCATCAAGACCCGGGACGAGCTCCGCTCGTCCACCATCCGGCTGACGCTGGCCGCGGTCACCGCCCAGGAGGTGGCGGGCACGACCAAGCGCGAGCTGTCCGACGCCGAGGTGCTGAACGTGATCGCCAAGGAGGCGAAGAAGCGCCGCGAAGCCGCGGAGGCCTTCGACGGCGCCGGCCGGGCCGAGTCGGCCGCCCAGGAGCGGGCCGAGGGCGAGGTGCTGGCCGGCTACCTGCCGAAGCAGCTCTCGGACGAGGAGCTGGCGGAGATCGTCGCCGCCGCGGTGGCCGAGAGCGGGGCGAGCGGCCCGCAGGCGATGGGCGCCGTGATGAAGCTGGTGAAGCCGAAGGTGGAGGGCCTGGCCGACGGCGGCCGGGTGGCCGCCGCGGTGAAGGCCGCGCTGGCGGGCTGAGCGGGCGCGCCTGAGACGGCGCCGGAGCAACGACGAAGGGGTGGGGCCCGATCGGGCCCCACCCCTTCCGTGTCTGCCGCCGGTGCCTACCGGTGGCCCGGCTTGCCGCCGTTGTTGCCGCCCCAGCCGGGCGGCAACGTGAAGCCGCCGTTGATCAGCCCGCCGTTGCCGTTGGCGTTGTCCCCGGAGGGCGGGGAGGCGCCGTCGGTCGGCGTGGTGGTCGGGGTCGGCACCGGGATGTTGACGGTCTGGAAGCGTCCCGGCGGGGTGCCGTCGAGCGCGTCGTTCATCGCCATCTGCCAGATCGGGCCGGGGCCGGTGGAGCCGAACACCGAGTCGAAGTACGTGTTACCGATCTTCATGTTCTTCATCGACACGTTGCCGCCGACGCCGCCGAGCCAGACCGAGGTGGCCAGCTCGGGGGTGTAGCCGGTGAACCAGGCGGCGTACCGGTTGTCGGTGGTACCGGTCTTACCGGCGATCTGGCGGCCGTCGTCCAGGCCGAGCGAGGCGGCGGTGCCCTTCTCGGTCACGCCGAGCAGCAGGGTGTTGATGCCGTCCGCGGTGGTGTCGGTCATCGCCTGGGCGCAGTTGGCCTTCGGCACGTCGAGCTTCTTGCCCTCGGCGTTGACCACCGAGGTCAGCGCGACCGGGCTGCAGTACAGGCCGCGGGCGGCGAAGGCGGCGTACGCGCTGGCCATGGTCAGCGGCGAGACCTCCTGGGTGCCGAGCACCATGGAGGGGATCTGCTTCAGCGGGGTGCCGTTGGCCAGGTTCTTGATGCCGAGCTTGTTGGCCATCTGCTTCATCGGGCAGAGGCCGACGTTCTCCTCCATCTGCACGAAGTAGGTGTTGACCGACTTCGCCATCGCGTCCTTGAGGTTGTACGGGCCGACTTCCTTCTCGTTCTCGTTCTGGACGGAGACGCCCTTCTCGTTCCAGTTGCCCTCGCAGGTGGACATCTTCGGGTAGTCCATCTTGTTCGGCGAGGGGTACTCCTGGGAGATCGGCAGCCCGGACTCCAGGGCCGCCGCCGCCAGGATCGGCTTGAAGGTCGAGCCGGGCGAGAAGCCGTTGCCGCCGCCCATGTTGGCGTCGACGTTCAGGTTGAGCACGGTCTGGTTCTTGCCGTTGTCCAGGCCGTACGGGCGGGTCTGGGCCATCGCCAGGATCTCGCCGGTGCCCGGCTTGATCATGGTGGCGGCGGCCGACACCTTGTCGGTGACGTTCACCTTCTTGGTGACCGCGTTGTACGCGGCGGCCTGCTTCGCCGGGTCGATGGTGGTGTAGATCTTCAGGCCGCCCTGGCTCCACAGCTTCTGCCGGTCGGCGGCGGTCTTGCCGAACACCGGGTCCTGCTTGACCACACGGCGCACGTAGTCGCAGAAGAAGCCCATGCCGTTCTGCGCGGTGATGCAGCCGTTCTGCGGCTCGCGGTACTTGATGCCGAGCGGCGCGGCGAGCGCGGCCTTGGCGTCGTCCGGCGAGATGTGCTTGTACTCCAGCAGCTTGTTGATCACCGTGTTGCGGCGGGTCTGCGCCGCCTGCGGGTGGGCGATCGGGTCGTACGCCGAGGGGTTCTGCACCAGGCCGGCCAGCATCGCGGCCTCGGGGACGGTGAGGTCCTTGGCGCTCTTGCTGAAGTAGCGGTTGGCGGCGGCCTCGATGCCGTACGCCTGGTGGCCGTAGAAGGTGATGTTCAGGTAGTTGGTGAGGATCTGGTCCTTGCTCAGGTCCTCTTCCAGCTTGATGGCGTACTTGAGCTCCTGGATCTTGCGACCCATGCTCTTCTTGGTCGCCTCCAGGAACGCCTGCTGGTCGTCGCCGGCCTGCTCGACGAAGACGTTCTTCACGTACTGCTGGGTGAGCGTGGAGGCGCCCTGGGTGGCGGAGCCGGCCTCGGCGTTCTTGCTTATGGCGCGCAGCACGCCCTTGAGGTCGACGGCGCCGTGCTCGTAGAAGCGGGCGTCCTCGATGTCCACCTGGGCCTGGCGCATGATCGGCGCCATCTGCTCCTTGGTGAGGATGGTGCGGTCCCGGTCGTAGACCTTCGCGATCAGCCCGCCCTTGGCGTCGTAGATCATCGACGCCTGCGAGAGGGTCGGCTGCTTGAAGTCGTCCGGGATGTTGTCGAAGCTGTCGGCGGTGTCCTTCGCCGTGAGCCCGAGCGCGCCGACGGCCGGCAGCGCCATCCCGGCGACCAGGATTCCGGCCAGCACGGCGCTGCCCAGGAACTTGACACCGAGCCCTGCCTTGTCGAGGACGTTGCCCGCGGATCGCTGAGAAGCCATGGAGAGAACCCTACGTCGCGGATTCCCGTACAGGGGGGCAGGTGTTCGCCTACGCTTGTCACAGGTTCGCGACAGCTTCGCTCTGTTCATCAATATCACTCTTGTGAGTGATGAGCTTTGCCCGATTTGCACCGGAAACTCCCCCATCTCCGGAAGAGTCCAGGCCCACACCGTCGCACAGCGTGACCAAATCAGGCCTCTCAGTATCTGACAAGGCCTCCGACCTGCGATCACTCCAACGAGTGAGCTAACGGGCACCCATAGTCCGATCGGGTCATTCGAGATTGGGCCCCTAGGGGCTGTTGCGTCGTGCCGTTCTTCCGTAACGTCCTCAACTGGCAGCGGTGAATATGCCGTTGCCGCCGTGGGGGAGCCCCGATTCGGGAGAGGACGGCGCCGGCATGGGCTGGGTGGATGACTGGAGCGCACAGGCGGCCTGCCGCACGAGCGATCCGGACGAATTGTTCGTACAGGGGGCGGCGCAGAACCGCGCCAAGGCGGTGTGCAGTGGGTGCCCGGTGCGCACCGAGTGCCTCGCCGACGCACTGGACAACCGGGTGGAGTTCGGGGTCTGGGGCGGGATGACCGAGCGCGAGCGCCGGGCGCTGCTGCGCCGCCGGCCGACGGTCGGCTCGTGGCGCCGACTGCTGGAGACCGCTCGCACGGAGTACGAGGAGTCGCTGGCCACGGGTGTGGTCCTGCGGGACTACGCGCAGGCGGGCTGACGCTCCGTCCCCCTGACGGAGCGTCCGCTCGTACCGCTTCCGATCAACCGCCGAGGCGGTCGCCGACCGCCCGCAGGCCGTCCAGGTCGTGGACGTCCCCGGGCAGCGCGGGCACCTCGACGATCGGGACGTCCGGGTAGACCGAGGCGAAGCGGTCCCGGGTGCGTCGCTCCCGGGCCATGATCTGCATCCGCTCGGCGTGCAGCCGCAGCAGTCCGGCGGCCAGCGTCTCGGCCGCCGGGGTCGAGGTCTGGGAGCCGTTCTCCTCCAGTGCCTCGGCGGCAGCCAGGGCGCGCTCGGCCGTGAGCTGGGGGGCTCCGGTCGAGTGCACCCGGTTGAGCACCAGGCCGGCCAGCGGCATCTCGTCCGCCGCCAGCCGGTCGACGAAGTACGCCGCCTCGCGCAGCGCGTCCCGCTCGGGCGCCGCCACCACCAGGAAGGCGGTGCCCTCCGCCTTCAGCAGCTGGTACGTGCGGTCGGCGCGCTCGCGGAAGCCGCCGAACATCGAGTCCATGGCGGAGACGAAGGTCTGCACGTCGGTCAGCAGCTGGGCGCCGAAGATCTTGCCCAGGGTGCCGGTGAGCAGGCCCATCCCGACGTTCAGGAACTTCATCGCGGACCGCCCGCCGACCTTGGCCGGGGCGGTCAGCAGCCGGATCACCTTCCCGTCGAGGAAGGAGCCCAGTCGGCTCGGCGCGTCCAGGAAGTCCAGCGCGGAGCGCGAGGGCGGGGTGTCGACCACGATCAGGTCCCAGCGGTCCTCGTCCCGCAGCTGCCCCAGCTTCTCCATCGCCATGTACTCCTGCGTGCCCGCGAAGCCGGCCGACAGGGACTGGTAGAACGGGTTCTCCATGATCGCCTTGGCCCGCTCGGGCTCGGCGTGGGCCAGCACGACCTCGTCGAAGGTCCGCTTCATGTCCAGCATCATGGCCTGCAGTTCGCCCTTGCCGGCCACGCCCTTCACCACCCGCGGGGTGTTGTCCAGCTCGCTCAGGCCCATCGACTGGGCGAGCCGGCGGGCCGGGTCGATGGTCAGCACGACCACCTTGCGGCCGCGCTCGGCGGCACGCAGCCCGATCGCCGCGGCGGTGGTGGTCTTGCCCACGCCGCCCGAGCCGCAGCACACCACGATCCGGGTCGCCGGGTCGTCGATCAGCGCGTCGACCTCCAGCCTGGCCGTCATGCCGCCCCCTGCCGCTTGAGCTCGCCCGCCAGCCGGTACAGCCCGGCCAGGTCCACGCCCTCGCCGAGCAGCGGCAGTTCGTACGTCGGCAGCTTCAGCTGCTGCAGGTCGGCGCGCTGCTCGCGCTCCAGCTCGACCCGCTCGGCGTGCTCCCTGGCCTGCTCCAGCAGCGGGCCGAGCAGCGGCTCGACGTGTGCCCGGACCGTCTCCGGCTTGCGGGAGCGGCCGCCCAGCCCGGCCTCGCCGAGCGCCAGCGCCACCTCCTCGCGGTGGTCGCCGTGCACCGCCTCCACCGCCGCGGCGTCCAGCACCGGCGGGCGGACCATGTTCACCAGCACGCCGCCGACCGGCAGTTTCGCCTCGCGCAGGTCCGCGATGCCGTCCACCGTCTCCTGCACCGGCATCTCCTCCAGCAGCGTCACGAAGTGCACCGTGGTCTCCGGCGACCGCAGGACCCGCATCACCGCCTGCGCCTGGGAGTGGATCGGCCCGATCCGGGCCAACCCGGCGACCTCCGAGTTCACGTTGAGGAAGCGGGTGATCCGGCCGGTCGGCGGCGCGTCCATCACCACCGCGTCGTACACCAGGGTGCCGTCCTGCCCCTTGCGCCGGGCCGCCTCGCAGGCCTTCCCGGTGAGCAGCACGTCCCGCACGCCCGGGGCGATCGTCGTCGCGAAGTCCACGAAGCCGACCTTCTGCAGCGCCTTCCCGGCGCGGCCCAGCTTGTAGAACATCTCCAGGTACTCCAGCAGCGCCAGCTCGGTGTCGATCGCCAGCGCGTGCACCTCGCCGTGCCGGCGGCCCGGCAGCCCCAGCTGCGCGGGGGTCACGGTGGCCACCCGGCGCTCCTCGTACGGCAGCGCGGCGATCCCGAACAGCTCGGCGATGCCCTGCCGGCCCTCCACCTCGATCAGCAGCGTGCGGCGGCCCTGCGCCGCCAGCGCGATCGCCAGCGCGGCCGCGACCGTCGTCTTCCCGGTACCGCCCTTGCCGGTGACGACATGCAGCCTGACGCCCTCCCAGTCCGGGTCGCTCGACGCCGTCGGGCTGCTGCCTGCCACGCTCCGTCTCCGTCCGTCGGTCGACCGGCACCCGGCGGTGCCCTCACCGCGAGCGTAACCAGCGAGCGACCCCGATGCCGGGAGCATCCCGGCGGCCCGGGTGAATCATGCCCCCTTTGTGTCCCACCTCACACCGGTCGCTCCGGCTAGAGTCACCCCCATGACCAAGTGGGAATACGTCACCGTGCCGCTCCTCGTGCACGCCACCAAGCAGATCCTCGACACCTGGGGCCAGGACGGCTGGGAGCTCGTCCAGGTCGTGCCCGGGCCCAACCCCGAGCAGCTCGTCGCCTACCTGAAGCGGGAGAAGGCCTGACATGAGCAAGGTCGAGGAGAAGCTCGCCGAGCTCGGGCTCACCCTGCCGGAGGTCGCGGCGCCGGTCGCCGCGTACGTGCCGGCCGTGCGCACCGGCGAGTACGTGTTCACCTCCGGCCAGCTGCCGATGGTCGCCGGCAAGCTGCCGAGCACCGGCAAGGTCGGCGCCGAGGTCACCGCGGAGGAGGCCAAGCAGCTCGCCCAGATCTGCGCGCTGAACGCGCTCGCCGCGATCAAGTCCGTGATCGGTGACCTGGACGCGGTCGAGCAGGTCGTGAAGGTGGTCGGCTTCGTCGCCTCCGCCCCCGACTTCACCGGCCAGCCCGGTGTGATCAACGGTGCCAGCGAGCTGCTGGGCGCCGCGCTCGGTGCCGCCGGCGTGCACGCCCGCAGCGCGGTCGGCGTCGCCGTCCTCCCCCTCGACGCCCCCGTCGAGGTCGAGCTCCAGGTCCGCGTCCGGAGCTGACAGCAGCGGAAGGGGCGCGTGGGGGTACCTCCCGCGCGCCCCTGCTTTGCGTCTAGCATCCCGCCCATGGACCACCCTCCGCTCCCCATGCCCCCCGGCTGGCCTGCCCGGATCCGGGCGCTCGCGGCCGGCGAGCTGTCCCCGCCGACCCCGAAGCCGTCCGCCACCGTGGTGCTGCTGCGCGAGGGCGCCGGGGGCCCCGAGGCGTACCTGCTGCGCCGCCGCACCTCGATGGCGTTCGCCGCCGGCATGTACGCCTACCCCGGCGGCGGTGTCGACCCGCGGGACGCCGAGGCGGCTCCCGCGTGGGCGGGCCCGAGCCCCGCCGTGTGGGCCGAGCGGCTGGGCACCGACCCGGCGACCGCGACCGCCGTGGTGTGCGCCGCCGTCCGCGAGACCTTCGAGGAGGCCGGCGTCCTGCTGGCCGGTCCGGACGCCGACAGCGTGGTCGAGCCGCGCGACTGGACGGCCGAGCGGGCCGCGCTGGAGGCGCACGAGCTGTCCTTCGCCGAGTTCCTGACCGAGCACGGGCTGGTGCTGCGCAGCGACCTGCTGGGCGGGTGGGCGCGCTGGGTGACGCCGGAGTTCGAGGAGCGCCGGTTCGACACCTGGTTCTTCGTGGCCGCGCTGCCGTCCGGCCAGTCGGCGGCCTCGACCGTCGGCGAGGCGGACCGGGTGGCGTGGCTGTCCCCGGCGGAGGCGGTCGCGGGCTACGCGGAGGGCCGGTACGGGATGCTGCCGCCGACCGTCTCGGTGCTGCGGGAGCTGGTCGCGGCCCGTTCGCCGCAGGACGCGCTGGCCGCGGCGCGGTCCCGGACGGTGCGCCCGGTGCTCGGCCGGGCCGAGGTCGCCGGCGACCGTATGACGGTCCGGTGGCCGGGGTATGAGGAGCTGACCATCGACGGGGAGTTCCCGATCTGATGGGATGAGCAGTACATCCGTAGCACGGACCACCGTCACGACCAGGAAGGACGATCGGCCGATGATCCACAACGACGTGGCTCGCCGGACGGCACCTCGTATGCCCGCCCGCAGCCTCACCCCCCGCACGCTCGCCTGCACCAACTGCGCGGTCCCGGACGAGCCGACCCCGCGCGTGCTGACCCGCGCGCTGCCGCTGCGGGCCCTGGGCCGAACCGAGACGGACGGGTAATGACCGGTCTCCTTCCCGGTGACCCCGCCGACACCGTCGGCGGGGCCGCCACCCCCCGCGCGCTGTGCGTCCTCGCGCCCAATCCGTCGCCGATGACGCTCGACGGGACGAACACCTGGCTGCTCTCCGAGCCCGGCTCGGACCTGGCCGTGGTGATCGATCCCGGTCCGCTGGACGAGGGGCACCTGCGCCGGGTGGTGCGGATCGCCGAGGAGCAGGGCAAGCGGATCGCCCTGACGCTGCTCACGCACGGGCACCACGACCACGCCGAGGGCGCGGCGCGGTTCGCCGAGCTGACCGGGACGCCGGTGCGCGCGCTCGACCCCGCACACCGGCTGGGTGACGAGGGGCTGCACGGCGGCCAGCGGATCGAGGTCGGCGGCCTCGACCTGCGGGTGGTCGCCACCCCGGGGCACACCGCGGACTCGCTGACCTTCCACCTGCCGGCGGACGGCGCGATCCTCACCGGTGACACCGTGCTGGGGCGCGGCACCACGATGGTGGCCCACCCGGACGGGCGGCTCGGCGACTACCTGGACTCGCTGCGGCGACTGCACACCATGGCGTCCGAGCACGGCGTCCGGACGGTGCTGCCCGGCCACGGGCCGGTGCTCGCGGACGCGCTCGGCGCCGTCGACTACTACCTGGCGCACCGGGCCGGCCGGCTGGCCCAGGTGGAGACCGCGGTGGAGGCCGGCTGCCGGACCGCCGCCGAGGTGGTCGCCCGGGTCTACGCGGACGTGGACCCGGCGCTCCGGCCGGCGGCCGAGCTCTCGGTCCGGGCCCAGCTCACGTACCTCGAGGACCACGGCCTGATCTGACGGCGGTACGCGAAGGGGGGGGGGGGGGGGGGGGGGGGGGGGGGGGGGCGGGGGGGGGGCGCGGGCGCGGGGGGGAGAGAGGGAGGG